>JACDCD010000013.1 GCA_013694625.1 Actinomycetota bacterium | reverse complement strand
CCCAGGGTCGCCTGCCGGTAGCGAAGGCGGAATTCACGTGCGACGAGATGCGTTATGAGATCCCATGAATACCTTCGCTCGCGGGTAAGAACCCTCTCTGCAACGCTCACACGCATGGCCCGCGGATTTCCCGTCTCTCAATAGTGTCGACAGGACAGTTTACTTTAGAGCACTTGCAATCTAGTCAGAAGGTGTCTCCAGGGTCCTGAGCAGTCCCAAGTGCCGAGAGAAAGGGTCCGTCTCGACCGATTTAGAGCCGCCGTGCGCGGCTCGGCCGGAAGTGCCGATTACTTACCGATGCACAGGTTCCTCTTTCCACCGGTATCCGAGGCCCGGCTCAGTCAGGATGAACCTCCCCCTTACAGGATCGTCGCCGAGTTTCTGTCTGAGCTGCCGAACGTAGACCCGAAGGTACTGTGATTCCTCCCCGTAGTTCGGCCCCCAGACCTCCTGTAGAAGCCACCGATGCGTAAGCAATTTGCCAGGGTGCGTTGCCATTGCCTCCAGCAGTCGATACTCGGTAGGGGTCAAGTGGATTCGGTCGCCTTCCAGGGACACCGATTGCCTGGCAAGATCCAGTTCAAGGCCGGCGAAACGCAAGATGGACGAAGTGTCCCCTGACTCGGAGCGCCTTCTTACGGCTCTGATCCTCGCCAGTAGCTCTTCCATGGCAAAGGGCTTGACGACATAATCATCTGCGCCTTCGTCAAGGGCCGCAATCTTCTCTTGATGTGCTTCGTGAACAGATAGCACGATCACAGGAACCTGCGACCAGGTCCGAAGCCGATGTATAACTTCGTGCCCGTCGATGCCGGGCAGTCCCAGATCGAGAATGAACAGGTCCACAGGCTCCGTGCGCAGGGTTTCCAAGCCGGCTTCTCCGTCCATATCGGTAAGCACCTCAATTCCCCGGGCACGCAAGCTGGTACCAACCGCTCGCAGAATCTGGGAATCATCGTCTACGATCAAGACACGCATTGAGCAGCTACTTCCCTACTGGCAGATCGAAGGTTACGGCCGTGCCGCCACCCGGCGCTCCCTCGAGCCAGATCCTTCCCCCATGGGAGACCACGATCGCATGGGCGATTGAGAGCCCAAGTCCTGCTCCCGAGCCGTCTCCCTTGCGATCGCCGACAAATGGCTCGAAAACCTGCTCTCGCTGATCTGGTCGCACGCCAGACCCCTGGTCGGTGACGCGAACACGGACTACATTCTGCCAGCGGGTGGCAGAGATGCCGATCTCGCTCCCCGAGGGACTGAACTTCGCCGCGTTCTCAAGGACGTTTGTCAAGAGCTGATCAATCTGCACCATGTCCATCGGGACATCAGGCAAGTCGTCACGAATCTTCAGTCTTATGGCATGCAGTTTCAGTTGCGCTTCCATCCGTGCCAACACGGATTCGATAATCTCGTCAATGGCACCGGGCGATTTGTTGGCTAAGGAGCCAGCGCGAAGGCGGGAAAGCTCGAGGAAGTTGGTGACCAGCCGGTTCAGTCGCTCAGTCTCGTGGTGAATGGTCTCGAGTAACTCGCGACGATCGTGGGGCGTAAAACTGACAGTCGGGTCCAGCAGACTGGTCACGGAGGCCGTTATGGACGCGAGCGGAGTCCGCAGATCGTGTGTGACTGAGGAAAACAAGGCAGCGCGCAACTTATTCGATTCTGCTGCCAAACGCGCCGCCTGAGCCTCGGAAGCCAGGGCTATGCGCGCCAGCGCAAGCCCCATCTGGCCGGAAAAGGTTTGCAGCACTTCTCGCTCTTCGGGCCCGAGAATCGCACCTGGGTCGGCGGGCGTCAACGAGATCGAACCCACCTGGCGTCCATCGGTAATCATCGGAACGACATCGGTGTTGGGTCTGGCTTTTTCGTCTACCTCTTCCCCTATGGTGACCTTTTCCGTCACCTCGGTCCTTATCTCACACCTTGCCAAGCTAAAGAGGTCCATTAGCGCGCGAGCGAACGTCTCCAGGACCAGCTCTATGCGTTCGCCGGAAAGCAATCGCGTGCCGAGATGGTGAAGGAGCAGCGCTTCCTTCTCTCGGCGTTCCGCCCGAGCCCGATGAGAGATCGCCGTCGAAAGCAGGGTCCCAACAAGTGACGAGACCAGGAGGTAAACACCCAAAGCGACCAGATCTTCGCTCTTGTCGACCGCAAGGGTCCCCTTTGGGTCCGTGAAGAAGTAATTGAGAGGAAGGAAGGACACAACCGAAGCCAGCAGACCTGCCCCACGTCCGCCCAGGGCCGCAGCCACTACCACGGCCAGCACGTAGGCGAGGGCGGCGCTGGCGGTAGAAATCTCGGCGGGGAAGAAAGCCAACAGCGTGACCGTGCCTGGAGGCAGCACGGCGAGCACCACCGCCCGCCGCAGGGAGCGCCTCCTCTTTGAGTGGGGTTCTTGGATCATGGGCCTCAATCTTCGCTTGCCAAGCCGGAGTCCATTCCCACCGGTCTTGGGATGATGGGCAGACCAACTCTCTCGAGTCTTTACGGAATCCTTACGCATCCGGAGGCTCTGTCTCGCACCTTGTCCCTCAGACTTAAATGGTGATGAAGGAACCAGAATCTCAACGCCGTCCGAGGGCAGACGGGGTGGTGGCGCGGTTAAGGCGACTGTTGGCAGGGCTGTTGGATTGCCCAGAGGAGGTCGCGATGCGCAAGCTGAGGGCGTGGTCGTCGGGCGTCGCGAGCGTAACTCCGATAGCCAGGATTGATCCAACTTGGCCGTGCTGTTTTGCAGGTGTGATCCAAAGCGTACGAATCGATCCCCGTGATAGATCGGTCGAGGCCTTCATCAACGATGGGACTGGGTGCATCACGGCGAGATGGACGGATCGAACTTCGTTCTCAGACCTTCATGTGACTCCGGGGATGGGCTTCATTGCGACCGGTCTTCCCACCGTGGGCGATAAGAAGCAACTGATGATGAATGAACCGTCATATGAGGTCGTTCCCGGTCCTCAAGGCGGGTGACCCAGCCATGATCACGAGCCAGTCGCTCAAACGACTTCTTCTCGGGCGCACCTTAGCGACCGAGGAGCTAGAGCACACGCTTCTGCCCAAGGTCCTTGCCTTGCCGGTCTTTTCCTCCGATCCCCTTTCCTCGAACGCTTATGCAACCCAAGAGATCTTGTTGGTTTTGGGAGCCGCCGGTGGCGCGGCCCTGAGCTTCGTCAAACCGATATCGTTTGCAGTAGCCATCTTGCTCGCCACCGTTGTCGTGTCCTACCGGCAGACAGTGCGCGCCTACCCGAATGGGGGTGGAGCGTACATCGTTGCCCACGAGAACCTCGGCACCTACCCCGGCCTGCTCGCAGCGGCCGCTCTCCTCATCGATTACGTGCTCACCGTCTCTGTGTCGATCACAGCAGGGGTCGATGCCATCGTGTCGGCTGCGACGAGCCTCGCCGACTATGAGATCGAGATTGCCGTCGGCTTCGTTGCCTTTGTTACGTTGATGAACCTGCGAGGCACAAAGGAATCCGGGACGCTCTTTGCGATCCCCACCTACGGTTTTGTCATCTCGATCTATCTCCTCCTTGGAACCGGCTTCGTAAGGTGTCTCGGAGGTTGCCCGCTCGCCGAAAGCGCAGGCACGAATCTAAAGGACTCTCCGCTCACGCTCTTTCTCATCCTCAAAGCCTTTTCCGCCGGGACAACAGCGTTGACTGGGGTCGAGGCCGTGTCCAACGGCGTCCCGGCGTTCCGCTACCCACAGTCGGAGAATGCTGCAAAGACACTCACCATGATGGGGGTGATGTCCATCTCGATGTTTCTCGGACTCTCGTGGCTGGCCAACCACACGGGCGTCGTCTACACCGAGGAGTCCGAGCGAACGGTCGTCGCCCAGATCGCACACGTGGTTTTTGGAGGCGGGATCATGTTCTACATCGTGCAAGTGATGACCGCCGGTATCCTGATCCTCGCTGCGAACACCGCCTACCAGGACTTCCCACGATTGTCATCGATCCTGGCGAAGGACAGGTTTATGCCCCGCCAATTCATGAACCGTGGTGACCGGCTCGTGTTCTCCAACGGCATTGTGATTCTGGCAGTCCTCGCGTCACTTCTGATAGTGATCTTGAAAGCAGACCTCAACCGACTCATTCAGCTCTACCTCGTAGGTGTCTTTATATCCTTTACGTTGTCGCAGGCGGGCATGGTCGTCCACTGGCGCAAGACTGGAGAGACCGGATGGAAGCACCGCGCTCTTGTCAACGGCTTTGGCTCAATGGTTACGGGCGTTGTGTTCTTCGTCGTGGTGACCACGAAGTTCTTCGGTGGCGCATGGATCGTCGTCAGCGCGATACCTGTGATCATCTTCATTATGGCTTCAGTAGGGCGCCACTACCGCAGCGTGGCCGAACAGCTTGCTCATCCGGAAGCGCTTTCGCCAGGGCATCGCTTGGACAGCCAGCACTTCATCATTCTGGTGAGCCGCGTCGATGCGGCTACCGCCCGAGCCGTGGGCTACGCGCGCGCTGTGCGACCCCGTGACGTAACCGCAGTTACGTTCGATCGCACAAACGTCGCTCCATGGAAAGGGATTGCTCCGGAGATTCCCTTGAGGGTGCTCGACGGCCGAAAGCGGTCTATCTCCGATGACATCAAGGCACACCTTCGAGCTGAGAGGATTCGTCTGCCTCAACACTACTTCCTGACGCTGGTAATCCCGGAGATCCTCGAGCGAAGGGGGCTGGTTGAGATCCTGCGCAGACCTGGCAAGCATCGTCTCAAGGCCTCATTGCTTCATGAGCCCGGCATTCAGGTTCTAGACATCCCGATCGTCAAAGAGGAGATTGACCCGGATAAGGAGAAAGCTAATGAGGCCGCCAGGAACTACGTCGTGGTGCTCGTGGCGGGGGTTCATAAGGGGACGATGCAGGCGATCAGGTACGGCGAGTCGCTTCGACCGACAGATATTAGAGCCGTTTCCTTTGGGCTTGACCCCGAAGGGTCTGAGAAGCTTGGCAACGATTGGATCAGGAAAGGCGTGCCCTTACCTCTCGAGATAGAAGACGCACCGTTTCGCGAGATCGGAAGCAGTCTGACCCAATACGTGCGGCAGTTCCGACCCGACGGGACAAGCAGAGTCGTGACCGTTGTGATACCCGAGTTTGTCGTTCGGAAGCGACGGCATCAGGTGCTTCATGGCCAGACGGCCCTTGTCGTCAAGCGGCATCTGCTGTTCGAGGGTGGAGTGGTTGTGGCGAGTGTCCCCTACAGACTGGAGCGGTGACTGGATACGGCCGGTACTTCGAGCCCTCTGGGCGGCCCGTTCATTGCATTCTCGGGCCCGGCTACCGAGCTCCAAGCTGCAACGGAACCGTTGGGTCCGGCGCGCGAGAGGCGAAGCGGTCCACCGCCAAACTTCCTTCTAGCTCAGATGATGTATACTCATACATCATGAAACGGACGCAAATCTATGTCGACGAGGAGCAGGACGAATCGCTGGCAAAGCGCGCCGCTGCGGCTGGAGTGACAAAGTCAACTCTGATCAGGGAGGCGATTGACACTTACCTCAAGGGCTCGCCAGACGAAAGGCTCCGCCTCGACCGATTTAGAGCGGCCGTGCATGCCGCGGCGGGAAGCGCTCATTACTTGCCCGATGGGAAGAGCTACGTTGAGGCGCTGCGCGCCCTGGACGTTCGCCGTCAGGAAGAGATCGAGCGTCGGCGACGCTCATGAGCACAGTCATGGATACCTCTGTGATCATTGACATCCTTCGCGGACTGTCTGCCGCCGTGGGCTATGTCGAAAGGCTCGAGGACGTGCCTGCCTGCAGCGAGATCACGCGAGTTGAGGTGATGCGAGGCTTGCGAAGCGCCGAGCGAGGGCCCGCGGAGCGTCTCCTTATGCAGCTTCATTGGGTCGCACTTGACGAGCCCATTGCGCGACGGGCCGGGGATCTTGGGCGCAAATGGAGAAAGAGCCATCCGGGGATCAGCAGCCCGGACCTTGTCGTCGCGGCAACTGCCGAGCAGCTCGGGGCCGATCTCGCTACGAGCAATGTCAGACACTTCCCGATGTTCAAGAGGTTGGACCCCCCGTATCAGGGCTGAGGGTGATTGCCGAAATCGGGTGCAAAGCCTGGAGAACACGAAGCTGAAGGAGATCCATTATTAGAATGAGTTGGGGCTAGGGAGAATCCACTGATAGCCCGTAATTGGGCTGTGGGCCGCCAGGAATGGGTGTGGGCCGCCAGGGACTCGAACCCTGCCAACCGGATTAAAAGTCCGGGAAAGGCTGTGTTGCCCAGTGTTCCCCCAGTCCGAGATGATGCCCTAGACCTGGGCTTTTGGCCTCTTTGAGCACTTTGGAATGTTGCCTGGTTTCCCTCACATTATGCCTGGTTGGGCAGCACCCGGGCAGCGCCCGGGCGACGCCCAAGGGCCTGTCCGGGCAAAGTCTGTCAACGCTTTAGCGTCACGATTCATCCTCGTCCTTAGAACGACGCTCGGCGTCCTTGACGAGGCTCTCGGCATCCCCGAGTGTCATCTCGTCATCGACCATCACCGCTCGCCGGGAAGCGTGGTAGTCGAACTCCGCGCAGAAGCGCTCAAGGGCGTCCATGAACCGCAGAGCGCTGCGACGGTCGAGGCGCTGCAATCCCCTTGCGTAGCGATTCAACTCGGTTTGAAACTGAATGGTGTTCCACCTCTGCCATGCATCGAGGTCCACACGGCGAATCCTGCCCATCTTAACCCGCTATGTGAGCACGACTCTTACACAATCGCCGCAGAGGCCACACTTGACCCGGACACGCGGGGCGCCCGAGTCGGAGAGATCCGGCGATACGTCCGCTTCGGGTGGGCACACACTAGAGACTGTGTGGGCACTTTCGGGTGAGGCAACCCAAGGGCGGCCCCTGTCAGCACTTCTTCTCTAAACCAATTGCCCCCAGCCGTCGCTAGAAAGGACACCCCAGACGAAACCGAGTTCTCCGCTCATCGTTAACGGGCCGTCTGAATCTCAGCTTCGCGTGCTTGAACACCAACTGGCGGAGTGCAGGGCACCACATGCGATCTCGCAAAACAATCCTGGCCTTGCGTTTGTGAAACGTTCCCCTGGCACAGTCGGGCTTGCAATCGTTATAGCGATACACGCCGTGACCAGTGGCTCTAAGCGCATGATTCCAACGACGCCACTTCAAATGATTGATGAAGAGCCCGTAGTCAGCACAAGCGAAAATTATCCGCCGAGGCTTGACCTTCGCCTCGACGCAGTTATGTGTCACATATGTCTTTGGCCGAGCTAGCGCAGGAGTGGCAAGTGCGGAAACTGCTACCAGTGCTGTACTCACCGCCACGATCACGGCACGAGGCTTCATGTTCCTCCCTAGGACCTCACTCCGGCGACGCATCCGCTGCCTGAGCAACCATCTCGGACTGAGCTTCCTCGATGGCGTCTTTCACGGGCGGCTGCAGTTCGGTGGCTTCCTCTACGGGCTCTTCCTCAGGTGGCTTCTTCAGCTTGGGCGGTGTGGCCTTCCAAGCTCTGAGGTTCTGGAGAACGTCGGCATAGTGGTCCTTCGTGGTAGTCATGACGCTGTCGATGAACGAGCCCTTGCTGGCGTCCTTCTTGAGCCCCATGTTGCGGGTCAGGCTGAGAACGAACTGACGAATCTCTTTGCCTTGCTCGGGATACAGCAGTTCCGGGTTCTCCCGCACCTGTGCCAGCGGAGCCGCTAGAGACGTTTGCGAACGTGCCACCCTTGCCTCGACCGTGAGGTTGTCGGGAGTGTTTTGCAGCTGGCGCAGCAGCCAGGAGACCCTGCCTCTGGACCGCCCGTCCTTGGGCGCGTCGATGCGAGTGGAGACGATGACCTGGCGCGATCGGAGGTCCGCCATCACCTCTAGTCGCCCAGCGACATCCGGAACCTGCAGCTCGGCGGACAGGCGTCCGTTATCAGCGAGGGAGTCCTTGAGCACTGCCAGTCGCTCGCTTGGAGTGCGTTCCTCTCGACCCAGAACCTGCGTGACACTCCGGCCGAGGTCCTTCGTCAATTCCAGTCCCAGGTAACGAATGAGATCATCCCAGCGGGCAGCCAGGGCAGCGACATCGGGGTCGGTCTTGCGCAGGGTGTTCTCCCGAGCACCGTCTTTGATCTTGGTCCAACTCGGTCCCATCGACTCTAAGGCCACGGCCCCGGAGCGAGGATCACTGAGGTAGCGGATCAGCTCTTGGAGGATATAAGCCTGATCGGGGTCATTGACCCCGCGGTGCTCCCGTTGTACGACTGCCTCTGTAAGCACGTCGACCCAGGACCAATGGTACAAAGCTACCCTCTTCGTCTTGCGTTTGTCGACATCGATGGGGTAGGCGGTCGAAGACGTAACGTACTGGTTCGAGATCGACAGGACAGCATTGAAG
>JACDCD010000216.1 GCA_013694625.1 Actinomycetota bacterium | reverse complement strand
GGTGTTCCTTGCACCGGGGAACCCGGTAAACGGGCTCTGGAGTGCAATAGAGCTCTTCTGGCCCCCGGGTCAACCGACTTGGGGCGCCGGCGCGCCGGGGGTTCGGCCCGAGGTGTTCCTTGCACCGGGGAACCCGGTAAACGGGCTCTGGAGTGCAATGGAGCTCTGGGCCCCCGGGTCAACCGACTTGGGGCGCCGGCGCGCCGGGGGCGACGCTCTGGCCACGCGCGCCGAACGATGGGCTCGTGTCTTTGTCTTCACGAGGTCGGTGAACGGCCTCCGGAGTGCAGGGGAGGATCGGTCTCGGTCGGCCCGCCGTCGAATCCGGGGGGTTCGGGCGCCAATCCATTAGTGCTGTCCGGAGCGCCCGGAAGGCCCGCTCCGGGGGAGCCTTCGTGGGTCAGATCGGTGACCCGCTCGAGTCTTCCGCGGAGACGCTCGAGTCGCACGCGCCCCTCTTCGTACTTCGACTGGGCGTGCCCCACGTGCCTGCCCAGGGTTTCGTACTCGTCTGAGAAACGTTCCATGTCCTGTTGCAGCCGGCCACAGAAACCGAGGATCGCCTCGGCATTGGCCTCGATGCTCAGGCACTTCAACCCGAACAGGACGGTGGTGAGATACGCGTACATGGTGAGCGGCGACATCGGGATGACGCGCGCCTCTATCGCGGTCTCGTAGAGCGGACGCCGGCCGTGTGACAGCCGAAGCACCTCAGTGTAGACGCCCTCGGCGGGAACGTACATGACGGCGAAATCGAAGGTGCCCTCGTCGGGGACGATGTAGCGGCAGGAGATGTCGCCGATGTGCCTCGCGACGTCTGCGGCAAAGGCTCGCTCGGCGTCGGTGCGCTCACGGTCGTCGGTCGTGTCGCACATCCGCCTGAAGTTGGCGAGGGGAAACTTCGCGTCGATGCACGCGATCCTGCCGCCGGCGCGGACGACTGCGTCGACGACAACCCCGGATGTGAAGCGGTGTTGAGTGGAGAACGAATCGGGAGGCAGGACCTGACGCAGCAGCTCCTCGAGCATCGCCTCGCCCAGCCCGCCACGCGCCTTGGGCGCACGTAACAGATCCTGAAGCGAGCTGAACTCCTGCGCCTGCTCCGCCACGGTCGTGGTCGCGCGGCGCACGTCACCCAGAGTGTCGAAGATGTCGCGCGCCATGTCCGCATTGGAGGCGTGCGTTCGGACCATTCGGTCGTCGATACCCTCGAGGCGTCCGCCAAGCCGCACCGAGTCGCTGGCAACCCGTTCGGAGAGCCGCGTCAGCTCATCGTGCATCCCGGCGAGCTGCGCCAGGGCCCGGGCTTCCCCCTGTGGCCGGGAGCGCAGAAGGACGGCCGCCACCGCCCCACCGGCGGCGAGACCGAGGACGACACCTACCAGGATCTCCATGGGATGACTGTAAGAGGGGGGTGCGACAACTATGTGGATCTCGGTGCCCGTGCCTCGGCACCGGGCACACCCTCGCGTTACCGGGCACACCCTCGCGTTACCGGGCACACCCGGACGGGACGCCGCTGAGCCGGGAGCACCCACCCTCCGGCGCGGGCCAGCTCAACCGTGACGCTATCTTGAAACGCGATGACCCACCACGTTGACCCGAGGCGCGTAGCCGACCGATACCTACTCGTCTCCGTGCTGGGCCGTGGAGGCATGGCCGTGGTGTGGCGGGGCGAGGACCTCCTCCTGCGCCGTGACGTTGCCATCAAGGAGGTCTCCCTCCCCGACGGCGTGGCGGCCTCGGAGACGCATATGACACGTGCCCGGGTCCTGCGCGAAGCACGCGCTGCGGCCAGCCTCAATCACCCCGGGGCGGTGATGATCTTCGACGTCGTGGACCACGAGGGTCAGACCTTCATCGTAATGGAGCTGCTCGACGGCCAGACGCTCGTCGAGCTTGTCGACGCTGACGGCCCGCTCACCCCTGCGCGCACCGCCCGCCTGGGGCTGAGCGTACTCGGGGCGCTCGAGACGGCTCATGCAAACGGGATCGTCCACCGGGACGTGAAGCCATCCAACATCATGGTCATGCCGGATGGGCGGTCGAAGCTCAGTGACTTCGGGATCGCAACTTTGCAGGACGACACGAGGATCACCTCCACCGGCCTGGTATTGGGATCGCCGTCGTTCATGGCGCCCGAGCAGGCCTCGGGAGCTCCCAGCACTCCGGAGTCCGATCTCTGGGGGCTCGGCGCCACGCTCTATTACGCGGTGGAGGGGAGGCCGCCGTTCGAGCGACCGGGGGTCATCCCCACCCTGGCGGCGATCATGGGCGACGGTCCTCGGCCGGCCGAGCGCGCCGGACCGCTCCGGCCGCTGATAGACGGTCTTCTGGCCAAGTCACCCTCTGAGCGCCCCGGTCCCGGCGAAATCAGGACCTTGCTGGACCGAGCGGCCGGCTCGGATCAGGGGAGGATCACGAAGAGCGCCAGCCGGCCCGGGCCGACGGCCCCGATACCGGCTCAGAATCGCGTCGCCCTCGGAAGTTCCACCCCGGCGCCTTCGGGGCCGGAGAGGGTGAGGGCCGGGCAGGCGGCGGTTGAGCCCACCCGAGCGAGCGCCGGGCACAGGCGCAACCCGATGGTCGCCGTCGGCATCGTCTTCGCCGGGATCGCGCTGGTGGTCGCAGCCATCGTCGGAGGGCTCGCCCTCTTTGCTCCGAACGGCTCCGGTGGGCCGGGCGGCTCGGAGGGGACGAGCGTCGGCGGCAATGAGGGCGACGAGGGAGGCCGGCCAGATCGAGGACGCCCCCGCGTCCCGGCCGACTGGAGGACCTTCACGATCGGCGACACCGGATTCGTCGTGGACCATCCTCCCGGGTGGGAGGAGATCCCGCTGGGCGCCACCCAGGCCGACCTACGCGACCCACTCTCGGGAACCTACCTTCGGGTGGGGTGGACGGATACTCCGGGGCCGTCGCCCGAAGGCGCCTGGGAGGAGCTATCGAACAGCTTCGGCGCCTCGCACACCGACTACGACGAGATAAGGATCGACCCCACCCGATTCAAGGGTTATGACGCGGCGGAATGGGAGTACACCTACAGCGAAGGCAGCGCTCAGCTTCACGCCATCGATCTCGGGTTCGTGACGGGGGACCTCGGGTTCGCACTCAACCTTCAGACTCACGAAGAGGACTGGGACACATCCAGGAAACTGTGGCGGACCCTGAAGGCGTCGTTCTCCGAGACCTAGTCCTCTGCGGGTCCCGGCACGAGCGGGACAAAGCGCGCCGGAGTGATCAGGCGCGCGGGCAAGGGCGCCCCGTCCCGCTTGGTGATGGACACCACATTGTCGGAGGAAGCCGCCTCGTCCCACACGGGAATGACGAGGCGGCCTCCGTCAGCCAACTGGTCCACCAGCGCTCCGGGTACCTGGGGGGCGGCGGCGGACACAACGATCACATTGAACGGCGCTCGATCGAAGGCCCCTGCGAAGCCGTCACCGTGACGCACCTCAACACCGTTGATCCCGGCGCGCCGGAGGTTCTCGGTCGCCGCCTCTGCCAGCTCGCGGAGGCGCTCTATCGATACGACCTCCGCAACGAGATGGGAAAGCAGAGCGGTCTGGAAGCCGTACCCGGTGCCCACCTCGAGGGCCCGGTCAGACGACCGGGGAGCGGCGGCCTCGATCATCCTGGCGATCAGAGATGGCTGGCTCGTCGTCTGGCCGAGCGGGAGCCCGACCGGCCGGTCTCCGTAGGCGAGATGCTGCGAGTCCGGAGGCACGTAGTCCCGGCGCGGCACCCGGCGGAAGGCTTCGATGACCCGAGGATCGGTGACCCCGTGTCGTCCGATCAGCCGGACGAGTCCCTCGTGGGTACGTGGCATGGGCCGAAATTACCCACGCTGCGGCGGTTCGAGTCACCATATTGCCGGGGCCTCGTAGCCTCAGGGGGCCCGGCGGCCGCGGCCCGCTCACACGACAGGCTGGTTTGCAGGGCGTGGCCCTTTCCCTCACGTGGGTCTGAAGGATTACAGAGCGCCGGACGCCGGCTGTCTACTCGGTCGTGTAGAGGTCGAGGCGCCGGTGAACCTCGATGGAGCGCCGCTCGATCTCATCGAAGCGCCCCTCCTGAGCGAGAAGCGGGTCGAAGACCGCGGTCGTGAAGCCGGCGAGCTCGGCGCCTGCATCAAGGTAGCTCAGGTAGTTCTCGGCGGTCAGACCGCCCGTCACCATGACCGGCGTGCCGGACAGGGGACCCAGGATCATTCGAAGGTAGTCCGGTCCACCAAGTTGCTCCACGGGAAAGATCTTGACCCAGTCGGCTCCGGCGCGGCGGGCCGTCAGGATCTCGGTGGGCGTGGAGGCGCCCATCGCAATGGGGATCGACAGGCTGTGGGCTGCCTCGACCACCTCGGGGACCACCACCGGGGTGACGATGAACTCGGCGCCTGCGTCGTAGGCCTCTTTGACCTGGGCGGGCTCGATGATCGTGCCGGCCCCGATCATCGCATCGATGCCTCCCGCCGCCTCGGCGATAGCGTCGGTCGCGTCCGGTGTGTTCATGGTTACCTCGACCGCCTCGAAGCCTCCCCGCACGCCGGACCCGATGGCTTCGATGGCCAGCCCGACCGAGGACATCCGCAGCACCGCGATGACGGTGGCGTCACGCAACCGCTCGATGCGTCCGCCGTAGAGCTTCTGGTTCATCGGGTCAGCGTACTAAAGCCGCCGTCTTTGCCGAAAATCGCAAACCTGTCACAGGGCCCCCTTAGGCTGACATCGAACGAGAAACGCTGCGGCAGATGTGACGAAGGGGGTGACGAGATGAGCGAATCAGGCACCGGGCGGAGCCCGGAGCACGTCGGCCGGGTCCTTGGAACCGAGGACTCGACTCCGCTGAGCTTCTGGGTCGGCCTTGGCGAGGATCAGTATCTCCAGCTCGACGAGGTCGTAGCGACGGAGCGCCCACTCCCCGGTCGCGAGCCGGTCCATGTGTACGGCGTCGTCTCCCAGGTGAGGGCGCTCCATGAAGGGGCGCGCTTTGATTCCGATGTCTTCCTGATCGAGGACGGCGTCCTTCCCGGCCACATCAGCGAAGCCGCGCAGGTGACCGTCACCCGGGTCGAACCCGAGGTGTTCGTCCCACCCCTGCCCGGGATAGGGGTTCGGCGCGCCGAGGGTAAAGAGCGCGACCAGGCGCTGTTCTTTGACGGAATGGACAAGAGGCTGCCCGCCGGTCTCATGAGAGACAACGAACCTCTGTTCGTCAACCTTGAGTTCCTCGACGGCACCCGCGGCGCCCACGTCAATATCAGCGGCATCTCCGGGGTGGCCACCAAGACGACCTACGCCACCTTCCTGCTCTACGGGCTCTTCAACTCCGGGGTCCTCGGCGCCGAGGCGGTGAACACGAAAGCGCTCATCTTCAACGTCAAAGGCGAGGATCTGCTGTTCCTCGACCATCCCAACATCCAGCTCACCGACGAGGGCAAAGATCGCTACCGCCGTCTCGGGCTCGAGGCGGGACCGTTCAAGAGCGCCGCGTTCTACGCTCCCCCGCGACTCGGCGATGCGAACGCAGCGCCCGACGTCACCACACGCACCGAGGGCGTCACCTCGTTCTTCTGGACGCTCGCCGAGTTTTGCGCAGACGAGCTCCTTCCTTTCTTGTTCGCGGACGCAGAGGACGACCGTCAGCACTACACGATGGT
This sequence comes from Actinomycetota bacterium, assembly GCA_013694625.1. GTDB lineage: Bacteria > Actinomycetota > CADDZG01 > CADDZG01 > WHSQ01 > JACDDL01. The sequence goes on along the minus strand of JACDCD010000216.1, from coordinate 10,650 downwards.
GATCTACAACGTCGCCGCGAAGCTCAAGCTGGCCATCGCCCTCGACGAGGGAGGCGTACAGCTCGAAGGTGTGGCCATCCGCACGTTCAATCAACTCGTTGACTTCATCAGTGGACGGGTGCAGGACGACCCCGACTGGGCCGGCCCGGCGATCGGCGCTGGAACGGTCAATGCATTTATCAGACGGCTGCATGGAGCGGTCCGGCCACTGGGGCGGCTCATCCGCGGTGACGTCCCCAACGCCGCCAAGCACAAGGTCCAGCTCGAACAACAGGTGACGGTCGTCGATATCCACAACCTGCCCGACCGCGCCAAGCGCTTTGTCGTCGGGGTCATCATCCGCAGGACCTTCGACGAGAAGGAGCGGGCCGGCCAGGCGCGCCCGCTCCTCTTCCTGGTCCTCGATGAGCTCAACAAATATGCGCCGCGCGAAGGAAGCAGCCCCATCAAGGAGATCCTGCTCGACGTCGCGGAGCGGGGGCGTTCGCTCGGCGTGATCCTCGTCGGCGCCCAGCAAACCGCAAGCGAGGTCGAGGGCCGGATCATCGGACAATCGTCGATTCGGGTCGTGGGCCGTCTCGATTCCGCCGAAGCCGAGCGCGGGCAGTACGGCTTCCTCCGCGGTGCACATCGCGAACGGGTGACGATCATCAAGCCGGGCACCATGATGCTCAGCCAACCCGAGATCCCGGTACCACTCGTCCTCGAATTCCCCTTTCCCGCCTGGGCGAGCCGGCCCAGTGAGGCCGGAAAGAACCCAACCGCGCGTCCCGCGCCCGAGGATCCGTTCGAGGGATTGCCACGCGCGTGAAGCTATTGCACACCGGCGACTGGCACGTCGGAAAGACACTGCGGGGGCGAAGCCGCGCCGAAGAACACCGGGCGGTGCTCCGGGAGATCGCCGAGCTGGCAACCACAGAGGCGGTCGATGTCGTCCTGGTGGCCGGCGACCTCTTCGACTCGGCGTCGCCGTCGCCGGAGGCGGAGGGGATCGTCTACGAGGCTTTGTTGCAGCTCACCCACAGCGGCGCACGGGTGGTGGTCGTCGCCGGAAATCACGACAACCCCCGCCGGCTCGTAGCGGTTGAACCGCTTCTGGCCCTCGGGCGGGTGGTGGTCCGGGCACTGGTTCTGTCACCGCAGGAGGGAGGCGTCGTCGAGATCACGTCACGCGCAGGCGAGCTGGCGCGCATCGCAGTTTTGCCGTGGCTCTCCCAGCGCGACATAGTTAAAGCGGACGACTTGATGTCCGACGACGCCAACCGCCATGCGAGCACCTACAGGGAGCGGGCAGCCCGCATCCTCGCCTCGCTGACGACGGGCTTCAGCCCGGGCTCGGTCAACATCGTGCTGGGACATGTCACGGTAGCGGGCGCACAGCTCGGCGGCGGCGAGCGCACGGCGCAAACGGTCTTCGACTACTACGTCGACGCGACCGCTTTTCCCGCCGACGCCCATTACGTTGCGCTCGGCCACCTCCACAAGCCCCAGAAGATGGCCGCCGGGGCGCCGGTCCACTATTGCGGGTCACCCCTGTGCCTCGATTTCTCCGACGACGACGAGCACAAGGTAACGATGATTGTCGAAGCGGCCCCGGGCGCGCCCTCCCAGACTCGAGCTGTCCCCCTCCGGTCCGGTCGCCGGCTGCGGACCCTGTCGGGGACGATTGCGGAGCTCGCCGCTCTGGCCGGCTCCACGGGCGATGACCTTCTGCGCGTAAGGGTCGACGAGCAGGCGCGCGCCGGACTCGGCGACGAAGTGCGCGCCTTGTTCCCCGAAGCCGTCGACGTGATGGCCGCGCCCGCCGAATCGACTCTGCGCGCCAAGGAACGCAGTAGCGACTCCTCGAATCCGCGCGCTCTGTTCGGCGAGTACCTCGCCGAGAGAAACGTCGGCGACGAACGGTTGGTCGAGCTGTTCGACCGATTGCTGGAGGTGACCTATGCGTCCGCTTCGGCTTGAGCTTCAGGGCTTCGGCGCGTTTCGTGAGGCCCAGACCATCGACTTCGAAGGTGTCGATTACTTCGCCCTGGTAGGCGCCACCGGTTCGGGGAAGTCCACGATCATCGATGCGATCTGCTTCGCCCTATACGGTTCGGTGCCCCGATACGACAACAGGAATCTCGTGGCGCCGGCGATCTCCCAGAACCTTCTTGAAGCGCGCGTGAGGTTTGACTTCCTGCTCGGGGACGTCGTCTACACCGCCGTCCGGGTGATTCGCCGCACTGCAAAGGGAGCAACCACCAAGGAGGCGCGTCTGCAGAGGGGCGAGGAGGTTCTGGCCGGCACCGCCGACGAGGCGTCACGCTGCGCACATAGATTGCTGGGACTTCCGTTCGAGCACTTCACCCGTTGCGTGGTTCTGCCTCAAGGCGAATTTTCCCGCTTCCTCCATGACAAGCCAGGCGACCGTCAGGATCTGCTCGTGGAGCTCTTGAACCTCGGTGTGTACGAGCAGATGCGCCAGAGCGCCGGTTCGATTGCAGCCACTGCGAAGGGCAAAGTCACGCTCCTGGAGCAGCGCCTCGAGGACTACAGCTTCGCCACGGCACAGACGCGCGCTTGGGCAGCGGAGCGGGTGACGCTTCTGGACGCACTGAAGGGCAGGGTAATGGAGGCAAAGCCCGCGCTGCTGTCGCTCCAGGATGCCGCCGCCAAGGCCGAGGCCCACCTGCAGGAGAAAGAGAGGTTGCAGGCCCTTCTGCGATCGTTGTCCATCCCCCCAGGCATCGCTAAGCTGGGAATTGATCTCCAGGCCGCCGAAGCCGATCGGGAGGCTGCCGAGGCGGCTGCCGAGGAGGCTGAGAAGAGGGTGGATACCGCCCACTTGGGCCGCCGCGCCCTGCCCGAGCGAGACCCGTTGATAACCGCCCGCCAAGAGCACATCCGGCGCGCCGAGCTCGTTGCCCTTGCCGAACCCGAGCGGTTGAGGTTGCAGGAGCACAGAGATAACGAAGCCTTCGCTACATCCTCTTTCGAGGCGGCCGAGAAGCTGGTTGAGGAAGCCACTTCAGGGTGGAACGCCGCCAAAGAGGACCACGTGGCGCAGCATCTCTCCGGTGCGCTGGTCGAGGGCGAACCATGCCCCGTGTGCCTGCAAGAGGTAGGCAGCCTTCCCGTCCATCCAGCCGCGCCGGACATCGCCGCCAAACATGCGGCGGTCGAGAGCGCCAGGGCGGATCGGGACAGGGCGCGAACGCTGCTATCCCAGGCACAGGGGGCGCGCCTGACCATCGAAGGGACACTTGCGACGCTGCAGGAACAGATCAATGCAGCCGATCTGTCTCTCGTTCAACACCCTGATGCGGACGACATCACCAGGTTGTTAGAGGCCGTCGGCGCAGCGGATGCAATCCTCGAGGCAGCCACCACTACCGAGAAGCAAGCGCGCGCCAAACTCCGGACAATGATGAACTCACACCAAACCCTCAAGGACAAGGAAAGGGACCTCTTCCGAAACTTCGACTCGGTGCGCGATGGCCTCGTTGTTCTCGGCCCGCCTCCTGCGACCCGCACCGACTTGAGCCGCGACTGGACCGAGTTGACCGGTTGGGCCGTGGACAAGTTGCCGGAGTTGGCCGCACAAGCAGAAGACGCTCGCGGGCACGCCGAGCAGGCGGAGGGTGAGCGCGCCCGTATCGTCGCCGAGCTCGAGACTAGGTGTCGCGAATGCAGCATCGATCTGCCTCCGACCGAGGAGGTCGAACATGCTGTCGTCGTCGCCCTCGAGCGTGCGCTGGCGCACCTTGGCAGGATCGACGAGGGGATCAAGGTCACGGCCGACACCCGGGATGAGATCAAGGCCGCACGCATCGAGGCGGAGGTCGCAGGATCTCTTGCACACCATCTCAGCGCCACAGGTTTCGAACGCTGGATCGTCAACGAGGCGCTTGGACGGTTGGTTGAAGGTGCAAGCGTGATCCTCCTCGAGCTGTCAGGCGGGGGGTATTCCCTGGCCCTGAGCGACGCAGGAGACTTTCAGGTCGTCGACCACCACAACGCAAACGAGATCCGCTCGGCCAGGACGCTTTCGGGGGGCGAGACCTTCTTGGCGTCACTGTCTCTGGCCCTCGCATTGGCCGAGCATCTTTCCGAACTGGCTGCCGATGGCGCCGCTCGGCTCGAGGCGATCTTCTTGGATGAAGGCTTCGGCACCCTGGACAGTGACACCCTCGAGACCGTCGCCGCCACGGTCGAAAACCTCGCTAGTAAGGACCGCATGGTCGGAATCGTTACCCACGTACGCGATCTGGCCGACCGGGTGCCCGTGCAGTACCAGGTGAGCAAAGGGGTTTCTTCGACCGTGGAACGGGTGAACCTGTGAGGTTCCCGGGTGACGCCGGTGAGGTTCCCGGGTGACGCCGGTGAGGTTCCCGTGCCGTCCGTGAGCTTTCGGGTGACGCAGTGAAATTCTCGGTCGAGGCCTGGGCGCCCGAATACGGAACCTCGATGGAGGTAATCAACGCGACGAGCGAGGCCGTGGTCGACGCGTCGGTCGAAACGGCCCCGTCGCAGTGGGGGCCGGTGACACCGTCGCCGGGTCGCCGCCCCCCGGAAACGGTCCTGTTCACCGACGGGGTGAGGCGCGTCGACGCCAGTGTGTGGTTGGAGGGCTCCGAGGGGACGGTGCGTCCGGCGATCTGCGCGTCGTACTCGGCCGGCGCAGTTCGCTGCGATGGGCGCGCCGAGGTTGTCGCTGCGGACGTGCGCAGGGGTCTGTTCTGCTTCCCCAACCACGACGCGACCGGCATCTCGACGCGCTATGCGCAGTATCCGGTGTGCTCGGCCGGGGGCGAGACCCCCGAGCAGCTCGCGCTCGCCCTGCAGTTGCACATGGGCCGGTTGGAGGTCTCTGTGGCGGAGTGCGCCCCCGCCGACCTCATCGTGGTCGACGGCCCCCTGACCGGTCGCCTCAACATCCCCGGCGCGGTGGGCTATGTCAAGACCCATCATGTGGCCTACCTGCCGCCCGGTCTGCACACCGTGATCGGCAAGCTCGAGTCCGGCCAACGCACGCCCGTCTTCATGATGACGTCGTCCACCTGGAGCAAGTTCTCGTGGTACCTCCGCCTCCCAGGGCCCCCTGGGTCCCACTGGGCGGGAGTCGTGCGCTGCGAATCCAATGCGGACCTCGAGGTGAAGGGGGTGGTCGAGCTCGCCGACTCCGTTACTGCGATGCTTCCGAGGTTCGCCTCGGCCGGACACAAAGACCCGCGCGCCCCTCAAAATCTGTACCCGATCGCCGGGTTGGAGCGGCAACTCCGCCGGCGTCTGGGAGACCCGGCCCTCCTCTACAGGGGCCTACGGGAAGCGGCGATGAGAGGCTAGAGGCAATCGGCGCGCCGGGACCTCCTTCGATGGCGGCGGCTACCCGGCCCCCGGAACATCCGAGCCCAGGGACGCCGCAACCCCCTCGAGCACACGGTCGACCATCTCGGTCGTGGCGGTTCTGCCCATCAACCCCACTCGGATGGCCTTTCCGAAGGTGGGCTGGAGTCCACCCGAGATCATGATCCCGCGTTCGAGTAATGCGCTCTGCACTTTCGCAGGATCGTCGGTCCACGCTGCAACCACCAGATTGGCTTCGCAACCGGCCTGCGCCACCGGCTCGAGCCCGAGTTGCCGCAACCCCTCACGACACCGCTTGGCAAGGTCGGCACGTCGTCCTATGCACTCCCGGAGACCGGTCCGGTCGATGCGCTGCAGGCTCGACAGAAGGGCGCGCACGAGGTTGACCGGCATCGTCACCGGGTGAGGGTGCCACGACCAGTTGGTTCGGTACCAGTCCCAGGTCAGAAGGTCCAGGTACCAGGACTCGGGGCGGCGGCTTCGGGCCTCGATCCGCTCGCGTCCTCCCGGGCCCAGCGCAATCACGCCGAGGCCCGGTGGCGCCTCGAGTCCCTTCTGAGACGCGGTCACCAGAAGCTCGATACCCGCCGCATCAACGTCAAGCAGCTCGCCCCCGACCGATGAGATCCCGTCGACCACGCACACGGCGCCCGCTTCATGAGCAACCCGCGCAAGGGCCTCCACCGGATGCCTCACGCCCGTGGAGGTATCCACGTGGGTGCACAGCACCCCGTCCGCCCCTCCGATGACGTCGGCCACGCGCCCGGGATCAACCGGCGCGCCCACCTCGACGGGGACCTCGACCACCTGGAGGTGGTGGGAGGTCGCTATCTCGATCAGCCGCACCCCGAAGAAGCCCGTATTCGGAACCACTATCCGCTGCCCCGGTTCGAACATGTTGAGGACCGCTGCGTCCAGACACGTCGAGCCGCTTCCGGGGATCAGATAGGGAGACCCGGCTGCGCCGAGCATCCGCCCCAGCCTGGTGAGGGTCTCTTCGTGGATCGCCGTCCAGACATCCCCGTAGTGGGCGATGACCTGCTTGGAGAGAGCTTTCAGATCGCTTTCATGAAGCTCGCCCGGCCCGGCGATCATGAGCTCGGGCAACTCAGGAGAGCTTGCTGGACCTACAGTGCCCGGCATGAGCCCAAGTCTACCGGCATTCCCTTCCCCAGCACATCGCGTCACGGGTCGTAAGATCCTGCAACCGAGGGCATCGGGCGTGTGCAGACGGATAGAAAAGTGAGCTATGACGCCTCAGATCGAGATCGTGGATCTTTCGCCCGAGGGCTTTGTAGCGGCGCGCCGCGAGATCGCAGAGGTCTACAGACGAGCGTTTGCGGAGGAGCACTACCCGCATCCCGATCGCGAGGTCGTTCGCTTCCGCAACGGGTTGAGCCGCCACGCCGAGCGCAGCGGATTCCGCTGCAAGGTCGCCCGGGGTGCACAAGGGGTGTCAGGAGTGGCCTACGGCTATACCGGGAGTGGCGGCCAGTGGTGGCACGACGTCGTCGCAGCCGCTCTTTCCTCCGCAGAGGCGGAGCAGTGGTTGGGAGACTGTTTCGAGCTGGTCGAGCTCCACCTGATGCCAGAGGCACATGGGCGCGGAGTGGGCGGACGGCTCCACGACGAGCTCTTGCACGGCCTGCCTCACTCCACCGCGGCGCTGTCGACACTGGATGCCGAAACCCGTGCCCTCCATCTCTACCAAAAGCGTGGCTGGGTACCCCTCCTCACGAACTTTGCGTTCCCGGGAGGGGCGAAACCCTTCCTGATCATGGGTCTGGATCTCTCCACCAGAACCCCTGCCATCTGACCCTCACCCTCCAACGTTCGGGGCTCGGCCTCGTTGCCATTCCGAGCCGGGAAGCCGGGGTCTGGGCCGGACATGCAACGTCTGGTGACCCGAATCAGACAAAGCGGGATTTCCCCGGGTTTCAGCCCCCCTCGGTTGCGAGCGGGAGCCTGAACAGGGTTTGCGGCGGTTGGAAGACCACGGCGCGCCGGATCTTGTAACGCAGAAAGCCACGGTTGATCTCGAGACCGTGCTTGCGGGCGACCGCCTCCCATCTCTCGATAACCCGAGCCACCTTTCCTGCCCGGGGGGGGCCCGCCCATCTGATCGCGACGCCGCCGAACCAGCCCCTCACCCGCTCGAAGATGTCCTGGATCGGCGAGCCGCCTCGTCCGATCTGCATGGCCGCCTCCGCGGTCGCCTCGGCGTGCGGCCACCATCCGAGCTCCCTGGGCGTGAAGCTCAACCGTCTCAGACCTTCGCGTCCGAAGTACACCCTGCTCTGTCTTCGTTCGCGCCCGTTCTCCTCGAGCACACGGGCGGCTTCTGTCTCAGTAAGACCGCCGACGTCGATCCCTTGAACAAACACGCCGTGGTGGATGCGTCCGGCACTCACACCAAAGTCGATGATCGCCAGGTACACGAGCAGGCCGAGAACAGCCACGAGCCCAATGACGGCGCGCGACACCCGAGACACAATCATGCCTAAACCTTATTGGGTTATGTGCCTTTGGTGAAGTGCAACCGCCTCTTGTTCGATGCGGCGCTGCAAGCTTGCGTCGGCAACCCCTAGTGCGCGCTTGCAGGCGCGTGGCTTGGCTGCTCGGAAGAGCCATTGGCGAAACAGTCCGTCAAGCTGTCGGCCGGACATCTTCTCGGCCAACCTCTTGAATTGAACCGTGCCACCCGTTCCGCCCCGATGCTCGGTTGTCCAGGTGCTCATTATGTCGAAGAAGACCGAGGCGCCCAACGCACGCCGCAATCCATGCAAGGTCATGGCTCCCCGCAGGTAGACCGCTTCATAATCGAAGAGATTCGCCGGCCCCGGGTCGCCCGTCTTAACATCCCAGAAGTCGTCGCTCGCGGGCGTCGAGCACAGAGAGGCGAAGATCTCCCTCGGGTGATCGCCGCCTTTGGCTCCACTCCACATCCACTCCGCGTAGGTAGCCGGGCCCTCGTTGAGCCAGATGTGTCTCCAATCCCGCACCGAGACACTGTCCCCGTACCACATGTGAGCAAGCTCGTGCACGACGATAGAGGTGGCAAAGGCGTTGCGGAATTCGGTGAAGAAGCGGAAGTCGTAGACGGGGCGGGTCTGCGTCTCCAGGGCGAAACCCAGCTCGTGATGCTCAACGATCCCACCCAGCGCATCGAATGGGTAGGGGCCGAACCGCCGTCTGAGAAAGCGCACGATCTCTTCTTCTTTTGTCAGGGCTCGATCGGCGCTGTTACCGACCTGCGGATCAACTGCATCGAGTATGGGGACCCCGTCCGATGTCCTGCGGCGTCTGATGTCGAACTGTCCGAGGGCCACCGTCGCCAGGTAGCTGGCCATCGGCCCGCCTCCGGACCATGTCCAGGTGCTCCAGCCGCTCGAGCTCGACCTCTTGGACAGCCGGCCGTTCGAGATCGCCTCGAGCCCGGCCGGAACCGTAAGCTGGATGGTGTAGGTGGCTTTGTCGCTCGGATGATCGTTTGCGGGGAACCAGGTGGACGCGACGTGGGGCTGCCCGAGGATCACCGCCCCGTCGTCGGTGCGGAACACCCCCCCGTCGCCAAGCGGACCATGCAGGAGCTTCGGGGTCCCGGCGTAGGTCGCCACGACCTCGAAGGCGCGGCCCTGCCTCAATCCCTGCTTTGGTGTGATGACGAGCTCATGCCCTCGCCTCCGCCTCCAGCTCGCCCCGGCATCGTCCACCGAGATCGAGCTCAGGTTGAGGCCGGTGAGGTCCAGGTTGAAGCGAGAGAGATTCTTTCTGGCAACCGCCTTGATGCGAGCTCTGCCGATGAGCCTGTCGGTGGCGGGGTTGTAGCGGATCGCAAGTCCATAATGCCGAACCCGGTAGCCGCCGTTGCCGTCCAAGGGGTAATAGCTATCGCCCAGTCCAGGGGAACCCGACGAGTAATCAACTCGGCGGGAAGCATCCGCCATCCCCAGCGGCAGCAGCAAGAGCCCCGCGGTGAAGGCCGCAACGACGGCCGTCCAACGATTGCGCCCGACCCCGCGGTGCATGACGCCCCTCCCTTTCGTGGCAACGGTCACATCCGCCCACATCAGGCTACTAGGCCTCGGACCGGCGCCGTCCTAGCAGACGCCTTCCGCCCACAGCCCGCTGTCGCCCGCTCGGGCGCGGCGTTCCAGCCACACGAAAAGGGCCGAATGGCGCACGTCGGGAGGATAGGTGTACGCATGCGCATAGCCGTTGACAACCAGCCTGGCGTTGGCCATCTCACCTTCGAGATAGACGTAACGCAAGAGCCTGTCGTAGGCATCCGTCTCCTCGACGTCCCTCACCAATCGCACTTGCCGGCCATCCAGCAGGGCACTCGCAGCGGCCGACGCCTCCTTCCCGAAGCATTCAACCGGTGATCCCGGTTTGACCGACTCGGGCGTATCGATACCGATGAGACGAACGCTGTAGGTCCCGCCCAGGGTGGCCTTTCCGGCCCCAAGACCGTCAACGCGATCGGTGATGCGGACCTCGACGGTGTCACCGTCGATCACGCGTTCCACGACAGCCTCTTCATATCCGCCCGGCTCCTCGCTGAAAGTAGCGGGGGCCTGCCGTGTCAGGAGCACCTGGTGTCCGCCACACGCGGCCAGGGCAAGGACCACGCAGAGCGGGGCAATCAGAGGCCGGTCTCTCATCCAGGAACGTTAGGCTGATTCCCCTGGAACCGCAGGTGAGTGACGCCACTCGCCGGCCCGGCGCGCGCGTCCCTTCGCTACTTGCAAGCACCCGACGGATGGGGCCGAGCCGCACCATCTGCCTTTTATCCGCCTTACCGTCTTACGACGGGGGTGGTAGCCGACTGGGAAATTGCGTAAATCGGAACATGGTGGCTCCTTTTCCTTGTATGTTTCTCCTACTGATGACGCTCCGTAATTTAAGAAGAAGCGTCGATTAGAGGGAGAGGGGGCCCAGTGGCTGAGATCGAGTTCGAAAAGGTGAGCAAGAGCTTCGGGGAAGGTGAACCCGCGGTTGACGAGCTCGACCTTGAGATCAAGGACGGGGAGTTCATGGTGCTCGTCGGCCCATCCGGTTGCGGGAAGTCCACCGCTCTGCGCATGGTCGCCGGACTCGAAGCCATAACGGGCGGCGAGGTCAAGATCGGTGGACGAGTCGTCAACGAGGTGCCGCCCAAGGATCGGGACATTGCAATGGTGTTCCAGAACTACGCGCTCTACCCGCACATGACCGTCTACGACAACATGGCCTTTGCGCTCAAGCTGGCCAAGGTGGACAAGGGCGAGATGGACAGGCGGGTCAAGGAAGCGGCGAGCG
>JACDCD010000213.1 GCA_013694625.1 Actinomycetota bacterium | reverse complement strand
CGACCGCCGGACGCGGCGGCCGATGCCAGGCGCCCTCCGCCGCAGTGGGACCGGGACCGGGATGCAGCGTTGTCGCCAGGCGCCCGTGTGTCCTGACGAAGCCCCGCTCGAGGGCCAGGCGATCGATGGCCCGTGCGACGCCTGCCCGCCCGGAGTCGTTCAACTGGGCCCCCTGAAGATCGAACCACAGCGACTCCCAACCGAGGGCGGCCGAGTGCTCGATCCCCATGGAGTCGAGGCGCTGTCCCAGATTCACAGACGACGGCGGTGCGGCGCCGTCGAGGCGGCCCGACCTGAGCAACGCCAGCATGATTTCGAGATCCTGGACGAACTGGACCCGGATCCGGTCCGACCGGGGTTCGGCGCCCCACCAGCGGGGATTGGGGCGATAGACGGCCTCGAGGCCGGGCGTGAACGAGCTGAGCTGAAACGGGCCCCCGTAGACGCGGCCGGGGCGGACTCCCCCCCCGCCGCCGCCGCCGCCGGGGAGTATGGGAGCGGCCGTCGCCAGCGTTTGCCTCCAATGCATCGAGGCGCCCCTCAACTCGACGCGCCGGCCTCCGACGGCGCGCGCCGAGGAGACGGCCGCGAGCCCGGACGGAGGATCGGCGCGCCGGACGCTGGCCACGATGTCGCGGGCGGTGATGGGCCGCCCGTTGCTCCAGCGGGCCCGTCGCAAGGTGATCTCCACCCCCGAGTCCGTTTCGGTCGCCGAACGCGAGAGCATCGCGCGGGGACGCCCGTCGGGGTCGAATCGAAACAACGACGGGAACAGGGGACGCACGAGCGTGTAGGTGAGGTCTGTAGCCAGGGGCGAGTAGGGATCGAGTGTCACCGGGTCGCCCAGCACCCCGAACACGATGCCGCCGGCGTTGCCGGGCACGTCCACCCCTCCCGGCTTGTCCCTCTCCCGAGATGGTGCCTCGCCGCCGTGCGTGCACGCCGCAGCGAGGCACGCCAGCGCCAGGAGGAGGCGCTTACCCTTCGACCGAAACGCCATCGAAGCCGCCCGTGACGTCGAAGTGAACGTCCACCCCTGGGGGGCGCACTACCCAGCGGGTCACGAACGTACCTATCGGCGCTATGGGCACCTGCCTGAGAAGCTCGACCTCGGCCTTGCGGTAGAGACGGTTGCGCTCCTTGGGCGAGGGCTCGCGGTGCGCCCGGGCCAGCAGACGGTCGACCTTCTCGGACTCGAGCCCCGAGTGGTTGTCGAGCGAGTCGGACCCGAACAGAGGCGTCAGGAACCCATCGGCCGCCGGGTATTCGGCGATCCACCCGAGGCGGTAGAGCGACTGTTGATCTTCGCTCAATCGCTGCAGGAAAGCGGGGAAACGGTACCCGTTGACGTCGACCTTCAGGCCGGCCGCTCGCAGATCCCTCGCAACCGAGCGTGCGACCCGCCCATGAGGCCTTTCTTTCGTGTAGTCGAGGGTGACGGTGCGTTCGCCGGAAGGGATCTTCTTGACGAGCCGGCGCGCCGCCCTGGGAGAGTAATCACACAGCTTCAGGCACACATCCTGGTTGAATCCGGGAATCCCGGGGGGCACGATGCCTCGTGGTGCGATGAGTGACCGATCGTAGATCTTATCTGCGATCCTGCGGCGATCAATTGCGCGGGTTATTGCCTTACGTATCCGGATGTCATCGAGCTGTTCGGAGTCGATGTTGAAACCAAGGTAGTAGCCCGCAAGCAGCGGCCTGAAGTCGTCGGCGCCGAAAGCGGCTTCGGCGGCGTCGATCTCGGCTGCCGGTACCTCGGCGACGTCGACGAGCCCTTCGAGAATGTCGGGCCACGACGCAAGGGCGTCCGGGTATGGCACAAAGCGGAGGCCACCGAGCCTCGGCGCGCCCACACCCTTACGCCAGGCGTCGAGCTTGATCGGACGCCCGGGCGTCCACTGCGTGGCCAGCTTGAAGGGCCCGTTGCCGACCGGGCGTCTGACCCACGATTTCTTGGCCGCTACGGCCTTGGCGGGCACCGGGACCAAAGATGGATGGGTGAGCACGGCGGGGAAGTCCCTGTACGGCTCCCTCAGCTTTATCACCAGCGTCCGTGAGTCGGGCGATCTCAGTCCCCGCAGGTGATCGGTGTCACCGAAACCGTTGGTCGCGGTGAAGCCGCGGACGAGCTCGAGTGTGTAAGCGAGTTCCGAAGCACTGCCTTTGCGCGCTATACGGTCGAAGGCGAATCTGAAGTCGCTCGCTCTCACGGGAGAGCCATCGTGGAACTTCATGCCCCGTCGGAGGGTGAATGTGAACACGCGACCGCCTTCGTCCACCTTCCAGCTCCGAGCGGCGGCGGGAACGACTTTCTTCGCCACCGGATCCCATCTGGTGAGGCCTTCGAAGAGCTGGCGCACCACGAGGGCCGCCCCGGGATCCGCGACGCGCAGTGGATCGAGTGTTCCCGGCTCCTGAATCGCGACCGACAGCACGCGCTCGGTGTCCTCGGCAGGTTCGGTCGAGCCTCCGGAGTCCGGATCTGTGAAGTCCTCGCCTCCGGGCCCGTCGCCGGTGTCGGTCGGCTCGGGCTCGTCGGGAGTGGGGCCGGCACGCCCAGGTGATTCCGAACGGGTGGACTGGTCCCCGCCGGCTCCTGCCGACGGCGTCGACCCGGAGCACGCAACCGCACCGAGCGCGAGGCACACCAGGAGCGCCAGAGGCGTTTTCCAGGTCGGCATGGGAGAAGGAAGTGAGGGCCGGCGTCCGGCTACTGAAGCCGGAAGGCCAACAGGATGGTTGTTGCGGAGAACACGATAGCGGTGATGA
>JACDCD010000212.1 GCA_013694625.1 Actinomycetota bacterium | reverse complement strand
CGACCGCCGGACGCGGCGGCCGATGCCAGGCGCCCTCCGCCGCAGTGGGACCGGGACCGGGATGCAGCGTTGTCGCCAGGCGCCCGTGTGTCCTGACGAAGCCCCGCTCGAGGGCCAGGCGATCGATAGCCCGTGCGACGCCGGCCCGCCCGGAGTCGTTCAACTGGGCCCCCTCCAGATCGAACCACAGCGATTCCCACCCGAGGACGGCCGAGTGACTGAGCCCCGCGGCATCGAGTCGTTGACCCAGATTCACGGACGACGGCGGCGCAGCCCCGTCGAGCCGGCCCGATGTGAGCAGCGCCAGCATGATCTCGAGATCCTGGACAAACTGGACCCTAATGAGCTCCGATTGCGGCTCGGCGCCCCACCATCGGGGATTGGGACGATAGACGGCCTCGAGGCCGGGCGTGAACGAACTTAGCCGAAACGGGCCACCGAAGACGCCGCCGGGGTGGACTCCCCCGCCGCCGGGCAGTATGGGCGCCGCCGTCGCCAGAGTCTGCCTCCAACCCGTCGAGGCGCCCCTCAACTCGACGCGTCGGGCTCCGATGGCGCGCGCCGAGGCGACGGCTGCCAGCCCGGAGGGAGGGTCGGCACGCCGGACACTTGCCACGACGTCTCGGGCGGTGATGGTCCGCCCGTTGCTCCAGCGGGCCCGTCGAAGGGTGATCCGCACCCCCAGGTCCGTTTCTGTCGCCGAACGCGCGAGCATCGCGCGGGGGCGCCCGTCGCGGTCGAATCGAAACAACGACGGGAACAGGGGACGCACGAGCGTGAAGGTGAGGTCTGAGGCCAGGGGTGAATAGGGATCGAGTGTCACCGCATCGCCCAGCACCCCGAACACAATGCCCTCGGCGCCCCCGGGCACAGCCACCCCTGCCGGCTTGTCCCTCTCTCGAGATGGCGCCTCGACGCCCGGTGTGCACGCCGCAACCAGGCACGCCAGCGCCAGGAGGAGGTGCTTACCCTGCGGCCGAAACGGCATCGAAGCCGCCCGTGACGTCGAAGTGAACATCCACCCCCGGAGGGCGCACCACCCAGCGGGTAACAAACGATCCGATCGGCGCTATGGGAACCTGCCTGAGAAGCAGAACCTCAGCCTTGCGGTAGAGGCGATTGCGCTCCTTGGGCGAGGGTTCGCGATGTGCCCGAGCCAGCAGGCGGTCGACCTCCTCGGACTCGAGGCCGGAGTGGTTGTCGAGCGAGTCCGACCCGAACAGTGGAGTCAGGAACCCATCGGCCACCGGATACTCGGCGATCCACCCGAGGCGGTAGAGCGACTGTTGATCATCGCTCAATCGCTGCAGAAATGCGGGGAAACGGTACCCCCTGACGTCGACCTTCAGCCCGGCCGCTCGCAGATCCCTCGCGACCGACCGCGCAACCCGCCCATGGGGCGATTCCTTCGTGTAGTCGATGGTGACGGTGCGTTCGCCGGCCGGGACCCTCTTGACGAGCCGGCGCGCCGCCCTGGGAGAGTGGTTACACAACTTCAGACACACATCCCGATTGAATCCTGGGATCCCGGGGGGCACGATGCCTCGTGGTGCCACGAGTGACCGATCGTAGATCTCATCGGCGATCCTGCGGCGATCAATTGCGCGCGTGATTGCCCTACGTATCCGGATGTCATCGAGCTGTTCGGAGTCGATGTTGAAACCAAGGTAGTAGCCCGCAAGCAACGGTCTGAAGTCATCGGCGCCAAAAGCGGCTTCGGCGGCGTCGATCTCGGCCGCCGGTACCTCGGCGACGTCGACGGAGCCTTCGAGGATGTCGGGCCACGACGCAAGCGCGTCAGGGTACGGCACGAAGCGGAGACCTCCGAGCTTCGGCGCCCCCACACCCTTGCGCCAGGCCTCGAGTTTGATCGGTCGCCCGGGCGTCCACCGAGTGGCCAACTTGAAAGGACCGTTACCGACCGGGTGTCTGACCCACGATTTCTTGGCCGCTACGGCCTTGGCGGGCACCGGGACCAATGATGGGTGGGTGAGCACGGCGGGGAAGTCCCTGTACGGCTCCCTCAGCTTTATCACCAGCGTCCGTGAGTCGAGCGACCTCAGCCCTCGCAGGTGATCGGTGTCACCGAAACCGTTGGTCGCGGTGAAGCCGCGGACGAGCTCGAGCGTGTAAGCGAGATCCGAAGCACTGCTTTTGCGCGCTATGCGGTCGAAGGCGAATCTGAAGTCGCGCGCTCGCACTGGAGAGCCGTCGTGGAATTTCATGCCCTTGCGCAGGGTGAACCTGAATACGCGACCGCCTTCGTCCACCTCCCAGCTCCGCGCAGCGGCCGGAACGACTCTCTTTTCCACCGGGTCCCATCTGGTGAGGCCTTCGAAGAGCTGGCGAACCACGAGCGTCGCGCCGGGATCCGCGACACGGAGTGGATCGAGTGTTCCCGGCTCTTGGATCGCGACCGACAACACGCGCTCGGTGTCCTCGGCAGATCCGGCTGTGTCCCCGGAGCTCGGATCTTTGGAGTCCCGGCCTCCGGGCCCGTCACCGGTGTCGGTCGGCTCAGGCTCATCGGGGGTAGGGCGGTCACGTCCGGGTGACTCTGAAGGAGTGGGCTGGTCCCCGCCGATTCCCGCCGAAGGTGTCGAGCCGGAGCACGCCACCGCACCGAGTGCAACGCACACCAGGAGCGCCAGAGGCGTTTTCCAGGTCGGCATGGGAGAAGGAAGTGAGGGCCGGCGTCCGGCTACTGAAGCCGGAAGGCCAACAGGATGGTTGTTGCGGAGAACACGATAGCGGTGATGA
>JACDCD010000197.1 GCA_013694625.1 Actinomycetota bacterium | reverse complement strand
CAGAGCTTCGAACATGACTACATTCTAGGTAGTGGGTGTGACATCTAAGCTGGGTCCTGGCTCTTTGGGGCCAGATTTCCTAGGTTTCCGTCCTGGATCGGGTCGTCCGGTGGCTGGGGAAGTGTGACAGGAGAAGCTGCGGCTTGCTCCTCATTTTTGAGAGCTGGATGCGACCCGAGCAGGACGGACCCGGTTGAGGGACTTGGGGGCGGAGAAGAGCGCCGTGCCCCTGTTTGGTCAGATGTCTGGGGCCATGGAACCTGGGGGGCCTGCCCGCCTTCGAGCCGATCCAAGGCAATCGGTCGAGTCGAGGAGGTGGGATGCGAAGGGTCATAGGGATAGATCTTGCGATCACCGCGGAGAGTCGGGCGTGTGTCGCGGATGCAACAGGCGGGCTCCTCGCTGAACGAGGCTTTCGCATGAGGCGCCATGAGCTGGAAGCGCTGTTCGAAGCAGCAACCAATGGGATGGCCGAAGGCGACGAGCTCTTGGTGGTGATGGAGCCGACGTCGTCTATGTGGATCGCACCCACCGCCTTCTTCGGATCGAAAGGCGCGCGGGTTCATCTCGTTCCACCAGAGCAGTCGGCGGATCTACGCCGCTATTACACCAAGCACGTAAAGAACGACCGCATCGACGCGAAGCTCTTAGCCCGCCTTCCGCTGCTACATCCCGAAGGTCTGCACGAAGCGCAGGTGCCGGCCGGTTCGCAAGGGGTCCTCAAGCGAATCGTGCGGCGGCGGGCGCGGCTCGTCTCCGAGCTCGCTCAGCATCGCCAGCGAGTGCGTTCGACGCTTCACCATGCGATGCCGGGCATGAATGACGTCCTGGGGGAGCAGCTCGGCAAGGCCGCGATGGCTCTGCTGGGCCGCTACGGAAGCCCCAAGGCCATGCTGCGCCTGGGAAGAGCCCGCATCTCGGCATTGTTCGTCAAGCACTCCCGAGGGGCATGGCGTGAGGCGAAAGCCGATCAGGTCTTGGCCGTGGCGCGCTCCGCAATCGAGCTATGGGACGGTCTCGAGGGCTGCGACTTCGACGAGATCGCCGAAGACCTTGCCTGTGAAGCTCGCATCATCAAGACGCTCGAGACCGAGATCGGTGAGCTCGACGCACGGGCTGCAGGGTTGCTCGGCGAGATCGACCCACAAGGATTGTTCATGTCGATGCCCGGCTTTGGAGAAAGGACCGCCACCACCGTTGCCGGCCGGCTTGGTGATGCGAGCCGGTTCCGCAATGCTGCAGCTATCAGAGCATTTATCGGGATGATCCCGGGCACCGATCAGTCGGGTGAAGCTGAGGCACGACCTCGCCTCACGAAGTCTGGGGACAGGTTGCTGCGAACCGCTCTCTTCCTTGCAGCCGACACCGCCCGCAAAGAAGACCCTCAACTGGCTGAGATCTATCTTCGGCAACTGAACAAGGGCAGCCATCACACCAAGGCATTGTGTGCGGTTGCGACGGCTCTTGCCAGCCGCCTCGCCGCGGTCCTGCGCGAAGGACGCCCCTACGAGCTGCGCGCTGCCGACGGCACCATGGTCGACACCGAGATCGCCAAACAGATCATCAAGGAGCGCTTCAAAGTGTCTGCCGAGCTCAGGATGGCAAGGCGGCAGGTCACCCGGGCTAAGCGACAGAAAGGACGCCACCTCGACGGAATTAGGAGCAAGGACATGCCTTCTCCACCAGCCGAGATGGCGCCTGACAAAGATGCTATTCCTGCGGCCAGATCGGCTTGACGTTCCTTAGGGACTCACAAATGCTGTCGTGGCGTCGTCCCACACTGGTACTCCAGGATGGTCCGCAGCACTCGCTCGACGCATCCGTTGGTCTGCGGTCGGCGCGTCCGGATGAAGACAAGATGCTGGACCTCCGCATTCGCTTGTCCATCTCAATCCCAAGCTCACGGGACTGTGCCTCGATCTCGACCCGCTACCTCAACCCCCGCAATTCCGACTGCGCCCACACCCCGGCACTCACGAGGGAACGCAGGCCTAAGCAGGGATTGGAATGGCGAAGATGTGGAGCAAGCAGAAGAGACGTATCGCCACATCTTGGGGTCAGTACACACCAGGGGGGAGCAGCAGACAGCTGTCCCCGAATTCGTGCCACAAGTACTCTTCTCTGATCGCGGCGTCGTACGCGCCTTGGACGAGCTTTGCCCCTGCGACTGCTTCCAGCAGCAGGAGATGCGAAGCGCGCGGTGGGTGCCATCCGGTGATGAGGGCATCAACGGTTCGGGCCGGGCGGTCGGGCCCAAGGACCAGGTCGGTCCAACCATGCCCCGGATTGACACTGCCGTCGGTATTCGTAACCGTCTCGATCGCTCGGGTGACCGTCGTTCCTGCTGCAATCACCCGGCCGCCCGCCTTGTGGGTCTCGTTCACAAGCCACGCGGTGGCGGGCGGGACTTGAAACCGTTCTGCCTGAGGAAGTTCTCCGGTCTCGAGCGAGGAAACGCCGCAGTGCAGCACTACCGGTGCCAGATTGATGCCGGCGGAGACCATCTCGGTTACGAGTCTGCGCGTGAATGGACGCGCCGCACTTGGCATCTCTGCGCTCCCAGACTCGCGTGCAAAGACCGTCTGGTAGTCGGACAGTGGCCAATGACTACGCAGGTAGCCATAGCTGATCGGCCGGCCGTGCTTGCTGAGCCAGGCCTCGACAGAGCCATCAACGTCTGTTTGCGATCGCCACAGCTGCTACCGGTTCCGGTTGAGGTGTCTGGATGAGCCGCCACGAGGTACAGCCTGTTTTGGGCAGAGAGGCCGATGATCTCGCCCTCGGTGGCGTCTCGAATCGGGCCGGAACCGTCACGCGCTCGCAACTCCACAATCCACCCACCGTTGTCCAGTCGCGTCGAGTAGTGGACGACAACAGGCTCGCCGCCGGCTCGGATACCGTCAACGGCAGCAGCACGCGTTGCCGAGGTGTTGATTACCACGAGATCTCCTGGACGAAGGATGTGGCTGAGATCGTGGAAGTGAGCATGCTCCACACCGTCCGGCCGTGACACGAGCATGCGAACCTGGTCGCGTCGCAAACCCCTCGCCTCGGGAGGTTCGGTGGCAGTCAACCGGTGCGGCAAACTGAAGGTAGTCAGGGGAGCATGGACCGGAGCATGGGCCAGGGTCGAGCTCATGATCGGCTGTTGCCCGGCACAAGCCGAAGCCCGCTGGCGCGGTACCTCCCACTGGCAGGGCGTTCATCGACGAGCCGGAGCAACGACGGCACGACGGCCTCAGGCTCGGCGCGGTCGGAGATGTCTTCTCCCGGGAAGGCCTGCTGCTGCATCTCGGTGCGCATGTCGCCTGGATCGAAGGAATAGATGCGAACGACCGGCAGCTCCTCCGCCAGCACCGCGCTGAGATGGTCGAGAGCGGCTTTCGACGAACCGTAACCGCCCCAACCCGCGTATGGCTCTGCGGCGGCATCGGAGCTGACGTTGATGATCGAGCCGGCGCTCGCTGTGAGCTCCGGGAGCAGGGCCTGGATCAACGCGAGCGGTGCAAGGGTGTTGATTCGAATGACACGCTCGAGCTCGTCAAGTGGGTAGGCGCTTAGATCCGGCCGAGGGGTCGGTCCGAGGGTGCTCGCGTTATTGACCAGCAGATCGAGTCGCCCTATCCGGCGCACCGCTTGCACCATTTCGCCTCGATGCGTTGGGTCGCTCACATCACCCGCGAGAGCCGTGATCTGATGCGAGTCTCCGAACCTCTGTGATGCGTCCTGTAGGACCGTGCCGTTTCTGGCGTCGACGATGAGCTGCCATCTGCGGCGGCCCAGCTCTTCGGCCAGCGCCTTGCCGAGTCCGCGAGAGGCGCCTGTAACGA
>JACDCD010000192.1 GCA_013694625.1 Actinomycetota bacterium | reverse complement strand
GCGTTACCGAGGCCGAGCTCGAACGGGCGAAGGGCCATCTGAGGGGATCACTCGTGCTGTCGGCGGAGGACGCAGGCAGCAGGATGAACCGCCTCGCCAGGCAGCAGCTCACGACCGGCGAGATCCTCTCGGTGAGCGAGATCATCACCAAGTTCGATGCTTTGACGATGGACGACATCCGACGAGTTGCAAAGGACGTTCTGGGTTCGGGGCCCTTCGGAATCACTGTGATAGGGCCGTTCGACGAAGGCGCGTTCGACCGCTACGCCGCGTAACACCATGACTCGCATCGGGGTGATCGGGGCGGGAGGCCGGATGGGATCGCTCGTCTGCCGGGCCGTGGAGGACGATGCCGAGCTCGAGCTCGTTGTGCGCCTGCACAGGGGCGACCCTTTGGATCTGCTGACCCGCAACGGCGCCGAGGTGGCAGTCGATTTCACCGTTCCGGATGCCGTGCGGAACAATGTGATGTGGTGCCTGAAGAACGAGGTGCACGTGGTGGTCGGCACATCGGGGCTGAGCTTGAATGACCTGGGCGACATCGAGCGCGTCGCCGGAAGCTCGGCTGCACGGGTGCTGGTGGCGCCCAACTTCGCACTTGGCGCAGTGCTCATGATGGTGTTCGCTGAGCGAGCGGCCCGCTATTTCGGGCGCGCCGAGATAGTCGAACGACACCACGACCGCAAAGTCGATGCGCCCTCGGGAACCGCGCTGAGAACCGCAACGCTGATGGCGGCGGAACGCGGTGGAATGGCTGCCTCCATCGAGGGCACCGAGGCACTGACGGGTGCCCGGGGGGGTGATGCAGGCGGTGTGCGGATCCATTCCCTGCGCCTGCCCGGCTCGGTGGCCCATCAGGAGGTCCTCTTCGGGGGCGATGGCGAGACCCTGACGATCCGCCACGACTCGCTGGACCGTTCGTCGTTCATGCCGGGGGTCCTGTTGGGGCTGAAGAAAGTTGGGTCGCTGGAGGGTCTCACGGTCGGGCTGGAGCGTCTGCTCGATCTCGAGTGACGTGAACCGACATGTCCTGGTGCTGGTCATGGGGGCAATCATGGCTGCGTCGTGTGCGGGCTCGGGGACGGAGTTGTCCGAATCCGGGAACGGGCTGCCCCAGGTCACGGTGGAGTTCCCGGCCTCGGCGGAGGCCGGCTCGGTCCAGCCGGCGGTGTTCGAGGTGAACAATCCGGGCCCCGGCGACATCGGGACGCTGATAGTGGCTTTCACCCGGGCGGGTGACCCCGATCTGCCCACGCCCATCGTCGACGTCACTGGGGGCAAGGCGCCCGGCGCCGTCAGATCGGTCGACCCGGATCCGACGGGGGTTTCTGACGGGGTCGTGTATCGCTTCAGCAGAACGTCACCGCAGGAGCCCTTCCTGGCCGACGGCGATTCGGTCACCCTCACGTTCGACCTCGTGGTTCCGGAGCGGCCGGGAGCGGCTGCAAATGCCGTCCAGGTCTACGACGGAAGCGAGATAGACAGAGCCGCCGGAGTCCGCCTCGAAACAGAGGTAGAAGGGTAGCGTGGGCGTCAGGCGATGCTCCATGCAACCGGCAAGAGGAGGTAGGGCGATGACCCAGGGAAGCTTCGGCCAGGTGATCACGGCGATGGTGACACCGTTCAAACCCGACGGGTCCCTGGACCTCGACGGCGCCTGCAGACTTGCCGAGCACCTCGTCGTCAACGGCTCGGATGGGATCGTGTTGAGCGGGACCACCGGCGAAGCGCCTACCCTGTCCCGCGCTGAGAAGCTGAGCCTTTTCTCTGCGGTTATCGGAACTATCTCGGGGCGGGCCAAGGTGATCGCCGGCACCGGAACCTACAGCACCGCCGAGTCGCTCGATCTCACCCTGGAGGCGGCGGCACTGGGGGTGGACGCCTGCCTGGTCGTGACCCCCTACTACTCCAAGCCGCCCCAGAACGGGCTGGTCGCTCACTTCGAAGCCATTGCGGACGCATCGCCCGTCCCGCTGATCCTCTACGACATCCCGGGCCGGACCGGCCGCCGGATCGAGAGCACTACGTTGGTGAGGCTTGCGCGGCATGGAAACATCGTGGCGGTCAAGGATGCAGTCGGCGACGCGTCGGAGACGGCTCGGGTTCGCTCCGATCTCAATGCCGCCGGTCTCGAGAGCTTCGAGATCTATTGCGGCGACGACGTGATGTTGATGCCGCATCTCGCGGCGGGCGCGGTGGGGGTCATCTCCGTGTGCTCCCACATCGCGGGGCTCCAGATGAAAGAGCTGTTCGCCTCGTGGCACGACGGAAAGGTGGACGAGGCGCTGCGCCTGTACCTATCGCTGACGCCGTTGTTCAACACGATCATGACCGTGACCTCGAGTCCGATCGGCATAAAGGCGGCGTGCAGCATGGTGGGACTCGAAGTAGGCGATCCGCGTTTGCCGTTGGTTGGCGCGACCCGGGAAGAAGCGGCCGTCGTCCGCTCGGCGCTCGAGAAAACCGGGCTTATTTGACCGCCGTGCCCACAGATCCTGCAAGAATCATCTTCCTCGGCGGACTGGGGGAGATCGGGCGAAACATGACGGTCGTCGAGCTCGATGACCGGCTGTTGGTGGTTGACGCGGGGCTGTCCTTTCCGAGTGACGAGATGTTCGGGGTGGATCTTGTGATCCCCGACTTCTCGTATGTGCGCGACCGGGCGGAGCGTTGCGACGGCATCGTGCTGACCCACGGTCATGAAGACCACGTGGGGGCGCTGTCCTGGCTGCTCAAGGAGGTCAACGTCCCCGTGTACGGCACGCGGCTCACATTGGGCATGGCCAGGAAGCGACTGGATTCGGCCGGTCTGAAGGCCGATCTGATACCGATCGACGCTCCCGGAAAGCTGAATATCGGCCCCTTCAGGTGCGAGACGCTGGCAGTTTCACATTCCATTCCCGACGCCATCTCGCTCGTCATCGAAACTGACGAAGGGCGGATCCTCTACACAAGTGACTTCAAGCTTGACCAGACGCCCGGCCAGGGACACCGGGCCGGCATCGAAGCTTTCAAAGAGGTTGCGACCCTGGGTGTGGACCTCATGTTGTCGGACTCGACCAACGCCGACCGGGCGGGACGCACGCCTTCCGAGGCGGTAGTGAACGAGGCGCTCGAGGAGATCTTCGCCGGCGCGCCCCGCAAAATCATCGTGGCGTGCTTCGCATCGCACCTCCATCGAATCCAGCAGGTGTGTGAGCGCGCGGAGGCCTGCGGGCGCAGGGTGGCCTTCGTAGGGCGTTCGATGGTCGCCAATGTCGAAGTGGGGCTGGAGCTTGGGTATCTGTCATTTGCTCCGGGCACGATCGTGGACGTCGCCGAGCTTGGCCGTCATGACCCCGCAGAGGCGGTGATCGTGTGCACGGGATCCCAGGGGGAGCCGCTATCGGCGCTTTCACTTATCGCTTCCGGCGAGCACAAGACAGTTTCGGTCGAACCCGACGACGTCGTCATCCTGTCGGCCAGCCCCATCCCCGGTAATGAATCCGCTGTTCATCGCGTACTCAACGCCCTCTACCGGACGGGCGCCGACGTCTTCCACTCGGGCAACAGCAGCGTGCACGTTTCCGGGCACGCTTCTTCCGAGGAGCTCGCAGAATTGGTGTCGGTGGTCCGGCCGAGGAACTTCGTCCCGATGCACGGCGAGTACCGGCAGCTCGTGTTGCACGCTCGCATCGCCGAGCGCGGCGGTATCCCGAAGAGCAATATCAGCATTGTGGAGGATGGCGATGTGCTCGAGCTGAGGGGCGGCCGAATGCAGCGAGGACAGCAGGTCCGCGCGGGAATGGTGCTGATCGACGGTCTGGGAGTCGGCGACGTCGGTCCGATCGTGCTGCGAGACAGAAAGACCCTCGCAGAGGACGGAATCCTCATCTGCGTTGTGACGATCGACTCCCAGCACGGCGAGATACTGGCGGGGCCGGATCTGATCAGCCGGGGGTTCACCTACCACGGCGAGTCGCGCGAGCTCCTCGAAGAAGCAGCCGGCCGCGTTGCCCAGGCCCTGCAGGAGCTCAGCGCTCAGGGCGTGACCCAGTGGTCGACGATCAAGAAGGCGAGCCGCCACGCGCTGGGTGAGTTCGTGTGGAAGCGGACCCGCCGCCGGCCGATGATTCTGCCGATCATCATGGAGATCTGACCCTCCCGGCGTCCCCGCGCCCCGGCAGCGTCGAGTCGACCTCGGAGGTTGCAGGGGCACCACGGTCGCGTGTTACATATGTTGCCTCCTGTTAGATTTGTTAGACCCACAGCCTAGGGAGAGAGGCCCCCGGTGGCTTCAAGCACCCGCCGTCCCAAGCGTCAACCATCCACGCGAGCGTCGCCATCGGCGCGTGATGCCGCAGCCCGGCCCCGCAAACGAACCGCCGGCGCCGCAAAGAAGCGCACCGCCCGGAGGCGCCCAGCGGCCAGAAAGCGCAGCGTCCGGACACGTCCAGCGGCGAGACGGCGCAATCCGTCGATCGGTGCCGTGGCGTGGGCCGCCGTCCGGCGCGCGGCCGTGGGCATTGTCGGCATGCCGGCGGCGGTGTGGGGCGGGGTCGTGGTGGTCGTCGGTCTCGTTGGCGGGATGGGTGTGTGGCTCGGGACGGGCGGGCCCGTGGGCAGGGGGTTCGACGTGGTCTGCTCGCTGCTGTTCGGCGACTTGGGCGTTCTGCTCCCGTTGGTGGTGATGGTTGCGGGGGCCTGTCTGCTCCATCCCCTTGCCCGTCCGGATGCCGCCCGGATCACGGCCGGCGCGCTCATAACCATCGTGGGGGCATCCGGTCTCTGGCACCTGGTCCAGGGCGACCCACGGGTCTCGGCGTCGCTCGAGCGACTCTCGGAGATCGGCGGAGTCGCGGGCGCAATGGCGGCGCGGCCCCTTGCGGACCTTGCGTCGGTGTGGGTGGCTGCCCCCCTGTTGGCGGCGGCTTGTTGCCTGGGCGCCATGGTCGTAACCCGGACGCCGTTGAGCCGGGTGAAGGGGTGGACCGCCGCAGGGGGTGCGAGCGCGTTTGCCTTCACGCGCGGCCTCCTGGCGGGCGTCGATGCCGGCCACGAGGGCGACGGTTCGCCACCCTCCGGACCGGTGCGGGGCGCGGCCGAGACGGCCACGGGCGATGCCGTCTCCGCTGCCGAGGCCGGCGCCCCTGAGGAAGCCCCCGGCGCTCAGGTCTGGTCGGAGGGACAGATACCAGAAGCGCCGGACCCAGAAGGATCCGGAGCCGGGGTGGTGCAGCAGTTGACGATACCCGTCGGCGAGGCGCGCTCCTACCGCCTGCCCCCGATGGAGCTCCTGGGCAAAGGCAACGAGCGCGAGGTATCGGGCCGCTCGATCCAGGAGACCACGCAGATACTCGAGGCCACTCTCGATGAGTTCAAGGTCGATGCGGCGGTGACCGGGCACACCGCAGGCCCGACCGTTACGCGCTTCGAAGTCGAGCTCGGTCCCGGCGTAAAGGTGAACAGCGTGTTGAGCCTGTCCAACGAGATGAAGTACGCACTCGCCTCGGGCGAGCTCCGCTTTCAGGCGCCGATACCCGGCCGCTCCGCCATCGGCATCGAGGTTCCCAACCGGACCCGCAGACTGGTGACGGCAGGCGACATCCTCCGCTCTCCGATTGGCAGGCAGAACAAGCACCCCCTGGCAACCGCGCTCGGCGCCGACGTATCGGGCGAGGCCGTGCTGGCGAACCTGAGTGACATGCCGCACCTGCTCATTGCGGGCGCAACCAACTCGGGTAAGTCGTCGTGCATCAACACCATGATCTCCACGGTGCTGATGAGGGCGCGACCGGACCAGGTGCGCATGATCCTCATCGATCCCAAGCGGGTCGAGCTCAATCACTTCGCGGGTGTGCCCCACCTGCTCACCCCGGTGGTGACCGTCCCGAAGAAAGCCGCATCGGCCCTGAGCTGGGTGGTTCGAGAGATGGAGATGCGCTACGAGACCCTGGCGCACTCGGCCATGAGGAATCTCGACTTCTACAACGAGGCGGTCGGCCGTGGCGCCATAGTCCGGCGCAGCGACGATGATCCCCTGCCCGAGAAGCTCCCCTACATCCTCGTCGTCGTGGACGAGCTATCGGATCTCATGATGGTCGCCCCTCGGGACGTCGAGAGCGCCATCTGCCGGATCGCTCAAATGGCGCGAGCGGTGGGGATACATCTGGTCGTCGCGACCCAGCGGCCCTCCGTCAATGTCGTGACCGGAGTGATCAAGGCCAACATCCCCTCCCGGCTGGCCTTCAGCGTCGCCTCTGGGCAGGACTCGAGGGTCATTCTCGACCAGGGGGGAGCGGACAAGCTGATCGGCCACGGCGACATGTTGTTCCTGCACGCCAATTCGTCAAGGCCCAGACGTATCCAGGGAGCGTGGGTAACCGAGAAGGAGATCGCAGCGATCGTCGCTCACACCCGCAGGCAGGCTCAGCCGCAGTACCTGCAGGGCATCACCGCCGACGAACCCGGCGACAACCACGGGGCGGGAGGAGGAACCGGCGACGACGACCTGCTGCAGGAAGCGCTCGAGCTGGTCGTGCGCTCGGGCCTCGGGTCGACTTCGATGCTGCAGAGGAAGCTTCAGGTCGGCTTTGCGCGCGCCGGAAGGATCATGGATCTGCTCGAGCAACGGGGGGTGGTCGGACCGTCGGTCGGATCGAAGCCCCGGGACGTGCTTATGACGCCGGAGGAGTTCGAAACCAGCGCCCGCCGGATCTTCCCCCCGTGATGAGAGCTCCCCTCGGCCGACGGTATGAGGGTTCCCCCAACAACCTTTTGTCCCTGCCGCACATCCCTTTGTATTCAAGTGAGCGGTGGACCGGTCGAAGGAATAGAAGATGCAACCCGGTAAAGATGAGCGCATCTGTTCGGTCTTGCTGTCTGTTCACCTCCCGGAAAGTCGGAGCCTATAATGACCGTACGTAACGAGGCCACCACCCAACGTAACGGAGAGACGGCGAAGACGGACGGCGGGGTCGTGAGTCAGAACTCGAGCCTGGGAGCTTACCTGGCGGCGGCGCGCCGCCATAAGGGCGCCTCCGTCGAAGCCGCCGCCGACCAGACCAAGATCCGCGCCGACTATCTCGCGCGGATGGAGGCGGACGACTTCGGCTTCCTGGCGCCCACCTACGTACGCGGTTTTCTCAAGAGTTACGCCCGTTTCCTTTCCGTATCCCCTGATCCTCTACTCGAGGAGCTCGACCGGCGTGTGGGGACGACCACCGTCGGGGCGGAGCAGATTCTGGCTGTGACGAGGTCGTCGGGGAAGTCGTCCCGGCCGGGCGGCTCCTCCAGGCGCCGGGCGCCGTCCTCGGCTTCGGCCTACCGAGAGCGCCGCCGCGGCAACTGGACGCTGGCCGCGGTGCTGGCGGCGGCGTCGTTGGCGGCGATCAGCCTGCTCGGGCTTCTGACCGGCGACGGCCCGCTGGGCCCCAGGCCGACGGGGGGTGCAGGACGGACGGCGGCAACCGAGACGAAGGCGCAGCGCACCCCGCCGGAGGCCTCCCAAGCGAAGCCGGAGAAGGACACAAAGGAGACCGGTGGCAGACTCGCCCTGGCCGATGGGATTAGTCTTACGATCGTCGCGTCCCGGGACAAGTGCTGGGTGGACGTCACCTCCGACGGCGTGAACGTGCTGACCGAAGAGCTCGCCCTCGGTGAGAAGAGGACGGTTTCCGCACGCGAGAACATGGACATCGTTTTGGGCAATGCCCAGGGGGTTGAGCTGATTGTGAACGGTCGCAACATAGGTTCCCCCGGCGGCACCGTCGTCCCCCTGACGCTGCCCGACGACATCAAGAGCCTTCTCTAGGTTGGATCAGGTGGATCGCTAACGGTGGCGCGCGTTGCCATCGTCACCCTAGGTTGCCCCAAGAACTCGGTCGACTCGGAGGGCCTCGCCGGCCTACTGAGCACCCGGGGCCACGAGGTCATCACAGACACCGCGACGGCCGAGGTCGTGGTCGTCAACACCTGCGGGTTCATCGAGCCGGCGCGCCGGGAGACCGTCGAGGAGGTACTCGATCTCGCAGACCTGAAGGACACCACGGGGCTCGCCGGGCTCGTGCTGGCGGGTTGCCTCGTGGCGCGTTCGGCGTCCGAGCTCGCCGAGGCCCTGCCTGAGGTTGACGCGTTTGTGGACTTCGCTGCCTATCCCCGCATCGGTGAGATAGTCACCGATGCCGCCGCCGGTGAGCTTAGCTCGAGGATCCATGGTGAACCCGGGACGCGTTTCGATCCGGCATGGTGGGACGCGACCATTGCTGCGGGCCCGCGGCTCCGCTTCGGCCGAGCTCCGTGGGCCTATGTCAAGATCGCAGAGGGGTGCAACCGCGGCTGCACCTTCTGCTCCATTCCGCTCATGCGGGGCCGCCTCAAGTCACGCTCCCCGGACATCATCGAAGCCGAGGCGCGCGGTCTCGTCGCCCAGGGCGTGGCCGAGTTGTCGCTCGTGAGTCAGGACTCGGTCATGTGGGGACGGGATTCCGGTGACGGCGACCTGCTGGAGTTGCTCGGGCGCCTCGAAGCCATCGAGGGGTTGCGCCGCCTGCGTCTGATGTACCTCCACCCACAGGGTGTGACCGACAGGCTGATCGACCGGATGACTTCCTCCGATGTGATCGTTTCCTATTTTGATCTCTCCCTGCAGCATGTTGCGCCCGAGGTCCTGAGGAACATGGGTCGGTGGGGGAGCGCCGGGCGCTTCACCCGGATGATCGAGGGGATCAGGGCACAGGATCCCCTGGCGGGTGTGCGGGCGACCTTCATCCTTGGCTTCCCGGGCGAGACCGAGGCCCAGGCGGACCAGGTGGAGGCGTTCGTTGCTGAGACCGAGATCGATTGGATCGGGACCTTCACATATTCGCCCGAGGACGGGACGAGGTCGGTTCTCATGCCGGACCGGGTGGCGGAAGCGGCCGCCCGGGCGAGGACCGAGAGGGTTGCGTCCGCCGCCGAAGTGACCATGGAGCGGCGCGCCCGGTGGCTCGTTGGCCAGCGGCTCGAGATCCTCGCGGAGAGCTTCGATCGCGCCCAGGGGACGTGGTTGGGGCGCTCCCACAGGGAGGCCCCCGAGATCGATGGTGAGGTGCGTTTCACCGGCGCCACCGGCGTGAGCGTCGGCGATCTCGTCGAGGTGCGGATCACCGGCAATGCCGGCGCCGACCTCGAGGGGGTTGGGGCGGGGGTGGCGACCGATCCCCGGCAGGGGGACGAAGGGATGTTGGCCGCGACCTCCATCCCCGTTTGAGGGCAAAGGGAGGGACATGAACGCCGAGACGATCGGCGTGGGGACCGAGCTCCTGCTCGGTCAGATCGCGGATACGAACGCCCAGCACATCTCGGCGGCACTGGCGGAAATCGGGATGGATGTGCACCGCCACACTGCGGTTGGGGACAACCTGGGGCGGATGACGCTCGCCATCTCGGAGGCTCTCACGCGCTGCGACGCCCTCATCATCACGGGCGGGCTTGGTCCCACTCCCGATGACATCACCCGCGAGGGTGTCGCCGCGGCCATGGGGCTCGAGCTCCGGCGCGATCCGGAGCTCGAGACGCTCATCCGGAGGATTTTCAAGGACCGCGACCGCCCCATGCCGGACTCGAATCTGCGGCAGGCCGATCTGCCCGGCGGTGCGAGGGCGATCGCCCCCGTGGGGACCGCGCCGGGCTTCATGGTCGACGGGCCTAGGGGGGTCATCTTTGCCCTTCCCGGGGTCCCCTGGGAGATGAAAGCAATGCTCGAGAAGGTTGTGCTGCCCGAGCTCACGGTTCGATCGGGGGCCGCCGCCATCGTGAGCCGGCAGATCCTCGTTCTCGGCCTGGGCGAGTCCCTCACCCACGAGAAGATCGCAGATCTCGTCGACGCGCAGACGAACCCGACAATCGCCTACCTGGCCGGCAAGGGGCAGGTGCGCGTCCGGGTGACGGCTAAGGCGGGCTCCCGGACGAGCGCCGAAGCCTTGATCGATCCGGTGGAGGAGGCGATCCGCGCACGCCTCGGCCCGGCGGCCGTCCCCGGCGACCATACCGGCCTCACCATGACGCTGGCCGCGCTGCTGCTGGCCCGCAATGCGTCGGTGGCTGCCGCGGAATCGCTAACCGGGGGACTCATCGGAGTGGAGCTCACACGGGCGCCGGGAGCGAGCGACTTCTTCCGCGGCTCGTTGGTGTGCTACTCGGATGAGGCGAAGAGGGAGGTTGCGGGGGTCCCTCAGAGCATCCTCGACCGCTTCGGCGCCGTGAGCGAGCAGACGGCGGGCGCACTCGCAGAGGGGGCGGCGTACAGGCTCGGCGCCGGACTCGGCGTTGCGGCGACCGGAGTCGCGGGCCCGGCCGGGCAGGAGGGGCAGCCCGTGGGGACGGTCTTCGTGGGGGCGTGCTGGGGAGGCAGGACCATGGCGCACCGGGTGTTCACGTACGGGGACCGGGACAACATCCGGGCGCTCGCGGTCACCGCGGCGCTGGACCTCGGGCGGCGCATGATCGAAGGCACCGCCTGACCGCAACGACGGTACGGCTGTTCGTGGCTGCGGAGGTGCCCCGGCCGGTGCTGGCCGGCCTTCAGGAGCGCGTGCACGGGCTCATCGCATCCCTTCCGGGGGCGCGCTGGACCGAGGGGACGACCCGGCACATCACCCTCAAGTTCCTCGGCCCCACCCCGGCGGAGCGGCTGCCGGAGGTGCAGAGGTGCTGCACCGCCGTTGCCGCGGGTGGAGAGCCCTGCGAGCTCCGCCTCGAGGGGCTCGGGGCGTTCCCCCGGCCGGCCAGGGCGATGGTGTTGTGGGCCGGGGTGACCGATCCCGCAGGGATGCTCGAACGGCTTGCCGGCGGGCTCGACGGCGCCTTCGCCCCGATGGGTTACAGAGCCGAGGCTCGCCCCTTCGCCGCCCATGTGACCCTGGCCCGCTTCCGGGGGCCGGCGCGTCTCGATCTTCCCGGTCTCGAACCCCTCGAACCGTTCGTGCTGAGACAGATCCGCCTTTTCCGGAGCCACCTGTCCTCCGGCGGCGCCCGGTACGAGCGCCTCGCGTCCTTTCCACTTGGGCGAGGGTGACGGCCTTCTATGTCTTGACGAGATAGTTTGGCCCCCGGGTGGATAGTTTGGTCGCGAATGACTGCTGCTTGACAGTTCTCGACCAAGGTATGGACGGCGCGCCGAGAGCTTGGAGGATTGAAGCTGATGACCGACGCGATTCACCCACGGACCGCCATCGGTCACGTGCACCTGAAAGTGGCCGACCTCCCTAGGGCCGAGGCCTTCTACCGCGAAGTCCTCGGATTCGAGGTCGTCACACCGCTACGGCTCGGAGGCTTCCTTTCTGTCGGCCGGGGGTTACCACCACCACATCGGGCTCAACACCTGGCAGAGCAAGGGGGCCCCACCGGCGCCCCCCTACTCGACCGGGTTGTTTCACGTGGCCATCCTGATGCCGGATCGGAGGGAGCTCGCCCGGGCGGTCAAACGCATCCTGGACCACGGCGTGAGCCTCGACGGGATGTCCGATCACGGGGTGAGCGAGGCAATCTACCTGCACGACCCTGACGCCAACGGGATCGAGATCTACCGGGACAGGGGCCGGTCGGAGTGGCCGACGGAGTCGGACGGCTCGGTGAAGATGACGCTCGAGCCGCTGGACCTGTCGGATCTCCTGTCCGAGCTGGTGTCTTAGGGGTTCGGCGCGCCGGACGCTTCTCCCGCGGGCACTCCCGGGGTTCAGTTGCTAGGTCTTGAGGTGGCGGTCGAACCATTCGAGGATGATCTCGAACCGTATGACGCGGTGATGCGGTGAACCCGAGCGGGAGAGCTCGTGGCCCTCGGCCGGAAAGCGGACCAGCTCGACCGGGCGCTTGGACACCCGCAACGTCGTGAACAGCTGCTCCGCCTGTTCGACGTTGCAGCGCAAATCATTCTCCGAGTACAGGATCAACTCAGGGGTGAGTTTGCACCATCGCTCGCGCGCGGAGAGCAGAAGACGCTCCCTCCTTGCTTTGGTGACGGCGCTGCCCGATACTCCTGGCGCAACCGCCGGCACGATGAACCGCGTTCAAGACCGGGCTCTGTGAGTCGATTGGAGACTATGGGCAAGCTTCAGTTGCAGCGCGTTCTGGCCGCCGTTTTTCTCGCCTCACTGGCCCTGGGCACGGTCCCGGGGCCTTCGGTCGCGACGCCCAGACTCGATGACGTCGAAGACGCACGCCAGAGATCGGAGGACGCCGCCGCCGCACTGGAAAGCGCCCGCGCCGAACTTGACTCCGCCCGTGGGGCGGCCGCCTCCGCCCGTGCGCGGCTCGGCGCGATCGAGCGGAGCTTCGAGTTGGTGGTGGAGAGGTACAACCTTGTGGCGGAGAAGCTTCTCTCTCTCCGTGGGGACAGAGCCGCCACGGAGCTCGGCATCCGCCGCCTCGAGCGGAGGATAGCCCTCAATGAGGCGGACGCTTCGGCGATAGCCAACGAGCTCTACAAGGGCGGTTCCCAGCAAACGCTCGAGGCCCTTCTGTCGTCCGAGAGCTGGGCCGACATAGAGCAGCGCCTCGCCATCATCAGGTCCTCGGAGGCGGCGCGCCGGGAAGTACTCTCCACCCTTGCCGCGTCGCGGGCCCGTTTGCAGGAGGAGGTGGCCGAGCTCGACAGGCAGGCGGTCACGGTTGCCCAGGTCCGTGGCCGGCTCGCCACCCTCGCCCAGGAGATCGACCTCAAAGCCAAGGGGCAGCGGGATGAGATCGCAAGGCTGAGTGCCATCGTTGCAGGGGCCGAGAGGCACAAGACGCTCCTGGCCGAGCGGCGCGCCGAGACCGAGCGGCAGCGGGAGGCCGCCGAGCAGCGCTGGAGGCGATACCAGGCCCGGCAAGCGGCACTCGCAACGCCGGAGCCGGTGGCCGGCGCGGTCGGCGGAGGGGCGATGACCCTCGAGGGAGCCTCTGACGGCGGGAGACTTGCAGCCGAGGCGGCGCTGTCCCAGCTGGGCAAGCCGTACGTGTGGGCAGCCGATGGGCCCGACACATACGATTGCTCCGGTCTTACCATGTGGGCCTGGGCCCACTCCGGTGTCCTTCTTCCTCACAACTCCGGTGCGCAGTATGCGGCGACGGCACGGGTGGCGATGGGGGATTGGCAACCGGGAGATCTGCTGTTCTTCGGAAGTCCCATCCACCACGTCGGGATGTACATCGGCGACGGCAACATGGTCGAGGCGCCCTACACGGGGGCTTTCGTGCAGGTCGGATCGGCGATGAGATCGGATTACGTCGGCGCCGGCCGTCCCTAGCCCACTCAGGGTGGTTCGGCCCGGAACCGGAGGCCTCCATTGCACCCTACGACCCGCATACCGGGCCGCCCGGTGCAACGGACGCCCGCCGGGGACCACGACCACAGATGGGCCGCGCCCTAACTTGCGGCCGTTCCCACCGGCCCCTGAGGGGCTTGCGCTGCGAACTGGGTCTTGTAGAGGGAGGCGTAGACGCCGCCCTCCCGGAGCAGCTCCTCGTGGGTCCCTCTCTGAGCCACCCGTCCCTGATCGAGCACCAGTATCTGATCCGCAGCCCGGATGGTCGACAAGCGGTGGGCAATCACTATCGAGGTCCGGCCCTCGAGCGCAAGGGCCAGCGCGCGTTGGATCTGAGCTTCGCTCTGGTAGTCGAGGTGGGCGGTCGCTTCGTCGAGGATGACGATGGCGGGTGCCTTCAACAGAACGCGCGCAATTGCGATCCGCTGTTTTTCGCCACCCGACATGCGGTAGCCGCGTTCTCCAACGACGGTGTCGTAACCATCGGGAAGCGCAGCGATGAGGTCGTGAATGCGCGCCGAACGGCAGGCTGCGACGATGGCCTCGTGGGTGGCGCCGGGCCGCGCATAGCGCAGGTTCGCGGCGATGGTGTCGTGAAAGAGATGGGCGTCCTGGCTCACTACTGCGATCGAGTCGGCTAGCGATTGCATCCGCAGCCTGCGGAGATCCTGTCCGTCTATACGGATGGCCCCGGAGGTGACGTCGTAGAGGCGGGCTATCAAGTGCGAGAAGGTCGTCTTGCCTGCTCCGGAGGGCCCGACCAGCGCGGTCATGGTGCCGGGCTCGGCCACCAGCGATACACCCCGCAGCACCCAGTCGGACGCCTCGGAGCCGGCTCCCGCCAGACCCTCCGCCTCGAGCGAGGCGACCGTGTAACCTGCTGCGGCCGGATAACGGAACCAGACGTCATCGACTTCGACCCGCCCGCGGGGCGTCTCCAGAGCTACCGCGCCGGGTGAATCCGAGATGGCGAGCGGCGTGTCGAGGACCTCGAAGACGCGCTCGAACGAGACCAGCGCACTGAGTATGTCGACCCGGGTGGTGCTGAGGGCGCTGATCGGGCTGTACAGCTGCTGCAGATAGGCGGCAAAGGCCACGACGGTCCCGATAGAGAGTGTGCCCAACACGACGGCGCGGCCCCCGAAGAGGTACAGGCCCGCAGTTCCCGCCGCCGCTATCGCGGTGAGCGCCACCGCAAAGGTGCGTGAGACGAGAGATCGCCGAATGCCGGCGTCGCGTACTTCACCGGCGCGAAGGGAGAACTGGCTGGCTTCGTCGTCCGGGCGTCCGAAGAGCTTCACCAGCAACGCACCGGAAACGTTGAAGCGCTCGGTCATGACCGCGTTCATGCGCGCGTTCATCTCCATTTGCCGGCGAGCTATCTTCTGCACCACGCGGCCGACCCGCCGCGATACCAGCAGGTAAACGGGGACGAGCGCAAGAGCGAACAAGGTAATGCGCCAATCGAGGTACAGCATCGTAACGAGCGTGAAGGCGACGCCCATGGTGCTGGAAACGGTGGTGCTGAGTGTCGACGTCACTGCTTGCTGCGCGCCGACGACATCGTTGTTCAAACGGCTGATCAAGGCGCCCGTCTGGGTGCGGGTGAAGAACGCTATCGGCATCCGCTGGACGTGGTCGTAGAGGGCGGAACGGAGATCGTAGATGAGACCTTCTCCCACCCGCACCGCCATCATCCCGCCCACAAGCGAGAGCCCTGCCGAGCCCAGCGAAAGCAACAGCGCGACAACGGCCAGTGCGGTCACGGCCCCCAGGTTCTCCGATGGGATGGCGTCGTCGATCAGCGCCCGGAATACCAACGGCGGCAGCACGGCGATCGCCGAAGAGACCGCAACCACCGCCAGATAGAGATAAACCTGAGTGTGATAGCGGCGGACGAACTTCCACACGCGCAGCATCACGGCTCGGTCGAGCTTTGCTCCCTTGAGTCTTTCGAGGTCGCGTCCGTGATGCATCAACTTCGATCTCCCAATCGGTCACTTGGGCCAACAAAGCATGCGGGTGTGACATTTCCGGCCGGCGCTTAGGCCGGAGCCCGGATCAAGCCCGGCTTGCCGTCAGATGGCGGGTGTGCGGCTGCAATGGAGTGCCGTCGACTGCGCAGTGATGGCGGCGCGCGGGGGCCTCGGCGGGCAGCACGTCATTGCGGATGGTGAACCACGCAAGCACGCCTCCGGCAAATGCTAGAGAGGCGGAGATGAGCATCGCCGTGCGGAATCCCGGCGCAAAGGCGGTTGGATTCTGGTAGTCGCTGCCGGTTAGACCGGCCGCCACAGGAAGGGCGGCCACGGCCAGCAGCCCGGCGACTCGAGCAACCGCGTTGTTTATCCCGGAGGCCACCCCGGCATGGCGGTCATCCGCCGATGCCAGCACCGTCGCGGTCAGGGGGGCGACCGTCAGGGACAGGCCGAGCCCGAAGATGATCACCGAGGGAAGCACGCCGGTGAGATAGCTGCTGTCGGCCGAAATGGTGGACATCAACAGCATGCCTGCGGCCATTCCCACCGGGCCGGCGGCCATGGGGCCGCGCGGGCCGATGCGCTGGGCAAGGTCGCCTGCCCGCGCCGAGAGAGCGAGCATAAGGAGCGTTATAGGGACATCTGCCATGCCCGCCTGCAGCGGCGAGTACCCGAGCACCTGCTGGAAGTGCACGGTGAGCAGAAAGAAGACGCCGCTCAGTGATGCGTACACGATGAAGGTGACCAGGTTGGCACTGGTGAACTGGTGAGACGAGAAGATGTCGGGGGGAATCATAGGGTGGCTCCCGCGTCGCTCCACCAAGGTGAAAGCTATGAACCCGGCCACCCCCACCACCGCTGCCAGGAGCACCTGGGGCGAACCTGCGCCGCGCTCCGGCGCCTCGATGAGAGCGAACGTCAGACCGGCCAGACCCGCCCCGATCGCAACTGCGCCCATGATGTCGGGATGGCGGGCGCTTGTCGGGTCATGGGTTTCGGGCACGTGGCGAACACACACGATGATGACGATTGCCGCAAGTGGAAGGTTGAGCCAGAAGATGAATCGCCACGACAGCGCGTCGATCATGTAACCGCCGAAGAGGGGACCGATCGCAGCCGAGACACCGCTCAGGCCGGACCAGGCGCCGACCGCTCGGGCCCGGTCCTCGGGATGGAACGACGCCTGGATGATCGCGAGACTCGCCGGCGCGAGCAGCGCACCGCCGACTCCCTGCAGGATGCGCGCCGCTATCAGCATCTCGAGGTTGACCGCCAACCCGCAGAGGAGGGAGGCCACCGTGAACCACACGACTCCGACGATGAAGATGCGCCGCCGCCCGTAGCGGTCTCCCAGGGCACCCCCTGTGAGGATCAGAGCAGACAGCGTCAGGAGATAGCCGTTGAGTGTCCATTGCAGGCCCGAGAGCCCCGCGTTCAACTCCTCGCCGAGGACGGGCAGCGCCACGTTCACCACGGTTGCGTCCAGGGCCGCAACGGCCGAACCGAGGATCGAGGCGAGCAGCACCCAGCGGCCACTCGCCGTGTTGTACCGGACGAAGCTGTGCCCCTCGGCCAGCCTGTCCCGGGGTGGCGCCCCATCCGGAGACGGCGCGCCGTGGGGCGAAGGCAAACCCGCTCCCTCTCGGTGGCTTACTTACTCGGCGTCGGGCACCGGCTGCGGCGGCGGGGGACCGATGTAGCGTGCGCTCGGGCGTATCAACCGGTTGTCGGCGGCCTGCTCGAGAATGTGAGCGCACCAGCCGATGGTCCGGCTCGAGGCGAACGTGGGTGTGAACATGGTGCGTGGGATGCCGCACGAGTTCATCACCACTCCGGAATAGAACTCCACGTTGGTCCGGAGCTTGCGCCCGGGCTTCATCTCCTCGAGCACCTCGACGACCGTGTCCTCGATCTTGCGCGCGAACTCGTACTGTTCCCCGCCGAGCTCGGCGGCGACATCCCGGAGCAACAGCGAGCGGGGGTCGTCGGTCTTGTAGACGCGGTGCCCGAAGCCCATGATCCGCTGCCCGTGCTCGACCGCGTTGCGGATCCACGGCTCGGCGTTGCGGGGCTCACCGATGGCGTCGAGCATGTCGAGGGCGCGACTGGGAGCGCCCCCATGGAGCGGGCCGGACAGGGCGCCGATTGCCCCGACCACGGCGGCGCCCAGATCGGCGCCGGTCGAAGTTATGACCCGAGCGGTAAAGGTGGACGAGTTGAAGCCGTGATCGATGGTGGAGATCAGATACTTCTCGACCGCGCGGGCGAGCTTGGGATCGGGCTCCTCTCCGGTAAGCATGTAGAGGTAATTGGCGGCGTAAGGGAGCTCGGGATGGGGCGTCACAGGCTCGTGGCCCTCGCTCAGACGGTAGAGCGAGGTGACGAGAGTGGGAACGAGTGCGCACGTGCGCATCGCCTCGGCGCGCAGCTCATCCGGCTCGAGGTCGAGCGACGGCCGGTAGTCGAGTGAATAGGTCGTTGCCGAAAGCGCGGTTCGAAGTGCATCCAGGGGAATGAAGTGGTCGCCCGCCCGGGCGATTGCGGGGAGAAGTTCGACCATCGCGTCCGGAAGATCGCGCAGCGGGGCGATCTCCTCGATCCACTCGGCGTGTTGGGTCTTGGTCGGGAGCTCACCGTGAAAGAGCAGATACCAGGCGTCTTCCAGGGTCCTTGTGGCCGCCACCTCGACGGCGGAGTACTGCCTGTAGTGATAGAAGCCTTCCTCACCCCGTACGTCGCCGAGCTCGGTGGTGGCTACGACCACCCCCTCGAGGCCCTTGGGGGCGTCGTTCTCGGAGCCGTCGGAACCTGAGTTGCCGGATTGCTGGGTCTTGGTTTCTGGCATCGCGCTGAACCCCTCCAAAAAGCTCGATCTTCAAGGACCCGCCGTGCTGTCG
Source organism: Actinomycetota bacterium (assembly GCA_013694625.1). Taxonomy (GTDB): domain Bacteria; phylum Actinomycetota; class CADDZG01; order CADDZG01; family WHSQ01; genus JACDDL01. The sequence goes on along the minus strand of JACDCD010000192.1, from coordinate 929 downwards.
GCGCCGTTGTCGACCCGGGCCCCATAAGTATGTCGCGGCCGAGGGTATCTGGGCCCCGGCCCAAGTCTCCTGTCTCCTCCGGCAAGGGGTTGGCGATGTGCCATAATCCCACCGGGGTAAGTACGCAAACGTAATTACCCGAGGAAAATACGAACATATGTTCGCCTTTTGCGGTTTAATGTCACAGCACCTCTCTAGAGTCTTCGACGTTGGCATGACCGATTGGAACCGGGCCTCGGCCTCGGGTTAGCTCAGGAGGACTAAGTGGCGAATATCAGGGACAACGGCGTAAGGGATCACAGCCGCAATCTGACCGGACGAGATGCCGTCCTGGACATGGCCTTGGCCCAGATCGAAAAACAGCATGGCAAGGGCTCGATCATGCGCCTGGGCGACGAATCGAGGCTCAACGTTGAGGTCGTTCCCACCGGGTCGCTTGCACTCGACCTTGCCCTGGGGGTAGGAGGACTGCCGCGCGGACGGATCGTCGAGATCTTCGGTCCGGAGGGCTCGGGGAAGACAACTGTCAGCCTGCATGTGGTGGCCGAGGCGCAGAAGTCGGGTGGGCTGGTCGCTTTCATCGACGCGGAGCACGCTCTCGATCCCGCTTATTCGAAGGCCCTGGGGGTCAACATCGACGACCTTCTGGTATCCCAGCCGGACACCGGCGAGCAGGCACTCGAGATTGCCGACACGCTGGTGCGGTCGGGCGCTCTCGATGTGATCGTCATCGACTCGGTGGCGGCGTTGGTGCCACGGGCCGAGATCGAGGGCGAGATGGGCGATACGCACGTCGGACTGCAGGCGCGCCTCATGTCGCAGGCGCTTCGGAAGCTGGCCGGAAACGTGAACCGCTCGAAGACGATCCTCGTGTTCATCAACCAGATCCGAGAGAAGATCGGGGTGATGTTCGGGTCCAACGAGACCAC
>JACDCD010000154.1 GCA_013694625.1 Actinomycetota bacterium | reverse complement strand
CTCCTCGAACCGCACGTTCCTGGTGAGCATCTTCGCGAGCTCACTGAGGGTCTCGAGTGAGATCTCTCCGGTCGACAGCTCCCGCTGCAATCGTTTGGCAAGCCCGTGGATCTCAAGGTGCTCCTCGACGGCCCTTAGAATGGGATCGTGAACTCGGCCATCGCGGAAGGCCGCGGGCAAGAACAGCTCCTGCTCCTCGCGCATGTTGCGGAGACCCTTGCCGAGGTAGAAGCTGACGAAATCGTCGGCCGCCCTGCGCCGGCCCGCGTCGTCCTCGGAGACCGCCGCCTCCAAGCGACGGGCGTGCGCAAGGAAGTGGTGGTGGTCGTGTGTCAGTGGGATCAGCGCCTCGTGTCGGGCCATCGTTGCCTCCTCGTGGGTCGAGCGACCATCGCTCACGGTTTCCAGACCATCAATGCCATCAAAGCGAGGATGCCGACAATCGCTACCGCAGACACGTAGTTGAGCAGCAGCGACGTCCTGCCCCCTGAATCGCTAAATCGCGGACCCGGGCCACCAGAGATCCATGGCCACAAGCCGCTGTCGTGCAAGCATTCCTCGGTCGCCGCGTGGGCCGCCTCCGAGACTGCCGGCGACAACACGACGCGGCGCCAATGCCGTTTCGGTGAGGCCCAACTCGGCGGCGCGGATGGCGCACCGAGCGAGTTGCTCGACCTCACCCGCACAGACGCTGTAGTAGTCCATGCCCTCCGGCATGGACGCTGTTGGGTCGATGCTGCAGGTGTGCGTCATCCCGCCACCTCCTCCATCGCGCTTGCCTTCTCAGCGTGGACCTGGGCAAACGGCATCAGCACTAGCCACACATCGAGAAGGGGTTCTTGATTTGTCCAACTACTCGCTTTTTGTCACGGGTCCCATCATGACCGACGGTGAAGACCTGCACGATGCTAGAGTCCTTACCCGGCCATCAAGGTCACTCCAGGCGTGCGATGCTGGGGGACACCAAGTCCACCGTGTCGACGATTTCCGGCGGCTCACCAGCTCCTCCATGACGGATTCTAGATCGGCGCGCGACACCACTTGGCTTCGGCAAAGGATGCCGGAGCAGGAATGGCCCCACCGTCAGAAGCGTTCTCCCAGGTGACAAGGTCAACAGTGAAAGACGCTATGGACAGGCCGAAGATCGTAATCGTCGGGGCCGGCTTCGGTGGTCTCGCCGCCGCCCGCAAGCTCGTTGGCGAACCGGTGGACGTGCTGCTGATCGACAACAGGAACTACCACCTTTTCACCCCGCTCTTGTATCAGGTCGCCACGGCGCTGCTCAACCCTTCGGATATCGCGTACCCGCTGAGAGCCCGGTTCCGGCGCGCCCGGAACGTTCGGTTCCACCAGACTCAGGTCAAGGGCGTCGAGTTCGGAGATAGGGTCGTTAGGACGTCGGCCCGGGAGAGGATCCCGTTCGACTACTTGATTCTCGCGTCGGGCGGCGCCGGTGACTACTTCGGGAACGAGGAGCTGCGTGCGACGACGCTCGGACTGAAGACCCTCGAGGATGCGTTGCGGCTGCGGAACCACGTGCTGGCGGCGCTCGAACTAGCGTCGCGAGAGTCCGACGACGAGGAGCGGAGACGCTTGCTCACGTTCGTTGTCGTCGGGGGAGGTCCGACTGGCGTCGAGTACGCCGGCGCCCTGTCCGAGCTTTTGCGACTCGTGCTCGGGCGCGACTATCCGGAGCTGAGGCCCGGCAGCGTGCGCGTCCTCCTCGTCGAGGGGCGCGATCGCCTGCTCGAGGCGTTGCCCGAACATCTCGGGCGGTACGCCGAGCGGACGCTCCAACGGCTCGGCGTCGAGGTGCGCCGGAACGTGCTCCTCGAGGACGCAACCAACGCTGCCGCGCGTCTATCCGATGGAGATGAGATCGCAACCCGGACCGTGGTCTGGACTGCTGGGGTCCGGCCCCAAGTGCCCGCAGTTGACCGAGACGTTGTCCGCAGTCGTTCCCGGCGGCTCGTGGTGAACGATCGACTCCGGATCCCAGGGGCTCACGGCGTCTTCGCGATCGGCGACGTCGCCTCTATCCGTAACCGCGACGGCGAAATACCGATGCTGTCTGCGCCGGCGATGCAGGCAGGACGATACGTGGCGCGCGCGATCCTCCACGACGTGAAAGTGGGCGGGAAAGCACGAGGGGGCGTGACTCGCTTCCGCTACGTGAACAAAGGCGTCATGGCGACTATCGGCCGGCACGCGGCGGTGGGCAGAATCGGCCGCTTCACGTTCACCGGGTTCTTCGGCTGGTTCATGTGGCTGGTCGTCCACCTCTACTACATCGTGGGCTTCCGTAACCGGTTCGCGGTCTTCGCGCTGTGGGGATGGAACTACTTCCGCAGGGACCGGCCGATCCGCATCATCGCTCCGGCGCATCTGGATCCGCTCATCGGACGTTTGGGTGGAGACACGGCGGACCCCTTCTCCGATCAACTGCGCTGACAGAGCCCCGAAGCTTCTTGTGGGCGGTAGTCGTACTCCGAGAGCACCCGTCGCCACCTCGAGCCCGTCCTCAGAATCTACATTCACCATTACAACCGACAGCGACCTCACCGTGCGCTGCAACTTCAAGCACCGGAAGGAGAGTTCGAGAGGACGCCGCTTCTGGTTGACGCAACGGTTCGTCGGCGAGATCGACTTGGCGGGCTGCTGCACGAATACTACGAGGCAGCAGCATGACGGAACTGAGGGTTTGTGCAGCACCCTTACCCTTTCTGACGTGAGGTTCAGCGAATATTTCCAGAGATGGCTGCCTGCAACTCCAAGTAGGGTGAGCGGTCTGGCCAGTGTGGGAGAGCGGTTACAAGGTGGAGGATGAGATGGCAGACCCGAATCGACGTAGCGTCATTATCACGTTCGAGCCAAAGGAACAGCGTCCGGACAAAGACAAGGATAAGCAAGAGGTCCTTCTCGACTCGATGGAATCCAGAATCCAGTTTCTGGACGCGCAAGCTCTGGCTGCGGGGGCTGCGCCGCTTCCGAGTGCTCCACCGGAGACTGTCGGCTACGACGTCAAACAGTATGAGGTACCAATCCTCACGGCTTCGCTTACAGATTCTGAGATCGACGCGCTAAGGGCCAACGGTAACGTTGAGAGCCTCGAGGACGACGAGGAAATGTGGCCCTTGAAGCGATTCCCTCCCCGGTTGCGCGGATGCAGGTCGAAGGGCAGCCTGCCCCGCAGGCTGAGACGATTCCAGCAGGGGTTTGACAAGTGAAGGCACCTCTCGCTTGGGATTGCTCTCTCGGAAAAACACGTTCGGGTGGCTGTGCTCGATACGGGAATTGACGGGAGCCATCCCGATCTTGCTCCGCACTACCGGGGAGGGGTGAATTTCGTGCCTGGCGAGGGATCGCCAATGGATGGTAACGGTCCCGGCACTCATTGTGCAGGAACCATTGCCGCCGCAATCGACGGAGCGGGAGTAGTTGGGGTTGCTCCGCGGCATTTCTCTTTGCCGGGAAAGTATTGAGTTCCTCAGGCAGCGGTGCCTGGAGCAACCTCATCGCCGACATTGACTGGGGCATAACGAACCGAATGCGGATCGTCAGCATGAGCTTAGGTGCTCCTTCGGCGCCATCAGCAGTCGAAACCATCTGCACCACCGCTTGGAGTAAGGGACTTCTTCTGATAACTGCGGCGGGCAACGACGGTGGCCCCGTGGGCGCACCCGCCAAATTTGATTCGGTCGTCCCGGTATCGGCCTTTGACAGCCACAATCTTCTCGCGCCGTTCAGCAACAGAGGGCCTGAGGTGGAGTTGTGCGCGCCCGGGGTAAACGTGCTGCTCAATGGTCACCGACGGGCCGCGGTGCGGGCTGCCCGACGGCGTTGCCGCGCTCGTCCCCAGCCTCATCACTGCGTTCCGCGACCAGTTCGAGGGGCACCTGAACGGGCGCGGATGCCCTCTGTCGCGCGGATATCGACCTCCCGAAGCTCACGGACCATAGCCTCGACAGTGGCTTCATTTTCGACGATCGCCAGGCCTTGAAGCTGCCGGATTGGACCTATACGAGCTAGAGGAGGAGGCGGGGTGGGATGAGACCCGATCGCATGGAGGCGAATCTCGTTTGCTTCGATCTCGAGCTGCAGGATCGAGCGGGCGACCGGATCTTCGGACAGAACGATGCTGCGGTTGGCTTCATAGAGGAAGCCGCTACCGCGATCGCCCAGAAGGTCGAAGGTGGCCAGCGCCTGGAGGCGACCAGTTGATGGCTGCCTTCGAGACCGTGGCGAAGCTCGACGACATTCCGGACGAGGGCTGCAAGCAAATCATCGTGCGCGGTGATGTCGTGGGTCTGTACCGGGTGGGCGACGACGTCTACGCGCTCGGAGACGTCTGCACGCACGAGGAGGCTTACCTTACGGATGGTGACTTCGACGCCGAGGAGCTCGAGGTCGAGTGCCCCCGGCACGGTTCGCGCTTCAACGTCGTCGATGGAAGTGTGCGCATTCTTCCGGCCACGCGGCCGGAACCAACCTACGAAGTCAAGATCGAAGGCGATCTCGTGCTCGTCGGCGCGCGCTCGTCGGAGATGTCACCGTGAGCGCGTGCACCCTCGCGCTACTCGAGGTCGAGCGGGGAAGCGAGCGGAAGATCCAGAAAGCTTTGAAGGCCCTGCCCGGCGTCGTCTTAGTAGTCGACCGCATCCGCGATCCTACCGGTTTCTCGTCAGGCTCGCACCCACTGCGCGGGAAACGCTGCCTGACGTCGACGGGTTGCTCGGGGTGAGGAGCACGCGCCTTGGTCTGCCGGTTGGAACGATGATTGCTTGATCGCCTGGGCGATGGGATGGGTAGGATAACGGTGTCTAACCTGACCCTATTCCTTCACGTGCTGTCGGCGTTCGTGCTGTTCTCCGGGTCGTCTTGGCCGCGGTAGGGCTGGAGGCGGCGCACTGCAGACGCCTGCCGAGCGAGATCGCACTCGTGCTGACGCTGTCAAGGACTGGCGCGGTCCTCGTGATGGCGGGGACGCTCGCGGTTCTGTCCTTCGGGCTGTGGCTCGTCGAACAGCGCGGGTACAGCTTTACCGACACGTGGATCCTCGGCGCGATCGGTCTGTTGATCACCGCCTCTGTGCTCGGTGCGATGGGCGGGCAACGTCCCAAGGAGGCAAGGCTACTGGCGACGGGCTTGGCTACCGAAGACGATCACCCGAACCAGCAGCTGACGGACCTTCTTCGGGACAGGACGTCGCTGCTGCTCAACTACATGTCCGCGGTAGCGATTGTCGGCATCCTCGCATTGATGGCATTGATGGCATTGATGGTCTGGAAACCGTGAGCGATGGTCGCTCGACCCACGAGGAGGCAACGATGGCCCGACACGAGGCGCTGATCCCACTGACACACGACCACCACCACTTCCTTTTATGGACGTGATCTCTAGTGGAACCGCAGATTCAACGGGACGGCTCCCGCCACCGCCGGCCATCGCGCCGCACGAGGTCGTCCGCCGACGGCGGCCCCCACGTACCCTGCCGGTAGACGCCGGGTCGCCCGCCCTGCCCCCAGTAGGACTGGATGGGGTCGACGATCTCCCACGCCTGCTCGATCTCGTCCGACCTGGTGAACAGCGTTGCGTCGCCGAGCATGCAATCCAGGAGCAGTCGCTCGTAGGCCTCGGGGGAGCCTGATCCAAGCTCGGTCTCGACATCGAAGTCCATATCGACCGAGCGGACGTTGACTTCGGGCCCCGGCACCTTGGTTCCGAAAGTCAGGGAGATGCCCTCGTCGGGCTGCACGCGTATGGTCAGGACGTTCGGCTCGAGCTCCTCGACCGCCGTCTTGGCGAAGAGCAGATGAGGAACACTTTGGAACTCGATGGCGATCTCGGTCGCCTTGGAGGGAAGCATCTTGCCGGTCCTCAGGTAGAACGGCACTCCGGCCCAGCGCCAGTCATCGACCAGCAGCTTCATTGCGACAAACGTCTCTGTGGACGACCTGGGGTCGATGTCGGACTCGTCCCGGTAACCCTCATACTGGCCGCGCGAGGCGATGGACCCGGCTTCGTTCGTCGACCACCGTCTCACACCACGCAGCACCTGCACCTTTTCGTCCCGGATCGCGTTGGCGTCCCAGGCGACCGGGGGCTCCATCGCCACCAGGGCAAGAAGTTGCAGCAGATGGTTCTGCGCTACGTCCCGCAGCGCGCCGGTCTGCTCGTAGAAACCACCTCGGCCTCCGACGCCCAGAGTCTCTGCGACCGTTATCTGAACGGTGCTGACGTAACGCCGGTTCCAGATCGGTTCGAAGATGGCGTTGGCAAAGCGGAAGACGAGCAGATTTTGGACCGTTTCCTTGCCGAGATAGTGGTCGATCCGGTAGATCTGATCCTCGGCGTAATTCGAGCTCAGCAGGCTGTTGAGCTCACGCGCCGAAGTCAGGTCGTACCCGAAGGGCTTTTCCACTACGAGGCGCTGCCATCCCCCGGTGTCGAGCAATCCGGCTTTAGCGATCTGCTGCGCAATCGTGGCAAAGAACTGCGGCAATGTCGCCATGTACCAGACGCGGTTTCCCTTGGTGTTGCGTTCCTTGTCGACGGCATCCAGTTGTTTGCCTAGTTCGCGAAACAGTCCCTCGTCATTGATGTCACCGGCGACGTAGTAGATGTCGCGTTCGATCTCACGCCATGTCTTTTCCGTAGGAGCGATCCGCGAGTGCTCTTCGACCCCCTCCCGCATCATCGATACGAAATCTTCGTTCGAGAACCTGCTGCGCGACGTTCCGACGATTGAGGTCTCGTCCGGGATCAGACCCTCGGCCTGGAGATTGTGGAGCGCGGGAAGCAGCTTGCGCTTGGCCAGATCACCCGAGGCGCCGAAGATGACCACGGCACAGGCCTCGGGGCGAGTGATTCGATTGGGACTCATGTCAGCACCTCTTTGTCGATAGCGTCGTGGCTGAGTTTCTCATCGCACACCTATCGAACGCACCACGGGATGGTCGGCGTTGTCTTCCATCAGGCGCAACGTTCCCTCCCGGGCGGCCTCGGCTATCCCGGCCTCGTCATGACGGCGCATGGCATTGCTTCCATGGGTTCTCACTTCTGTGAGCCCCGGACGGATAACGAGAGCGGGGACGCCCCTGTCCCGTGCCTTCTCCAAGGAGCGCCGAAGCGACCGGGCGAAGAGGCTGCGCACGGCCAATGCGGGCCATAGCTTGGGATCCCGCGGGCTGGTCATGCCGTCGAAACGATACCCCAGCGGAGCGATGCAGAGGATGGTGTCGCATCCCTGGTCGAGGGCCACGTCCAGGGAGGTCGTACTGACGACGCCCCCGTCGACGAACGCATTGTTTCCTATCTGTACGGGCGGGAAGAAGCCGGGGATCGCGATTGCGGCCAGGACGGCATCGGCGAAGCGCACATCCTGCGCCGACCGCTTGTCGAAGACGACTCGCCGGCCGGCATCGAGGTCGACCGCACAGATATGCAGGCCCTTGTGAGGCCAGGCGAGAGGGAGATCGGCCTCGAGCCGCGCTCGGGTTGCTTCGAGTGAGTACATCCCCGGCGGAAACCACCCTCTGAGCCGGTTGCTCGGCAGGCCGGGCGGCCGGAGGCCCCGGGATGCTGCAACGGCAAGCAATGACCCAACCACCCGTCGAACGTGTTCATCCGAAGACGCCCACAGCGGGTCGAATCGGCGCAGTGAAGCCGCTTCGGCCTCGGCCGGCGACCTCGACGAGGGGTGCCGGCCGAAGGAGTACTCGTAGAAATCGGCTGCAGCCCACCCGGAGGTGAGGTAAGCGGCGACCAATGCCCCGGCGCTGGTTCCCACTATTATCTCGGAGCCCTTGACGTCCATCCCGTAGTCATCGAGCGCTTTCAGCACACCAGCGTGATAGCTGATGCCAACCAGCCCACCGCCTCCGAGAACCAGGCCTCTCTTCATGCCGAGGTAAGCGTAGCCGCAGGGTGCAGAGCCTTTGGTGCGCTTTTGGGTCGCGGGCACTATCCTTACCTTCAAGGGCGTCGGCGGCGTCGGGGTCGAGCTAAGAGAGAGAGGCAGGCGAGTCGGTGTCTTCTTGGTACCTCTATGTGGGCTTCCTCGCGTTTGTAATTGCGATGCTCCTGGTCGACCTCAAGTTCTTCGATGCCGAGAACGAAAAGACCCGGACCAGGCAGGCGGCGATCTGGGTTGGAGTGTGGATATCGCTGGCTGTGATTTTCGGAGGCATCATGTTCCTGTGGCAGGGAACCCAGGTCGGCGCCGAGTATTTCGCCGGTTACCTCATCGAGTACTCGCTGTCGGTCGACAACATGTTTGTGTTCGTGGTGATCTTTTCGTTCTTCCAGGTGCCACAGGAATACCGGCACGAGGTTCTCTTCTACGGAATCCTCGGTGCACTGGTCTCGCGCGGCATATTCATTGGACTCGGGGCGTCGCTGGTGAACAACTTCGAATGGATCATCTACATCTTCGGAGCGTTCCTCATCTACACCGCCTTCAAGATCGCTCGCGGCGCAGCCGAAGACATCCACCCCGATGAAAACCCCGTTCTGAATTGGTTCAAGAAGCACTTCCCCACCACCACTCAATACGACAACGGCAACTTCTTTACGGTTGAGGATGGGAAGCGGGTTGCTACGCCTCTGCTCGTTACCTTGATCTCAATCGAAACCACCGACATCCTGTTTGCGGTCGACTCGATTCCTGCAATCTTCGGAATCACCAAAGACCCTTTCATCGTGTTGACTTCAAATGTCTTTGCGATCCTTGGGCTGAGATCCCTTTATTTTGTGCTTGCAGGCGCGATGGAAAGGCTTCATCTGCTGCGCTACGGCCTCGGGGCAATCCTGGGTTTCGTCGGTGTGAAGATGCTGATCGAGTACTTCCACATCGAGATCCCCATCTGGCTGTCGCTCTTGATCATCGTGGGCGCACTCGCGGTCACGGCGGTGTTGTCGCTGAAGATCTCACCTCCGAAAAAAGAGGAGTCCGAGGGGGATGAGAAGGCGGAGGAACCGGAAGCGGCCGACCACACGAAGTAGGGGCCGGGGCCCCCTGCTCATCCCGAGCGGGCGACGTCGGTTGCAGTGGCCTGGTCGACCGGGCGGATCACTATCTCGTCGATGTCGACGTGCGGAGGACGCGTCACCGCCCACGCCACACAGTCGGCGACATCTTCCGGAGTCAGCGGCGTCATCCCTTTGTAGACCTCTGCTGCCTTCCCGGCATCCCCGCGAAAACGCACCGTCGAAAATTCGGTCGCCACCAAACCTGGTGCAACCTCGGTAACGCGGATCGGCTTGCCCAGTAACTCGATGCGCAGCGTCTTGGTGATGGCGCGCACAGCATGCTTGGCGGCGGTGTAGCCACCACCCCCAGGATAGGTTTCGAAACCTGCAATCGAACCGATGTTCACGACGTGTCCGTTCCCGGAGGCTTCGAGCAGCGGCAGAAGTGAGCGTGTCATGCGCACGAGCCCGCCGACATTGGTGGCCCACATGGCGGCGATGTCATTGTGGGAGATCTCGGTTATCGATTCCATGCCCACGGCGCCTCCGGCGTTGTTGACCAGGACGTCGACGCGGTCGAGTTCCGATACAAACCGCTCGACCGATTGGGCGTCGGTGACGTCCAAGGTCATGGCGCGCCCGCCGGAGCGCCCGGCTACCTCCTCCAGGCGCCCGGCGCGGCGCCCCCCCATCACGACGTCGAAGCCCTTCTCGGCCAGGCACGCGGCCGTGGCGGCGCCGATCCCGCTGGACGCCCCCGTGACCACTGCGGTCTTCTTATGTGGAGTGCTCATGGCGGCCATCTTGGCACGAAGCGAGCCCGGGAGGGCTCGCTTAGTCTGCTTGGATGAAACGACGCCCGATCTCATTGCTGGGCGCGCCCCTGGACCTCGGGGCAGCACGGCGCGGGGTCGACATGGGCCCGAGCGCCCTGCGCTACGCCGAGCTCGAGGAGCACCTGACCCGTCTGGGACACGAGGTCACCGACCTCGGCAACGTCGGAGCGGAGCTCCCCGAGGTGGCGTCGGTGCTCGACAGAAGGGCTCGTTACCTCCCGGCGATTCTCAGCTCCTGCTCGCAGATCGGCCGCCGCGTGGGGGCCATCGCGTCCGACGGGCGCATGCCCATCGTGTTGGGGGGCGATCATTCCATCGCCATGGGGACACTTGCCGGACTGCACGAGGCCTACGGAACCGGAGGGCTGCTGTGGATCGATGCACACGGCGATCTCAACCGTCCCGAGACCTCGCCGTCGGGCAACGTGCACGGCATGCCGCTGGCCGCGGCCCTCGGCAGATGTGGCTTCTCACTCGAGGGGCTCGGTGACCCTCCATGGGTGGACCCTCGCAGGGTCGCGCTGGTAGGGGTGAGAATGCTCGACCCGGGCGAGAAGGACCTCATCAAAGAGCTCGAGCTGTGCGTCCTTACGATGTCCGATGTCGACCGGCGCGGCATGAGCTCGGTCATCGAGCAGGCCCTGGATGTGGTCTGTGGACCGGGATTCGTGCATATGTCCTTCGACGTCGATGTGTGCGACCCGGAGATCGCCCCGGGGGTGGGTACGCCCCTGCGGGGTGGGCTCGGGTATCGCGAGACCCACCTGGCCATGGAGCTCCTGGCCGAGGCCGGCGTGCTCACCTCCATGGAGCTGGTCGAGGTGAACCCTGTTCTGGACAACGCCAATCTGACCGGCGAGCTCGCCGTCGAGATGGCGGGAAGCGCCCTGGGCGCAACGATTCTCTGACGAGCTAGGACCGGGGGGTGCGCAGGACGCGTCCCTCCATTCCCCCTGCGACGGTTATCACCTCGCCGGTGACATGGCCCGACACCTCGTCCGAAGCGAGCATCACGACCGCCCGGGCGACGTCCTCGGCGCGCCCGAGCTTGTCGAGTGCCATCGTGCGGGTTATGCGGCCTGCGAGCCCGGGATCGGCGAGAGCTTCCCGGGCCATCTCGGTGCGGGTCCACCCGGGGCAGACGGTGTTGACGCGCCCCGCCGGAGCGATGCGAACGATCTCGTTCTTCAGGCTCTTGAGCAAACCTCCTGCAAGGGCGGACTTCGCCGCGGCATAGTCAGAGTGGCCGGCTTCGCCGAACAACCCGGCGGTCGAGCTCACCATCACTATGTTTCCCGCACCGGTGGTGGCGACATGGCGCAGAAAAGCACGGCAGCACAGGAAGACACTGTCGAGGTCGACGGTGATCGTATGGCGCCAGCGCTCGAGGGACATGTCCCATACCGGCACATCGTCCGGCGGCCACAACCCTGCGTTTGCCACCAGCACATCGAGTGAGCCGAGTGCTCTGAATGCGGCCGGGACGAGCGCATCGACCTGGGACTCCTGTGTCAGGTCTGCGTGGAGGGCAGCTCCCCCGAGCTCGTCTGCAAGAAGGTGGGCCCGCTCTCCGCTGGTCCTGTAGTGGACGGCTACCCGCGCACCCTCGGCGGCGAAGGCGCGGCTGATGGGGCTGCCGATCCCGCCCGCTCCTCCGGTGACCAACACACCCTTGTCCGCCAGTCCGGTATCCATGGCGGGGACGTTACCTCGATACTCTGACGCTATATGAAAAGCGTCGGCATCATCGGGATGCCCTATTCGGGAAAGACGACGATGTTCACCGCGCTGACGAAGGCGGGGAGCGCCGGCGGGCGTTCGAACCAGGCCGTGGTCGAGGTCCCCGATGAGCGGATCGACACTCTGGCCCGTATCGAGGCCTCCAAGAAGCGGGTGGCGGCCAAGGTGAGGTTCGTGGATGTGCCCGGAGGGCTCACCGCCCAGGGAATCGCCGAGTTCCGCAACATGGACGCGTTGTGCATCGTGGTGCGCTGCTTCGGGGCGGGCGCCGATCCCGGAGGCGAGCTCGCATCGATCGAAGCCGAGCTGGTGCTGGCCGACCTCGCCAACCTCGAGAACGGTCTCGGGAAGGCGCAGAAGAGGGCCAGGGGGAGCGCCGAGGGTAAGGTCGAGGCCGGTGTCCTGACCAGGGCGTATGCGTGGCTTGACGGTGAACGTCCCCTGCGGGAGGCGGACCTCGACGACGACGACCTCAAGGTGCTCCGGGGTTACGGCCCCCTGACGCTCAAGCCGTGGATCCTGGTGGCCAACGTCGCCGAGGACGCCATGGGACCCGGCGCGCCGGAGCGTCTAGTGGAGACCGCCATCTCCATCAACGCGTCGCTCGAGGGAGAGGTGGCCGGCCTGGACGACTCCGATGCGGCCGAGCTGCTCGAGGGCTTCGGCGTTGCGGAGCCGGGGCTGAGGAGGGTCATCGCCGCGTGCTACCGGGCCCTCGACCTCATCACGTTCTTGACCACGGGGACCGACGAGACGCGTGCGTGGGAGGTCCGGCGAGGCGCCAAGGCGCCGGAGGCCGCCGGCGTCATCCACAGCGACCTCGAGCGCGGTTTCATCCGCGCCGAGGCCATCGCCTTCGATGACCTCGTCCTTGCGGGCTCGTGGGACGAGGCGAAGGCGCGCGGGCAGCTGCGCGTCGAGGGTAAGGGCTACGCGGTTCAGGAAGGCGACGTGATGAACATCCGGTTCGCGGTGTGACCGGAGCGCTTTCATTGCACGGTCGAACCCGGAAAGCGGGGTGCAGCGTGCATTGAAGGACCCAAGTGGGGTTCGGCGCTAAATCAGGGCGCTTGCTCCCGAGCGGCGCGGGTCGTGGGCCGCGTCGACGGTCCCGTCCTCCGCAACGGAGGCGGCCTGGACCGCCCCGAAGTACATGTGGCGGTCGTCGTAGGGCCGCAGGAGATAGTCGAGGGCATCGCCCGGCAGGCCCGGCTCGTAGGACAGCGTGGGGCCCTCCGGCCGGGTCGGGTCGAAGTGGGCGCGCGGCCCCGCGACCGCGTCCGCCAGGGCCTCGTCGTCGATCGCCAGCCGCATGAGCGTCTGAGTGATGGCGCCCACGATGCGGCTTGCCCCCGGAGAGCCCAGCCCGACCGTACGGTTTGAGCCCGATGCGATCGTGGGGGTCATATTGGAGTGGATGCGGGCACCCGGCGGACTTCGATGGACCCCGAGAGGATTGAGCTCCTCTTCTCCAAGGGAGTTGTTGAGAGGAATTCCGTGAACGACGAGCCCCGATCCGTAGCCTATGGATTCCGTGATGGAGCACACATAGCCATCGGAGTCGGCCGCCGACATGTGGGTAGTCGAAGGAGAACCCATGCCGCTCACCGCGTCGGCCCAGGCGCCGGCGACATCGGCCGGATCACGGTAGCGCTCGCGGCGGTAATCGAGTGCCGTGCGTTCGCTCTTCACCAGGGCGCGCAGCCGCTCCACCGGATCGCCGGGCGGCACACCGCTCATCAGCGCCAGCATGTGCGCAAGCACGACTCCGCCGACTGCGGGGGGCGGATTGGTGGCCACACACCACCCCCACACCTCGGCTGTGATGGGGGCACGAACCTGCGCCCGATACTCCGCCAGGTCGGCCGCCCCCAGAAACCCTCCGCCGGCCGCCACCGCAGAAACAAGCTCGCGGGCGAGGGCGTCGCGGTAGAAGACGTCCGGGCCCTCCCCGGCCACCTGCTCGAGAGCTTCTGCGAGCTCCGCCTGGACGAACGGCTGGCCCTCGCGCAGGGGCTCGAAGGCGCCGCCGGCCTCCGTCCCCGGGCCGAACAGCCTGCGTGCTCCCGGATGCTGAGTCCAGATCTGACTCCACGTCACCGAGAGGTAGTAGGCCGAGGTCCGCGGAAAGGGAAGGCCAGAGCGCGCCGCCTCGATGGCCCTTTCGAACAGTGCCGCCCACTCGATGCGCCCGTGCCGCGTCCAGGCTTCGTGAACCGCGGCGAGTGCCCCCGGCACGCCCACCGACCCGGCGCCGACACCCATGTGGATGCCGTCCGCATAGTCGGGCAGGTAGATCCGCCTGATGCCCTGCCCCCGTTCCCTGGGGTTTTCCAGGGGCATCGCTGCGTTTCCGTCGATGATCTCGATGTCGCCTGCGGGGGTGCGCACCGCGATGAAGCCGGTCCCGCCCATGGAGCAGAAAAAGGGCTCGGACACCCATGCCATCACTGCGGCTGCGAGGCACGCGTCGACCGCATTGCCGCCGGCCGAGGTGACACCGGCGGCGGCTTCCGCTGCCAATGGGCTGCCCGCTGCTATTCCGAGGTGTGGCGGCATGGCCGAAGGTTAGCCTCCCCCCTCTAGACTTCGGGCAATGTCTGGGACCAAGCCAATGATCGTCGGAGCTCACGTGCCGTCGGAGGATCCTCTCGGGGCGGCCTCCATCCTGGAGACAGGCTGCATCCAGCTGTTCGTCGGCGACCCCCAGTCGTGGAAGAAGCCAGCTCCGAGAGCGGACGCCGAGAGGCTCCGCGCCTCGGACGTGGACATCTACGTCCATGCTCCCTATCTCATCAACGTTGCGTCCCCCAACAACCGTGTCCGCATCCCATCGCGCAAGATCCTCGCCGGAGCGCTCGAGAGCGCCGAGGCGATCGGTGCGGCTGCCGTCATCGTCCACGCCGGGCACGCCGAGGATGGGATCAATCGCGGCTTCCGCCGATGGAGGAAGGTGTTTGAGGAGCTCGAATGCTCAGTCCCGATCTTCATCGAGAACACCGCCGGCGGGACGAACGCCATGGGGCGCAACATCGATGTGCTCGCGGAGCTGTGGGGTCACCTCGAGGACTTCGATGTCGGTTTCTGCTTCGACACCTGTCATGCCCACGCCGCCGGGGAGGACCTGGGCGACGCGGTGCAGCGGGCGCGCCGGGCCACCGGACGGATCGATCTCATGCACGCGAACAGCTCCAGAGATGCCCCCGGCACGGGGGCCGACCGCCATGCGAACTTCGCCGATGGGACCATGGACCCCGATCAGATCGCCGTGATGGTGGCCGCCTCCGGCGCGCCGGCGGTCATCTGCGAGACCCCGTGGCCATCGATTGCAAACGACGTCGAGTTCCTGAGAGAAAAGCTCAGCCGGCCGCTCTGAGAAGCAGCTCCTGCAGCCACCCGAGCCAGTGGAGGGTTACGAGGGCCGGAGCGCGCCTGTCGTCCGGATCCACGTCCGCAGACATCAGCTCTTCGGTGACCTCCAGCCGGGCCCCGATGGACAGCCGCAGGTCGGTCAGCACCGACAGCCACGAGTCGACCTCGGCTTCCTGCAGGGTGACGTCGAGATTTCCCTCGGTGGCGAGACTCTGGGTCACCACCCCCAGAGCCGAGCGCTTCGCCGCGCTCAGGTCATCCTCGGTGAGGGCCCGGAAGTCTGCCGCCTCTGTGGGGGAGAGGTGGGCGTCCGGAAACAAGCGTTGCACGACCGGGTCATCGGCCACGTGCGCGTCCAGCATCATGCCCATCTCGGTCGCAAGCCGGCGCAACAATTCGACCTCGTCTTCGCCGAGCCGTACCCGCACCGCGTTCCCTCGGGCCCGTTTGAACCGAGGCACTAGTCGCTCTTCGAGATCGTGGCCCACAAACCGTAGGCGTGGAGGCGGTAACAATCCATCTCGGCCTTCTCGCGAGCGCCGCTCGACACCACGGCGCGGCCTCGATGGTGCACATCGAGCATCAGCTTGGTCGCCTTGGCCTCCGAGTAACCGAAAAGCTTCTTGAGCACCCAGGTCACATAGGACATGAGATTGACGGGATCGTTCCACACGATCACGAGCCACGCTTTGTCCAGACGGTCGGCGATGTGGGTCTCGTCGGTTCGCTCTGGAGCTTCGGTCGGCGATGCCATGGGTACATGCTGCCACGAGGACGGAGGCCTCGAGGGCCAATATACTTAACGGTAAGTAAGTTGACCGGTTGGCACAAAGTTTAGAAAGTTTTCGCAGCGGCGTAACGCGACACCGGCCCCTTGAGTCTGTACAGGGAACGGCTCACTTTTCGGGGGGCTCGTTCTAGCCAGCCAAGGGGAGGTTCGCGTCAGCGATGGGGGTGAGTGTTATCACGGTTGACCTACTTGCCGACGCGACCGACGAGGCTTTGGCCGCTCTAGTCACGGAGGATTTCGAGGCGTTCGCGGAGCTGTATGGGCGCTACCTCTGTCCCGTTTACCGCTTCGTCCGCTCGCAGACTCCCGATGACACCACCGCTGAGGACATCACCGCTCATGTCTTCTTCAAGGCGATCTCATCCGCAGGGACATTTCGCGCCGAGGGGTCCTACAGGTCGTGGATCTTTCGGATTGCCCATAACGAGATCTACTCCTGGCGCAACGGGGAAGCCCGCTCCGTCGTGGGACTCGAGGAGCTGCCCGAGAGCGTCGACCCCACCCCTTCGCCCGTTGCCCAGGCGATAACTCAGGAAGACAGGGGGATGGTGTGGCGCAAGGTGGCCGAGTTGCCGCCCGCGCAGAGAGAGGTCGTCGCTCTGAGGTATCTGCAGGATCTCGATGTCGAGGAGATCTCCGGCATCACGGGAAGGAGCCGGGGAGCCGTGCGCATCCTCTTGCACAGAGCACGCCTCAAGCTTCGGCACAGCATGGAAGGAGACGTGGAATAGATGGAGGTATTCGAGACAAAGGTTCAAGAGTCTCTTGCCCGGCCTGTTCCGCGGGCGGCTTTCTTCGATGAGCTGCTCGTGGCGCTCCGGGAGATGTGGGAGATTCCGATGCTCCCCGAAGCGCACGATACCCGAGCCCACAATGGCCTCATCATGGCCGGTTCGGTGGCCGCAGCAGCCGCAGGTGTGGGCGCAGCCGGGGCCTGGTACGGATTGAGGAAGCGGCATCGGCGCGGGAGCGTCGCATGAAGGCCGGGTTGTGGCCGGGGCAGGGAATCCCGGCGCGCATGGTTCTGGAAGGCCTTCCTGCCGGTCACGGCCTGATCCAGGGTGCGAGGGAGATTCTCGGCTATGACCTGAGACGCCGGGTCGATATCGCCGGCCGGCGCAAAGGCGCCTTGCTCCCAACCGCGCTGGCGCAGCCCGCAATCTTGGTAGCAGGGCTCATCTCCTGGGAGGAAAGCGCCCCAAGCACCGGTTGTGCCTTCTTTGCCGGACACAGCGTGGGCGAGTACGCGGCTCTTGTCGCAGGGGGAGCATTGACCGTCGAGGACGCCTTGCGGATCGTCCAGGTCAGGGCAGACGCCATGGAGGCGGCGAGCAGATCGGCCGGCACCGGGATGGCCGCCGTGCTCGGGCTCAGCCTCGACCGCGTGGCCGCCATCGCCGATGAGGCGGGAGTGGCGGTGGCCAACGACAACGCCCCCGGCCAGGTGGTGATCGCCGGCGGTGAAGCCGCCCTCACGGAGGCGGCAACCCTGGTTCGCGCCGCTCGGGGACGTTCGATCTTGCTCGAGACCGCCGGCGCTTTCCACACCGACGTCATGGCTTCGGCCGAGGCGCCTCTAAAGCGCGCACTCAGGGACGCCCACATCCAGGAGCCTTCCACTCCCGTGATCTCGAACGTGACCGGCCGCCCCTACGCCGACGTCGAGTCGATCCGGGACCTCCTCGGGCGGCAGCTCACCTCCCGGGTGCGCTTCCGTGAGTCGCTCGAGTGGATGTGGGGAGAGGGAGTGCGTGAGTTCGAGGACTTCGGTCCGGGGCAGGTTGCGGCCGGGATGGCCGCTCGTACGTTCAAGAGGCTAGAGAGCTCGGAGGTCACAGTAAATGCTTGATTCCGCCATCGCCGCAAACGAAACCGTGTTCGCGGTGCCCGAAACCACGACGATGCTGGAACGGGTCGTCGTGGCCCCGTGTTCAGGGCGTTTCGCGCCGTTGTCCCCCGAGGATTTCTCCACCGAAGGCGAATGGGTCGAACCGGGCCAGGTGCTTGCCGAAATCGCCAAAGGCGGCAAGCGCGAGCCGGTTCGGTCGCCTTTCCGTGGATGGGTCATGGGAATGCTGGCTCTCCCGGGCCAGCCGGTTCACCAGGGAGAAGCCCTTTTCTGGGTATCGGGCCGGTGACGGGCGCCGCCATCACCGGTTCGGGGATGGCGCTCCCGCCCTCAGAGCTTTCCAACGCCGACCTTGCGGTGCGCCTCGGGGTCGACGAGGACAGCATTTTCACCCGCACCGGTATTCGCACCCGGCGCATAGCCGGCGATGGTGAAACCACCGCTTCTCTCGGAACCGAGGCCGCGCACGGGGCGTTGAAGGCATCGGGCGTCCCGGCCGAGGACCTGGACATGGTCATCGTCGCCACCTCGACCCCGGACTATCAGATGCCGTCGGCCGCATCACTCGTCCAGACGCGATTGAACGCAGCGGGGGCCGGCGCATTCGACATCAATGCAGCATGCTCCGGCTTTCTCTACGCACTGGCGCAGGGGAGCGCTCTGGTGGAGGCGGGGATGGCCGAGCGCGTGCTGGTGATCGGCGCCGACACTTTGACCCGGGTGACCGATGCCACCGACCCGAAGACCAGCATCATCTTCGGCGACGGCGCCGGCGCAGTCGTGATCGAGAAAGTCGACGAGCCCACCAGGCTGGGGCCCTTCAAATTGTTCTCCGACGGCTCGTTGGCGCCGCTCCTCTACATCCCGCCCGAAGAAGGCGTGATGAGGATGCGGGGCAGGGAGGTCTACCGCCACGCCGTCGAGGGAATGGCGCAGGCCGTCTGCGACATAATCGAGGCCGCCGGCTTCACCATCGAGGACGTCGATGCCCTCGTTGCGCATCAGGCCAACGCCCGCATTCTCGAGGCCGTGGGGACGCGGTTGGGACTGAAGGAGGAGCGGGTGCTCTCCAATATCGAGCGCGTGGGCAACACCTCTGCCGCATCGATACCGATCGAACTGGCGCTTGCCTCCGAGAGCGGCCTTCTCGCCGACGACGATGTCGTGATCGTGACCGCCTTCGGCGCCGGGTTTGCGTGGGGCGCTGGTGTGGTCAGGTGGGGATCCGGTCAGCCGAGGGCTCGTGCAGGCGCCGGTGAGGGGATGGATGTCTGACCACGTCGCCCTCGTCACCGGAGGCTCCCGCGGCATCGGCCGGGCCATCGCAGTCGCCCTGGCCGAGGGTGGGCGCAGTGTGGCGATCAATTACCGCTCAGGTGCAGACGAGGCCAAGGAGACGCTGCGGCTCGTCCAGGCCGCGGGTGGCACAGGGGTATGCGTGCAGGGTGACGTGGGAGACTCTGGGGATGTCGACCGCTGCTTCAAGGAGGTCGAGGACTCGCTGGGCCGGGTGGAGGTACTCGTGAACAACGCCGGCGTCAGAGTGGACGGGCTGGCATTGAGCATGTCCGATGATTCATGGGAAACCGTCATCCGTACGAACCTGTTCGGCACCTTTGCGTGTTGCAGGCGAGCGCTCAGGCCCATGGTCAGGGCGCGCTGGGGGCGGATCGTCAACATCACCTCGATCACCGGGCTGCGGGGCAGCCCCGGCCAGGCGAACTATTCGGCTGCGAAGGCGGGTGTGATCGGTTTGACCAGAACCCTGTCCCGTGAAGTTGCCGGAAAGGGGATCACGGTGAATGCGGTTGCGCCGGGCTTGATCGAGACGGATCTGATCTCGGATCTGCCGGCCGAACGGCTCGAGGCCCTGGTGTCGGAGACGCCGCTGAAGAGAGCCGGAGCGCCCGAGGATGTCGCCGGTATGGTGGCCTATCTCTGCTCGGACGGAGCCAACTACGTGACGGGAAGCACCCTTGTCGCCGATGGGGGACTCACGGCCTAGACCAGAGCAACACAACGGATCGGGCGGAAGCAATACGTTCACCGCCCGCACTCAAAAGGAGAGGAGCAGGAGCATGGCAAACAGAGACGAGATATTCGGTGCACTGAAAGAGGGGTTGCTCGAGCGTGGCATCGAAGAGGCCAAGATCACCTACGAGGCCGACCTCGTGCGTGATCTCGGCCTCGACTCACTCGACACGGTCGAGGTGACCATGGGGCTCGAAGAGCGCTTCGGTGTCGAGATTCCCGACACCGAGCTCGAGGACGTGGCGACCGTGTCCGATGCAGTCGGTTTGGTCGAAAAGAAGATGGCGGTTGGTGCATGACAGATGTTGTAGTAACCGGTCTCGGGGTCGTCACCCCGATCGGCACCGGGACCGAGACATTCTGGGAGGGCCTCATGGCCCGACGCTCGGGTGTGAGGCTCATACAGAGCTTCGACACCGAGGGCCTCGTCGTGCGCATAGGCGGGGAGGTCGTCGACTTCGACCCTGCCGACTACATGCCGGTGCGCGACGTCGGCCGGTCCGATCGCTATACGCAGATGGCCATTGCCGCCTCGGACTTCGCCTGGGCCGGCTCCCGCAGCGAAGGGGCGCACGACCCGGAACGTTGTGGGGTGATCATCGGTTCGGGCATCGGCGGGCTGGCGACGATCGAAAAAGAGCACGGCGCATTCATGAAAGGTGGTCCCCGGCGGGTCAGCCCGCTGACCGTGCCGAAGATGATGGCCAACGCCGCATCCGGGGCGGTGGCCATGAAGTTCGGGGTGTTCGGCCCGAACTACTCGCCCGTGTCCGCCTGCGCGACGGCCGGTCACGCGATCGGTGAGGCCTACCGCGCCATCAAGTACGGGTCGGCCGACGTCATGCTCGCCGGGGGAAGTGAGGCAGCGCTCACTCCTTTCGCCCTAGCGGCGTTCACCCGGATGGGGGCGCTGTCAAAGCGCAACGATGAGCCCGACCGGGCCAGCCGTCCCTTCGACGCCGACCGCGAGGGCTTCGTCTTCGGCGAGGGCGCTGGTGTCCTGGTCCTCGAAAGCCGCGCCTTGGCCGAGCGCCGGGGAGCCGAGATCATGGCCGAGCTGGTCGGCTACGGCGCCTCGGCGGACGCTTACCACGTCACCCAGCCCGACCCCAAAGGCCATGGCGCCGAGCGCGCCATGCGGGCTGCACTGGCCGACGCAAGGGCAGCACCCGAGGACGTCGCCTACATCAACGCCCACGGGACGGGCACGCCGTTCAACGACAGGATCGAAACGGTGGCGATCAAGAACGCATTCGGGACCGAGGCCAAGCGCATACCGATCTCCTCGACGAAGTCTCAGACCGGCCACCTCCTGGGAGCTGCGGGCGCTATCGAGGCTGCGGCGGTGGTGCTGGCGTTGCAGAAGGGGATCGTCCCCGGGACGAACAACCTGGATAATCCGGATCCCGAATGCGACCTGGACTACGTCTCTGAGGGACCACGCGAGGTCAAGCCCGGACTGGCTCTGAGCAACAGCTTTGGCTTTGGCGGGCAGAACTCGTGCCTGGCCTTCAGGCCGGCTTAACTTTGCTGGGCGTCGATGTCGTCGATGTCGCACGCCTGAGCTCCAGCCTCGAACGCTTCCCCGTGCTCGAAGAGCGGCTGTTCAGCGAGAAGGAGAGGTCCTACTGCCGCTCGTTTCCGGAGCCGGCGAAGCATTTCGCCGGAACCCTCGCTGCGAAGGAGGCGGTAATCAAGGCTCTGGGCCTCGGGCCGTTGGTGGCATGGGCGCGCCGAATCGAGGTGAGTCGCGCCGAGCACGGCGCGCCGAGCGTGGAGGTCCAGGGGGGCGCCGCGGTGCACCGCGTCGAGATCTCCATCTCCCACGATGGGCCGGTGGCGGTTGCGGTGGCCCTCGATCTCGGGGCCGCTGACCGTTCCCTTTAACGGTCCATGGCTGCATGCACCGGGTGGCCCCCGAACTCGTTGCGGAGCGCAGCCAGCAGCTTGTTCGAGAACGACTCATCCTGGCGGGAGGAGAAGCGCCTGAAAAGCGACAAGGCGATGACCGGAGCGGGAACCGCGTTCTCGAGTGCAGTCTCTATCGTCCAACGCCCCTCGCCGGAGTCCTCGACATAATCGTCCAGGCTGGATAGGTCGGGATCCTTGGTCAGAGCGGAGGCCGCGAGGTCGAGGAGCCACGACTGCACGACGCTTCCGTGACGCCACACCTCGGCGATCTGACCCAGGTCGAGGTCGAAATGGGCACTGGAGTTAAGCAGCTCGAAGCCCTCACCGTAGGCTTGCATAAGCCCGTACTCGATGCCGTTGTGCATCATCTTGACGAAGTGGCCCGACCCTGGGGGCCCGACATGCGCGTACCCATGGTCGGGTGCGAGCGTCGCGAAGATGGGCTCGAGGCGCTTGAAGGTGTCGTCTTCGGCCCCCACCATGATGCAGTAACCGTTCTTGAGACCCCAGATCCCGCCTGAGGTCCCGGCATCTGCGAAGCCAACGTCCTTCTCGGCAAGGTTGGCGGCATGCTCCATGCTCTGGGTGTAACGGGAGTTGCCCCCGTCGATCAGAGCATCGCCCGGCTCCAGAAGCGGAGCCAGCGTCTCTATCGTCTCTGTCGTTATGGCTCCTGCCGGGACCATCACCCATACCGCCCTCGGTGCGCGTAGCTTGCCGGCGAGGTCGGCGAGCGAGTCTGCTCCGGTCGCACCCTCTGCGACGCTTTTTTCGACCGCTTCGGGGTTTACGTCGTAGACCACCACATCGTGATCGCCGCCGAGCAGGCGCGTGGTCATGTTGGCGCCCATCCGGCCCAGCCCCACCATCCCGATCTGCAAGGTGACCTCCTCGTGTTGTTGTACGACCAATCGCACGTGAACGGCCAGGCTAGCCGCACTGGTGGATCCTCGAACCCGGGATGCTCCGGTCAAGATGCGATTTAGGGGATCGCAGCCGGGGCGCCACCGTGTTCGACTAGATGCCCTGCACCTCGGTTGCGGTTCGCAGGGCGCTCTGCCGTTCCAGCTCGGCGTTCAGCTCGCTTCCGATGAGGATCGCAAGCGCGCTCAGGTAGAGCCACAGGATCATTACAACGACTCCACCAAGCTCCCCGTAGGTCTTGGCGTAGTTGCCCAGGCCCCCTACGTAGATCGTGAGTCCGATGGCGGCTACCAGCCAGATGAACGCACCCACCAGGCCGCCTGGGCTTACCCATTTCCAATGGGGCGTGTCACGTTTGGGGCCGATGGCGTCGAAGATGGAAAACATCAAGAACAACGCCACCACGGTCACAGACCAACCGAGCACGTCGAAGAAGGTCGAATCCCCGAAGGAGAAGAACGGCGACGGTACGGCCCCCAGGACGCCGGTGACGAGGATCAGAGCAAACGCGACCAGCCGCTTCATCACGAACTTTCTGTCCTCGGCAATGTCGTAGGCGATGTTCATCCCGGATTGCAGCGCAACCATGCCGGAGGAAGCACTCCATAACGCCACCGCGATTCCAAATATCGCGGCGACCAGAGATGCCGCCTCCGGCGCGGCCTGCGCATCGTTGAGCGCGGTCGTAAGGATGGCGCCGGCACTTCCGGGAAGGGTCGAGGAGATCGAAGAGGTAACTTCGTCGAGGAAGGCGTCGCTCACATCGATCAGCCCTAGGATGCCCACCGCGGCGATCAATCCCGGGAAGATCGCCAGGAAGAAGTAGTAGGCCATTCCCGCGGCGACAAGCGTCACGCGATCGCCCTTGATCTCTTTGACGGTGCGCATGATGGTTTCGCGCCAATCGTGTGCTGGGAGCTCGAGCGGTGAGTCCGGGCCCGGAGGCCCTCGCTGTTGCGACGGGATGGGCCCCGGGGGCAGATCATCGACGGTGGGTTCCCGCCCGGCCCCACAGTCCGAAGAGGCGCTCGCCCTTTCCGGCCGGGGGTGCCCTGCGACCTCTTCGGCAGTGGTCGGCTGCCACTTCGAACGCAGTGACGAGA
This sequence comes from Actinomycetota bacterium, assembly GCA_013694625.1. Classification (GTDB taxonomy): domain Bacteria; phylum Actinomycetota; class CADDZG01; order CADDZG01; family WHSQ01; genus JACDDL01. The sequence goes on along the minus strand of JACDCD010000154.1, from coordinate 5,130 downwards.
TCAACGCCCTGGCGACGATGAGCTTTGCTGCCAGCCTGCCCACGATGGTCATTTGCCCCTCCGAACGACTCTGCCCCGGCGTACGGCCGTGATTCTAAGGGGCGACGTCCCGCCCGTCAGTTGCATTCTGAGCCTCGTCCAGCCTGATTCTGGCCTCGGCTGCCAGTTGGCGCCCGGCTTCGGCCTTCCTCCTCGCGCGTCTCGAGCGCTCCTCGGCGCCGGCCAGCTCAGCTCGGGCGCGCTCTGCCTCGACTTCGAGCCGGCGAGCGGCATCCTCTAGTTGTCCCGCCGACTGCTCGGCGGCGACCGCCTTCTGACTCAGAGTCTCGAGTTTCTGAGCGTCCTCGTTCGGGACCGGCGGATCTCCGTCTGTCGACGAGGACAGACCGAAAGCAGAGTCGAGGCTTGGAGATCCGAGATCGCTCACCAGACGTCCTTGCAGCAGCAGCTCGCGATCACCCTCATTGCCGCCCGCGTAGAGTGCCTGCGACACCTTTTGCATTGTCGCTTGAGGCGACGCCGCACCGCCTTCTGAGAGGATGTTCCTGGCGGCAACCACGAGCTCGGCGACAAGTTGTCTTCTCGCCTCGGTCACCGACCGCACTTCCTCTGCGCTGTTGGCGGTTCCAACGGCGTAAGTGGCGACAAGCCTCTCAACCGTTTCTTTATGGCGACGCGACAACTGATTCAGTGTCCACGCAACGACGTTGGGCTTGCGGAGCGACTTGATGGCGCGCGCTTCGACCTTGTCTCCGCGAGCGGCAACGCGGGCGGCGAGCTCATTGCGAGACGAGGTGAACTCGGCGAGTGGCAATCCGAACAGGTCATCGACACTGTCGACCATCCCCCGAGCCTACGACCCCTCAGCCGAAGGCCATGGATGCGGCTATCACGCCCCCGGGTACAGCAGGCCGGCCTTCTGAAGCAGAGCGTCAAGGTCTTCCTTCCGCCGGCCCATCAGGGCGGCGGGGAGGGGCGGAAGCGGCCGAGGATCGGGCGAAGGCTCTCCCGTGATCTCCGACCGGCGACTGCTGTAGAACACGTTGCAGGTGGATTGGTGCAGCTCGCCGTAAAGAGCGGCCGCTTGCCGTCCGGAGGGTTCGTCACCCGTGAGGCGCCATAACTCGTAGTGGAGAGCGGCTTGCTCATGAGCTTGGCCCCCTTGCGCCAACAAGGATCTGAATCTCTCGGTGGCGACTTCAGTTGTGATCCGTCCGAGGGCTGTGTCTAGCCGGATAACAAGCACTTCCGCACCAAAGCGAACCTCACTGTCCTCTACTCGAGTGGCAATGTCGAGCGCCTCGACCGCCAGTGGCTGCGATTCGAGATGACGACCCTGGGAGTCGAGCAACTCGGCATAGTGTTGAAGGCAGAAGCACAAGAAGTGAGGCGACGCTAACTCGCGCCCGAAGCGCGTCGCTGTGTCGAAAAGTGTTTCCGCCTCCTGGAACCGACCTCGATCACTCATCAGAAGCGCAAGTTCCGTCAAACCGTTGACGACCCCCGGCCTGTCTCCCATCTCAACGCCAGACTCCAATGAGTAGAGAAGACAATCGAGTGCGCGCCCGTGGTCGCCCTGATTGCGATAGAGAATACCTGCGTTGCCCGTGCTCATACCGAGCAGCAGCCGGTACCCCGTTCGGTTCGCGACCTCCAGGGCCTCATGCAGATAGGTGAGCGCCTGCTCCGTTTTCCCGAGCTCGGCATACAGGCCCGCGATGTCGTTGCATGCATGAACCATTCCCCGGTCGTAGCCAATGTCGGTGGCCGCATCCAGCGCTTCGTGCAGACACCTCAGCCCGGAGTCATGCTTACCACGATGCCAGTGAGCCCGGCCCATGTTTTCGAGGGCATCGCTCGCGGCTCGCTTGTCACCGAGCCGAAGGGCGATGGCGAGGTGACGCCGTGCGTGATCGAGCGCGCCCCCGTAGTCGGCTAGGTGAAAGTAGGTATGACTCATGTATTCGAGGGTCCGGGCCTCACCCTCGTCCACACCGGCTTCGGCGAACCCCCGGCCGGCCTGTTCAAGAAGCTCCAGCGCGTCCCGGTATGTGGCCGTGAACGTCATCAGATATCCGAGAGCGCACTGTGCTTCAGCCAGTCCGACGGCGTCCTCCTTCTCTCGGGCGAGATCCAGAGCGTCCCTGTACGTCCGGGCGGCCGCATCCCATCTGCCGACGAGTTGATACACCTGGCCCAGGTTTCTCAAAACCCCTGAACGCTCGGCGTCGTCCACCAGCAGAAGCAGGCGCTGATAGAAATCGAGTGCAACCTCGTTGTTGAAGATCACCTTTGCCCTGTCGGCGGCCGAGCGATAATAGTGGCGCTGCTTGGGTTTGTTCTTGGTATGTGAAAAGTGGTGGGCGAGAATGTCTACATAGCCGCCCAAATCGGAGGCGTACGCCTGCTCGATGAAGCCCGCTATCTGCTCGTGAAGGGTGGCCCTCATCGCAAAGGTGAGGCTGTTGTAGGCTACCTCGTGGCCTATTGCATGCCTGAACAGATACTCCATCTCGGGTTTTCTCGCGTGGAGGCTCATCATGCGGGCGCGTTCGAGCTCTTCGAGTTGCCGGGCCACTACGCGGGGGGATCCGGCGGGAGGATAGCTGTTCCATATCCAGCGTGATCTGAAGGTTCGTCCAATCACACTTGCGACCTTCAGCGTTGTTCTCTGACCCTCAGAGAGTTGATCTATGCGCGCCATTATCAGCGCATGCAAGCTTGCGGGAAGTTCGGGGGTGCGATCCGGTTGGCCGCCGGCGCCCTCGGCGCGGATGAAGTTCAACAACTCCTCAATGTAGAAAGGATTGCCCTGACCCTGTTTGGTGACTCTTTCGGTCATCTCCGGGAAAGGTTCGTGCTCGGTCCCGAATAGGTCGTCAAGCTTCGCATCCACAAGAGCTCGAACATCGTTGGGCTCGAGCTCCGCCAGCGTTATCTGGGTCAGATGCGGCCACTCCCGGAGACCGGTCAGTGGGTCCTTGTCTTGTGAAGGCCACCGGTGGAGAACGATCATGGCTACAGGAACGTTTACGATATTGCGTCCCAGGAACGCCAGCAGTTCCTGCGAGACGGGGTCGATCCAGTGACAGTCCTCGAGCACTACCAGCAAAGGTCTGGTGGCCGCGGCATGGCGAAGTATCTGAAGTAGCAGGTCCTTCAGGGCTTCGGAACGCAGCTCGGCACCCATCGATCGGATCGTCTCGTTGTCCTGGATGCGGATGTCGAGAACGGCGCGAAGTAGTGGCAATCTCGGAAGGAGAAGGGGATCTATCTCCGCGAGCCGCATCTGAATCCGATTGACCTGCTCCTGCAGTGATCCACCCTCGTCTATCCGGAGGAGGCTGCGCCATACCGTCCGCCATACGAGGTAGCCGCTTCTCGTTCCGTAGGACTGGCAGGCCCCATTCAGGACATCGGCCCCCAGCCGCCGGGACGCTTCTGTAATCTCGGCACACAGCCTCGTCTTCCCTATCCCGGCCTCTCCTGACAGGGCGATGATTTGGCCTTCGCCCTGCACGGCCCGCTCGGTCGTGGCTGAGGCGAGGCTCAACTGATGGCGCCGGCCGACGAACGGAAGGACGGTCTGCACCGGCCGTGTGGAAGGGTGGCCTTTCGGGCCGCGGAGCAGATGGGTGGCCACGGGCTGCTCTTTTCCCTTCACCCGCACGAGGTCTCTGGGCTCGAGATCGAATGCCCCGCCGGAGAGTTTCTGGGTTGCCGGTCCCACGACGATCTCCCCGGGGCCGGCAAGCTGCATCAACCTTGCAGAGAGGTTCACCGAGTCCCCTATGACCGCGTACTCCTGCCGGGTGCTCGACCCGAGCGGTCCACAGAACACCAAACCCGAGTTGACGCCGCAGCGAATTGCCCCTTGGCCCAACCCCTTCAACTCCAGTGCGCACAGGAGTGCTCTCGTTACATCGTCCTCGTGTGTGATGGGCGCGCCGAAGAGGGCGAGAAATTTGCTGCCTTTGTCGCCCATGTCGGTTTGGGCAAAGTGACCGTCGTAGCGCTCGACCACGTGAATGACCGAACAGAGGTACTCCTGCAGAATCGAAGCGGAGTTCGGATCGTTGTCGTAGTCGGGGCCGTCAAACGAGACAAACATGATCGTTACATGGCGGTGCTCTGCGAGGAATCCCGTTCGGCCCGCCCGGAGCAGCTCTGCGATGGCAGGGTGGACGAAAGCCGCGGGCACGGGGTGGCTCTGAGACGATTTGGATTGGCGCCCGGCATGTCGGGCGCGCTTCAGAGGCCGGCCCAAGGATGCGAACCCATCCCGGTCCTCGAGCACTCTGACCGGTCCGGCGGCCCTGAGTGCCTCAGGGTCGGCCCACAGTTCCCCCGGGTCGGCATGGTGTTCCGCCGCTGCGGCAATGTCCAGAGTCCGTCCCGCCGCCACATGGTCGAGGCGCAGGTGAGGGTCTCCGACCACCGTCGAGAGCACCGGCCCGGCCGCAAGGCCGGCCTTGATCGAGAGGCTGAAGACACCCGCGTGCGTGGGTATGGTCCTGTAACTTCGCATTGCGTCGAGCATGTCGTGTGCGCACTGGATCGCACGGCGAACAACGGTTCCCTTCGTTGACCCGGTGTAGGGGAACAGAACGGTCAGTGAATCGCCACCGAACTTTGCGATGTCGCCGCCGAAGGACCGTATGAGGTCAACCATCGGCCCGAAATAGTTGTTGAGGATGGCGCTCAACTCCTCGGTCCCCATGGGGCCGTGCTTCCCGAGCTGCTCGCTCATCGGAGTGAAGCCGGATATGTCCACGAACAGGACTGCGGCCTCGAACCGTCGCTCCCAACCCACCGGTGAGGTGGCCCGGTGGCCCAGGTGGCCGGCGACGTGGTCCGGCACGAACGACGCCCAGGGCGCCGGAGCTTCGTCCGGTAGGGCGAGGTCTCCTCTGTCCTGTGTCGTCATGGGTCGTCCCCCGCCGCTCGCCTCGGCCATTTCACCTGAGGTGGCTGGTCGGCTCATGCTATTTTAAGTTTCACCGGCTAGTGGTTCGTCGCGCAAGTAACGCCTGCACCGAGAGCGTCCCGGCGCGCCGAGGGCAAGGCGCGAGGAGTCGAGCGTACCTGGAGGTACGTGAGCGACGAGGAACGCAGCCATCGGCGATGCAG
>JACDCD010000171.1 GCA_013694625.1 Actinomycetota bacterium | reverse complement strand
GCCGTGTGGCGCGGTGAGGCATTCGGCGCCCCGGGCACGGCGACCGGCGAGGTCTGCTTCAACACCTCGATGGCCGGCTACCAGGAGATCCTGACCGACCCCTCCTACCACGGGCAGATCGTGGCGATGACCGCACCCCATATCGGCAATACCGGGGTCAACGCCACCGACGACCAGTCCCACCGGCCGTGGGCGGCGGGACTCATCACGAGAAGCCTCACCGACCGGCCATCGTCGTGGCGGTCGACAGGCTCGCTCGAAGGGTATCTCGACGGGCACGGTGTCCCGGGCCTCACCGAGATCGACACCCGCCGGCTGACGAGGCATTTGCGGACCAGGGGAGCCATGCGGGGCGCCTTATCGAGCGAGGTCACCGATCCAGGCGAGCTCGTGGACATAGCCCGGGCGACCCGGAGCCTCGTGGGGGCCGACCTGGCGCGCGAGACCGGCACGCCCCACGCCTACCGGTGGCGGCCCGCGCACCCGGGGGAGCCGCGCGAGGCCCGCCTGCGCGCCGAGACCTTTCCGGTGGGCCCCCGGACCGGACGACGGCCCGAGATCGCCGCGTTCGACTTCGGGATGAAGCGCAATCAGGCCGAGCTTCTGGCGGCGGCCGGGTGCGCCGTCACCGTCGTCCCCGGTACCACGACCGCCGAGGCCATACTTGCCGGGGGATACGAGGGAGTCTTCCTGTCCAATGGGCCGGGTGATCCAGAGCCGGTGACCTATGGGATCGCCACCGTTCGGGCGCTCCTGGGCCGCCTCCCGGTCTTCGGGGTGTGCCTCGGGCACCAGATCCTCGGCCTCGCCCTGGGGGCGCGGACCTTCAAGCTACCCTTCGGCCACCGGGGCGCCAACCACCCGGTTCAACGCCTTGATGGCGGCGCCATCGAGATCACCTCCCAGAACCATGGCTTCGCTGTGGAGGCTGGTTCGCTCGACGCAACCCCGGCCCGCCTGACCCATGTCAACCTGAACGACGGCACGGTCGAGGGCCTCGAGATACCCGGCCTCGCCTACAGTGTCCAGTACCACCCGGAAGCCGGGCCTGGTCCGCACGACTCGTGCTACCTCTTCACGAGGTTCCGAGACCTGATCGAGGCGTTCCAGCCCGCCGAGCTCGAGCTGCAGAGAGGATGAACCATGGGCCGAGGAGACCGCAAGCTGGTCCGCTGGAAGAAGGACCGTCAGCGCAAGAAACGGGCGCGCATGGGCCGCAAGGCCGAAGCAAGAGGCGCCCACCGGAAGTAAGGGCCGAGCGGGTGGAGAGTGCGAATAGTTCACATCTCTCACCCACTCGAACCGGGTTTGGCCCCGAGATCGGGGCGGGCTGATGCCGGCGCGGACCGATCTCGAGACCATCCTCGTGATCGGGTCGGGGCCGATTGTGATCGGCCAGGCGTGTGAGTTCGATTACTCCGGGGCCCAGGCGTGCAAGGTGCTGCGCGCCGAGGGGTACCGGGTGGTGCTCGTGAACTCGAATCCGGCCACGATCATGACCGACCCCGATTTGGCCGACGCGACCTACATCGAGCCCATCACCTCGGAGTACGTGGAGGCGGTCATCGCACGCGAGCGGCCCGACGCGTGCCTCCCGACAATGGGGGGACAGACCGGGCTCAACGTGGCGATGGAGCTCGCCTCCGCCGGAGTCCTGGAGGCCTACGGGGTCGAGCTCATAGGCGCCACGCAGGAGTCCATAGGGCGCGCCGAGGACCGCCGCCGGTTCCGGGACACGATGGCCGCCGCAGGCCTGGACATCCCCCGCTCCTCGTTCGCCCATTCCGTCGAGGATGCGCTCGAGGTTGGCGTGGAGCTGGGCTATCCGCTGGTCGTCCGCGGCTCGTATGTCCTGGGCGGAGGTGGCTCGGGCGTCGTCCACAACGCCGGCGAGCTGGAGCAGGCGGCCGATCACGGGATTCGGCTGTCGGGAATCGGCGAGGTTCTCATCGAGGAGTTCCTCATGGGTTGGAAGGAGTTCGAACTCGAGCTCATGCGCGACGTGAATGACAACGTCGTCGTCGTCTGCTCGATCGAGAACGTGGACCCGATGGGCGTACACACCGGGGACTCGATCACGGTTGCACCGGCGATGACCCTGACCGACCTCGAGTACCAGGCAATGCGCGACGACGGCGCCCGCGTAATGCGGGCCATCGGGGTCGCAACGGGGGGCTCGAACGTGCAGTTCGCGGTAGATCCGGTCTCCGGCCGGCGCGTGATAATCGAGATGAATCCCCGCGTGTCCCGTTCGAGCGCTCTTGCGTCGAAGGCGACGGGTTTCCCCATCGCTAAGATTGCAGCGAAGCTCGCGGTGGGCTTCACGCTCGACGAGATTCCCAACGACATCACGAGGAAGACGCCGGCCTCCTTTGAGCCGTCGATCGACTATGTGGTCGTCAAGATCCCACGGTGGAGCTTCGAGAAGTTCCCCGGCGCGCCGCCCGAGCTGACCACCCAGATGAAGTCGTTGGGCGAGGTTATGGCGATAGGGCGAACCTTTCCGGAGGCGCTCCAAAAGGGGTGGCGGTCGCTCGAGAAGCAGACGCCGGAGGTCATCGACGACGGTATGCCGGGTGCAGACGGGCTGGTGCAGCCTACAGAAGCACGCTTGGCGCGCATCGAGCACGCGCTGGCGCACGGCATGGGTGTGGCCGACGTTGCGCGCCTCACCTCCATCGATGCCTGGTTCATCGGCCAGATCGCCGACATGGCCGGGGTCAAGAAGGCCATCACAAGCTTGAGCTCGGCCGACGCCCTGGATGCTTCGATGATGAAGACGGCCAAACGATCCGGTTACTCCGATTCCCAAATTGGCCACATGCTTGGTGTAGGCGAGTCCGAAATACGTGCGCGCCGCCTTGCTCTCGAGGTGCTCCCGACTTTTAAGACCGTCGATACGTGCGCCGCTGAGTTCGAGGCACAAACTCCGTACCACTACTCGACCTACGAGGACGAGGACGAAGTAAGTGACGGTGTTCGGCCCAGGGTCCTGATACTTGGGTCGGGCCCCAACCGCATCGGACAGGGGATCGAGTTCGACTACTGCTGCGTCCATGCTGCCTTTGCCCTGCGGGACGCGGGTTACGAGACGGTGATGCTCAACTGCAATCCCGAAACCGTCTCGACCGACTACGACACCTCGGATCGCCTCTACTTCGAGCCCCTTACCTTCGAGGACGTGATGAACGTGGTGGCCCGGGAAAAGCCCGAGGGTGTGATCGTCCAGCTTGGAGGCCAGAGCCCGCTCAAGCTCGCAGGGCGGCTCACCGAAGCGGGGGTACCGATCCTGGGCACTTCATTCGAGGCGATCGACAGGGCCGAGGACAGGCAGCGCTTTGGCGAGCTGCTCGCCGGCCTGCGCCTTGCGAGCCCGCCGGGAGGCATGGCCAGGTCGGTTCGCCAGGCAAGCGCGGTGGCGAAGTCGATCGGCTACCCCGTCCTCGTGCGTCCTTCATACGTTCTCGGCGGGCGTGCCATGGCGATCGTCTATGACGAAGAATCGCTCGAGCGTTATATGGTGGAAGCCGCAGATGTGACTCCCAATCAGCCCGTGTTGGTCGACAAGTTCCTCGAGGGCGCCATCGAGATCGACTGTGACGCGGTGTTTGACTCAGACGAGCTCTATGTCGGCGGCGTCCTCGAGCACATTGAAGAAGCCGGCATCCACTCCGGCGATTCGGCCTGCGTCATCCCCCCGATGACACTCGCCGACGATCAGATCGGCGAGATCATGGCCGCTACCGAGGCCATTGCCCGGGCCTTGCGAATCAAGGGACTGCTCAACGTTCAGTTCGCTCTGAAGGGCGACTCCGTCTACGTCATCGAGGCGAACCCGCGCGCCTCTCGCACAGTTCCCTTCATCTCAAAGGCGACCGGGGTCCCACTCGCCAAGGTCGCGGCGCGCGTGATGACGGGCTCAACACTCCAAGAGCTGCGCGCCGAAGGCTTGCTCCCGGACACGGGCGCCGGCCACGAAGGTCTGCGACACGTCGCCGTCAAGGAAGCCGTTATGCCTTTCGAGCGCTTTCCCGGACAGGACGTGGTGCTGGGGCCGGAGATGCGTTCCACCGGCGAGGTTATGGGCATTGACCGGGACTTCGGGCTGGCCTTCGCAAAGGCAGAGGCTGCTGCGGGAGTGCACCTCCCCTTGAAGGGGACGGTGTTCATCTCGGTGGCCAACACCGACAAGAGGGCCGTTATCTGGCCCACCAAGCGCCTCCAGGAGCTGGGTTTCACGCTTATGGCCACGAGGGGCACCGCCGGCGTCTTGGAGCGTGCGGGTGTGGACGTCACCCGCGTGGCGAAGGTGTCCGAGCCACAGATCGCCGGCGAGCCCAACATCGTCGAGAGGATCCATGCGGGCGACATCGACATGATCTTCAACACGCCATGGGGCCGTGGCGCACGCAACGACGGCTATGAGATTCGCACCGCAGCAGTACGGGCCGGAGTTCCGTGTATAACGACAATGGCGGGTATGACGGCGGGAGTGCAGGCAATCGAGGCGCTGTCACGCGGCGAGCACGGAGTCAACTCACTGCAGAGCTACCTGAAGAGCAGCACATGAGCCCCTCCTTGGTTGCGGCGGGCGTTTTCTCCCACAAGAAGTACGGCGAGAATTACCATGCCCTGGCTCTGGTGGCGCCGGGGATCGGCGCACAGGTGGAGCCCGGACAATTCATCAACGTCTCCTGCGGTCCTAATCGCGACTTCATACTGCGGCGCCCGTTCTCGATCTTCCGCGTGCACGAGCAGGGCAGCGCACCCTCGACGATCGAGATCGTGTTCGACCTCCGGGGCCCCGGGACCAGGCAGCTTGCTGCTATGCACATCCACGACAAGATCGATGTCATGGGCCCACTCGGAGTCGGCTTCTCCATTCCGCAGAGAAAGGCCAAGTGCCTGCTCGTCGGTGGGGGTGTAGGGGCCGCTCCGCTGTTCTTTCTCGGCGACAGGTTGCGCAAGGACGGGCATCGGATCGATGTCGTTCTGGGTGCGCGCAACGCCGATCATCTGTTGAACGCGATGGACCTCAGACGCATGGCGTCGGTTTGCAATCTCACGACCGAGGACGGAAGCGCCGGCGCAAGAGGGCGCGTGACCGATGTGCTGGCGGACACAATGGATGGGTGCGGCACCGAAGTCGTTTATGCCTGCGGGCCCGATCCCATGCTGGCAGCCGTCGCACGGATCTGCATGGAGAAGAAGGTGTTTGTCCAGGTCGCCGTCGAGGAGCTGATGGCATGTGGCTACGGTGTCTGCATGACGTGTGTCATGCCGCTTCGCGAACGGCGATCCAAGGGCGCGAGCGCCGGGCGAAGTGTTGTCTATGCGCGTACCTGCACCGAGGGCCCGGTGTTCAACGGGGCACAGGTGATCTGGAGCAGTGGACATGAGCACGTCGCCCAGGACCAGTCCGAGTTGTCGCTGGGCGGAGGTGCGGTGAGGGCGGGGCTGCAGCCGGAAGCCGGGGCCGGGCACGGCCCCCCGGGCAACTAGACCAGATGACTCCAGATCTCGCCGTCACACTGGCCGGCCTCAGGCTCGCCAATCCGGTCCTGGCTGCGTCGGGCACCTTCGGCGCCGGCCGGGAGGCGGCGGCGTTCCTGGATCTCAAAGCCCTTGGAGGCGTCATCGTTAAGTCGATGACGCTCACACCGTGGAGTGGCAAGCCCACGCCTCGGATGTGCGAGACACCCTCGGGGATGCTCAATGCGATCGGCATCCAGAACAAAGGGGTGGAGCACTTTCTGGCGGAGGACCTTCCGTGGTTGTCCGCTCAGGATGCCACGGTCGTTGCGTCGATTGCGGGAAACAGTGTCGATGAGTTCGTCAAGGTCGCTCACAGGATCGAAGCTGCCAACACTTCGCTGGCCGCGGTGGAGCTGAACATCTCTTGTCCCAACCTCGAAGACCGCAACCACATATTTGCTCACTCGGCTTCTGCAACCGCTGAGGTGGTGCGAAGCGTCAAAGCCGTTCTCAGATCGAAACCGGTGTTCGCCAAACTGTCTCCCAACGTCACGAGCATTCCGCTTATCGCAGAGAGCGCACTCGAGGCAGGCGCCGACGGCCTGTCATTGATCAACACCGTGTTCGGTATGGCGGTGGACGTGTCGACCCGGCGGCCGAAGCTCGCCGGAGGCATGGGCGGGCTGTCCGGTCCGGCCATTCGCCCCATCGCCGTCCGCGCGGTCCACGAGGTGCACCGGTTGTGGCCCCACGTGCCGATCATCGGGCAGGGGGGAGTGCAGACCGCCACCGACGCGCTGGAGCTCATCATGGCGGGTGCATCTGCGGTTGCTGTCGGGACCGCCAACTTTGTCGATCCGGGCGCCTGCCCGAAGGTGGCCGGCGGCATCCGGGATTACATGGCGGCCGGCGGGGTGGGGGATGTTGCGGAGTTGGTTGGGTGTCTGAAGCTCGAAGGGTAACGGCGCCGGCAAACCCAATATGCGTGGCGTTGGACGCGCCCGACTGGGACACCAATCGGGCCGTCGCCTCGGCAACCGCGCGCAGCGTGGGTGCCTTCAAGATCGGCCCGTCGGCCTTCATCGGATCGGGCTCTGGTCCCCTCGGGCACCTTGCTGCGGAGCGCCCGGTCTTCCTCGATCTCAAATTGCACGACATTCCCCACCAGGTTGCGGGCGCGGTCGAGGCCGTGTCCCGGCTGCCCGTGGCCTACACGACGGTGCATGCCGCCGGTGGCCGCGACATGCTGCTGGCGGCAGTGGAGGCAGCCGGCCCGGCACTCGAGCTCCTGGGTGTGACGGTGCTCACCAGCCTTGACGAGGCGGCGTTGAGGGTGCTGGGTCTGGCGGGCTCCACCGAGAATGCGGTGATCCGGCTTGCCGAGCTGGCGCTCGAGGCGGGGTGCCCGGGCCTGGTGTGCTCCCCCCTCGAGATCGGCGCCCTGCGTCGCCGCTTCGGCGCGCGGTCGGAGGGGGGCCCTCTGCTGGTCGTGCCGGGGATCCGTCCCGACGGTGCTGCGGCCGGGGATCAGAGGAGGACGCTTCCTCCCGAGAGGGCGCTCGCCGAAGGAGCCGACCTGCTCGTGATCGGGAGACCCATAACGGCGGCCGTGGATCCCGGCGCCGCCGCACGCGCCCTTGCGATGGCGGTGGGGGAGTGACGGGATTCGATCCGGAACTCCTCCTGGCCGAAACCGGGGCGCTGCTGCGCGGTCACTTCAAGCTCTCGTCGGGACGTCATTCGGACGTCTATGTGCAGAAGTTCCGCCTGTTCGAGAATCCCGCCCCGACTCAACTGTGCGGCCACGCGTTGGCGGCGCGTTTCGAGGGTGGGTTCGATGTCGTCGCCAGCCCCGCGATGGGGGCCCTCGTGCTGGGATGGGCGACCGCCCTTGCTGCGGGGACACGCAGCGTCTTCACCGAACGGGTGGACGGACGCATGGCGTTCAGGCGGGGCTTCCGTCTGGACCCGGGGGAGCGGGTCCTGGTGGTCGAAGACGTCGTCACCACTGGCGGTTCGGCGCGCGAGGTGGTGGATCTGGTGAGCGCGGCGGGGGCGGTTCCCGTGGGCGTCGGCGCCCTGGTTGACCGAAGCGAGCCGGGTTCGCCCCCGTCGTTGGGGGTTCCACTCGAGGCACTCGCCCGGCTCGAGGCGGCCTCGTGGGACGCCGCGTCCTGTCCCCAATGCCGGTCCGGGGCGCCGCTCGAGGATCCCGGGAGCAGGCGACTGCCCTAGAGAGGGCGGAGCCCGGTTCATTGCACCGGCGAGCCCGCACACCGGGCCCCGGAGTGCACCGAAGCATGGAGCGACCGGCGCTTCTATACTCGCCCTTCCCCGAAAGCCCCGACCGTTCCATGCTCGGTTTGATGATTCCGGGGCTGCGAGTCAGCGAGCCAAGGAGGATGCCCGAATGCCGTTGCCACCTCCCCTTTCCGAGGAACAACGACGCCAAGCTCTCGAAAAGGCGGCCCTCGCCCGGCGCAAGAGAGTCGAGCTGAAGGAGCAACTGAAAAGGGGCGAGATCAGCCTCCTGGACCTTCTCGAGCGTACCGATGACGCCGTGGTCGGCAAGATGAGGGTGTCGGCGGTTCTCGAGGCGCTTCCAGGGGTGGGCCGGGTGAGGGCCCGCAAATTGATGGAGCGCTCCGAGATCTCGGAGTCCCGGAGAATGCGGGGGCTTGGCGCCAAGCAGAAAGAGCACTTGTTGGGTGAGCTTGCCCGGCGCTGACGGGCCCCATCTATTTGTCGTCTCAGGACCCTCGGGCGCGGGCAAGGGAACGGTGGTGCGCGGGGTGCTGGGTCAGAGGCCGGATGTCTGGCTGTCGGTCTCGGCCACCACCCGTCCGGCGCGCCCGGGTGAGCGCCACGGGATCGACTACAGGTTCGTCTCGGTTCCGGAGTTCAGGGCCATGCGTGAGCGAGGAGACCTGCTGGAATCGGCCGAGGTCTACGGCAACCACTACGGGACTCCGAGACAGCCGGTGGACCGGGCCCTGGCGCAGGGGCGGGACGTCATCTGCGAGCTCGACGTCCAGGGGGCGGTCTCGGTGAAGAGGGCCCGCCCGCAGGCGGTTCTCGTATTCGTCGAGCCGCCCTCGCTCGACGACCTGTTCCTGCGGCTGCGTGGCCGGGGGACGGAGGATCCGCCGTCTCTTACGAAGAGGATGAAGGCCGCCTACGAGGAGGTGAAGAACAAGGGCCTCTACGACCACATAGTGGTCAACGACGCAATAGACAAGGCGGTAGAGCGCCTACTCCTTATACTGGACGGGACAGAGACCAGGAAAGGACCACACACACAGTGATAGAGCCCAAGATCGAAGCGTTGATCGACAAGGTCGATTCCAAGTACACCCTTGTCATTCTTGCCGCCAAGCGGAGCCGGCAGATCAATTCCTACTTCAGCCAGCTCGGTGAGGGCGTCAACGAGTACACCCCGCCGCAGGTAGGCATCAGCCCCGACCAGGCGCCCAAGGCCCTGTCCATCTCGCTCCAGGAGATCGCCGAGGGCAAGGTCGCCTACGAGCGCACCGCCGACGGCATCAAGTAACCCTTTTTCCATGGGTGCGGGCGCGCCCCCTCCGGACGTCAAGGCGCAAGGCAAGAAGATCCTTGTCTGCGTGTCCGGGGGCATCGCTGCCTTCAAGGTGGTCGTTGTCGTTCGCAGCTTCGCCGAGATGGGAGCAGACGTCCGGGTCGTGATGACCCGATCGGCTCAGCACTTCGTCGGAGCACAGACATTCGCCGCCCTGAGCGGCAATCCGGTATCCACCGAGATGTTCGGCTCGGGCGCCGACGTCCCACACGTCGAGCTCGCCCGGGGGGCCGACCTGACCATCGTCGCCCCCGCGACCGCCAATGCCGTGGCGAAAATGGCATTGGGTATCGCCGACGACCTCTTCTCTGCGGTGCTGTTAACGGTCAGGTCCCCGGTTCTGCTTGCGCCTGCCATGCACACCGAGATGTGGGAGCACCCGGCGACACGAGGGAACATCGCCACGTTGGAGAAGCACGGCGTGACCCTCGTTGGCCCGTCCGAGGGGGCGCTGTCGTCCGGGGACAGCGGCGCAGGCCGAATGTCGGAGCCCGACGAGATCGTGCGGGCCGGGCTGAGGGCTCTGGGGCGCGCCGAGGACCTCGCCGGAGTCAGGGTGCTGGTTACCGCCGGCGGAACCCAGGAGCCAATAGACCCCGTTCGTTTCGTCGGCAATCGCTCCTCGGGCCGGATGGGTTTTGCGATCGCCCGGGAGGCCGCCGCCCGGCGGGCGAAGGTCACGGTTGTGGCGGGTGCCACAAGTGCGGAGCCACCCTCCGGAGTCGAGCTCGTGCAGGTTGCCACGGCCGATGAGATGCGAGCCGCCGTGCTCGAGCGGGCGCCGGAGTGTGATGTGATCGTGAAGGCGGCCGCCGTCGCAGATTTCAAGCCGGAGGAGGCCGTCGAACGCAAGCTCAAGAAGGCGTCGGGCCCGCCGGAGATAACACTGGTCCCGACTCCGGACATCCTCGCGGAGTTGGGGTCGAGGCCCGGCCTTCGAAAGGCTCGATCGATCCTCATCGGGTTTGCCGCGGAGACCGAGCCCGACCCCGGGCGTCTCGGGCTGCTTGCGGAGGAGAAACGCCGTTCCAAGGGCGCCGACGTCATCGTCGCCAATGATGTGGGCAGCAGCGACTCCGGCTTCGGTGCGGCCACGAACAGAGCGGTAATAGCGGGTCCCGATGGTGTGACCGATGTGGGTCTGGTGACCAAGATGGCGTTGGCGTCGGCGCTGATCGAAAGGATCTCCCAACTCCTCAAGGAGCGCCGTAAGCTATAGCGGGTCGTAGAGCCCGTTGGTTTTCCTATCCGCTGGAAGCCATCACGCCTAAAGCGGCACTTGACTTATAGTTCGTCGGGGGATGAGCGGATCGGTCTGCTCTGTTTTCAGGACGGGGGGCGAGTGTGAAGGGCGTTGTTCTGGCAGGGGGCCTGGGCACTCGATTTCATCCGGTGACGCGCGTCGTCAACAAGCACCTTCTCGATGTGTTCGACGAGCCCA
>JACDCD010000118.1 GCA_013694625.1 Actinomycetota bacterium | reverse complement strand
CTCCCCGAGTTGCCCGTCGCGGCCACGGATGATCCGGGCTGTGACCAAGCAAACGGCGCCCGCCCCCGCCAAGAGCGCTGTGCGCAGCATGGTCACGGCCCCCAAGTAGAAAGGCGCTTCCGCGATTGCGGGGGGGTCGCTCGTGAGCACTATGAGGGGAATTCCCAGCCCGATGTTCGCGATCGCCACTCCGCCCATGATGACGACGACTACGACGACCACCCACGTCAGGCCACGCGCACCCTCGCGCAGACTTAGGTTCGCTCCCTGGGGGCTACGGTCGGTGCGCTGCAGGGCTTTTGTTGAGTTTGGGGGTTCATGGGGTTATCGAGGGTTCATCGGTCCGGTAAGGAGGGTAACATCCCGGAATCGATGTCGAGAGGTCCGACGTTCGGACCGTCCGAGCGCCAGCGTTCGCCTGGTTCACGGTCCTTCACCATTGGGTCGGGGGAAGACTTGTCGAAAGTTCTGCGGGCGAAAAACCCTCTAGCGGGGACGGCGAGGTTGTTGCAATCGGGGGCACGGGGCGGCGCGCCGAGAACAGTGCACACAAGCAAGCGTCTAGGGGTGCGGTGCTGTGTTCGGCGGGTGCCTCAGCGCGCTGTGTTTGTAGCCGAGCGAATCGAAGCCCAGCTTGCCGTAGAGGCCCTTGGGCCAGTCATCGTCGTCGGCGGTGAGAAATGTGATGTCGTTGCCTGCCGCAACCGATTCTTCGAGCGCCTTGGCGACGACCGCAGTTGCGAAACCGCGGCCCCTGTATGGATCGAGGGTGGCAACATCTTCTATCTGACCGATCCCGTCCCTCGAGTAGAGGTCGCAGAAACTAAGGACCGCGCCGGATTCTGGCGCGCCGAGATGCCGCGTGGGAACCGCGCGTGCGATAACCCTTCGCATCTCGATGATCTGACGCACGGTTTCGTCGTCACGTCCGTAAGGTTGGGTGCGCGTGAATGCCTCCGTCGCGAAGCCGGCCGTATCCTCGTCGATCTCCCGAACGATGGTTGTGCTCACCTTGCGGTAGGGGGCGCGGCGGTGAACCATGATCACCAGGCGTTCGGCGGACCATCCCAGGGATCTGAGCTGCGGTGAGAGCCGCGCACCGGTCGGATCGTTTTCGATGCTCACCATCCGGTGCTCGAGACCTGCTGCGCCTTGGAGGCGATCCGCCTCGCCGGCCAGCGCCGGCGCGTCGAGGTCATCCGGCGTTCCCTCAACGCGGAGGAAGTTCAGGTCCCACACGCGCGGCAGGTGATCGTGGAACAATGCGGTGCCCCACCTGAAGTGTGCCTTTCGGGTGCAGCTCCTCTCTTGAATCCCCAGGCGGAACTCGTCTATGCGCCCGAGCACCTGGCCATCAGCCGACATCGAGCGCCTCGATGATCGCGTCTGCCATCTCGGCCGTCGTTGCCGGCTTCCCGGTGGGTCGCAGGTCTCCGGTCCTCACCCTTCCCTCGGCGAGAACCCGTGCTACTCCGCGCTCTAGCCTGGCGGCTGAGTCGTCCCTGCCGAGGTGCCGCAACATCAGCATGGCGGACAGAATCATTGCGACCGGGTTGACCACGCCTTGGCCTGCGATATCGGGAGCCGATCCGTGGGTTGGCTCGAACACCGCGTATTGCTTGCCGATGTTCATGCCGGGGGCCATGCCGAGCCCTCCGATCAAGCCGGCGCAGAGATCGGAGATGATGTCACCGTAAAGATTGGGCAGGACGATCACATCAAGCTCTCCCGGATACCACGCCAGCCACATGGCGAGCTCATCGACCTGGATGGCTTCGAAGTCGATCTGCCGATAGTGGTCCGCCAGGGCTTCGCCGGTCTGCAGCCACACTCCGTCGGAGAACTTCATGATATTGGCCTTGTGCCCGAGCGTTACTTTCCGCCTGCCGTATGTGCGGGCGTAGTCGAAGGCGAAGTCGACGATGTCGGTGGTGGCGGTGACCGAGATGGGCTTGACCGACACTCCGGCATCGGACGGGATGGCAAAACCGTGCATGTACTTGAGATAGCCGCGGAGCTTGTTGAGCTCGTCCGAGCCCATCTCGAATTCGATCCCTTCGTACAGATCCTCGGTGTTCTCGCGGACCACCACGATGTCAACACCGTCCCAGCGCGTCGGGGTGCCCGGGTAGATACGGCAGGGGCGGACGCTTGCATACAAATCGAGCTCCTGTCGCAGGGCGACGTTGACCGAGCGGAATCCTTTGCCCACGGGTGTGGTGACGGGCCCCTTCAGAGCCACGCCGGTGGCCTTGATGGCGTCGATCGTGTGCTCGGGCATCGGGGTGCCGTGGGCTTCGATGGCGGGCACTCCGGCGTCGTGCGACTCCCACGTGATGCCTGTATCAAGGGCGTCGATCACACGGCAGGTGGCGTCGGCGACTTCGGGGCCAACGCCGTCGCCGGGAATGAGGGTCACCGTCGTCATCTCCGAAGGATAAGGGTGAGGGATGCGCCGCCCTTGCGGACAAAACAGGGGTTGTGTCACTTGGTGGCGGTAGAGTTGGGGCCGAGGGGAGTTCTGGCACCCGGGCAAAGGAGTGGGACATGAAGAGCTCGTTG
This sequence comes from Actinomycetota bacterium, assembly GCA_013694625.1. Lineage (GTDB taxonomy): Bacteria > Actinomycetota > CADDZG01 > CADDZG01 > WHSQ01 > JACDDL01. Next base: position 23,104 of record JACDCD010000118.1, on the reverse strand, counting down.
AAACTGATCTCATTGGGTGTGGCGCTGATGCTGGCGGCGGCCTGCGGCACGGGATCCGAATCTGCGGGAGAGGACTCCGGGAGCACGGGGGGCGGCGGGTCCAAAGACGTCGTCAAGGCCGCCTGGGTCTACGTGGGCCCTCGTAACGACGGCGGCTGGACCACTGCACACGACAATGGGCGACTGGCGGTCGAGAAGACTTTGGGCGACAAGGTCGAGACCGCTTATGTCGAGAACGTGCCGGAGGAGCCGGCTGCGGCGACCCGTGCGATAGAAGGCTTTGCGCGCAAGGGTTACGACATCATCTTCACGACCTCGTTCGGGTTCATGGACCCCACGCTCGAGGTCGCGAAGAAATACCCCGACGTCGTGTTCGAGCACTGCTCCGGCTTCAAGACCGCAGACAACATGTCTGCCTACTTCGGTGCCATGGAGGAAGCCAAGTTCCTGGCAGGCATGGCCGCCGGAGCGGCAACCAAGAACGGGCAGCTGGGCGTGGTCAACGCCTTCCCGATACCGGAGGTCATCCGGCTGGGCAACGCCTTCATGTTGGGAGCGCAGGCGGTGAATCCCGACGCCACGATGAAGGTCGTGTTCACGAACTCCTGGTACGACCCTCCGAAAGAGAAGTCGGCGGCCGAGAGCCTGCTCGACGCAAACTCTGACGTGCTGACGCAGGACGTCGACAGTCCGGCCACCGGTCAAGTTGCCGGCGCCGCAGGGGCCAAATGGGTCGGTTACAACTCGGACGCCTCTGAGTTCGCCCCGGATGCGTGGCTGACTGCGCCGGTATGGGATTGGAGCGACTACTACATCGAACGGGTAGAGGCAGTGCTCGATGGGTCGTGGGAGTCACACAACTACTACGGGACGTTGGCCGACGGCATCGTCGGGCTTGCGCCATATGGCAAGTCGGTCTCCCAGGAGACCCAGGACATGATCGACGCCAAGAGACAGGAGATCGTCAACGACGAATTCGACGTCTTCCAGGGCCCGGTCTACGACCAGTCCGGCCGGGTCATGGCCAAGAAGGGAGAGGCCCTGAGCCTCGACCAACTTCTGTCCATGGACTGGTTCGTGAAGGGGATCGAGGGGAAGCTTCCGGCCTCCTGACCTGGACGCATTCCCGGGTCATATGAGCACCCACGACCCGGGTCCCGCCGAGGGGGCCGTTGAGCTCCGGGGTATCGTCAAGCGCTTTCCCGGGATCGTCGCCAACGACAACGTCGACTTCTCGGTCGCTCGCGGTGAGGTCCACGCTCTTCTCGGTGAGAATGGCGCCGGCAAGACGACCTTGATGAGCATCCTGTCCGGCGCCTATCGTCCCGACGCCGGCACGGTGTCGGTCGGCGGGCGGACCATGTCGTTCCGGTCCCCGAAGCAGGCGATCGAAGCGGGAATTGGGATGGTCCACCAACACTTTCGGTTGGTGCAGCCGCTGAGCGTGGCCGAGAACGTGCTGCTCGGCGCGCCGAGCACCTTCCGGCTCGCGGGCAATGCCACCGAGGATCGCGTCGCCGAGCTTGCGGAGGCCTACGGCATCCGGGTGAATCCATCGGCGAAGATCTGGCAGCTGTCGGTGGGCGAGCAACAGCGAGTCGAGATCCTCAAGGCGCTTTTCCGCGAAGCGAGCGTTCTGATCCTCGACGAGCCCACCGCAGTGCTCACCCCGCAGGAGGCGACCCATCTGTTCTCGATCATGCGGAGGATCGCGTCCGAGGACAGAGCGGTCATCTTCATCAGTCACAAGCTCGACGAGGTGATGGCGGTGGCCGATCGCGTGACCGTGCTCAGAGCCGGGCGCGGGGTCGCGACTCTTACGATCGGCGAGTCGGACAAGGCGAATCTTGCCCGCTTGATGGTCGGTCGTGAGGTTATGTTCCGTGTCGCCCGGAGCGACCATGATGCGGGCGCCCCGCGGCTCACCGTCAAGGGTTTGATCGCCACGGGCGACCTTGGGCTCCCCGCTCTTCGGGATGTCACGCTCGAGGTTCGGGCCGGTGAGATCCTCGGCGTTGCAGGCGTCGCGGGCAACGGCCAACGCGAGCTGACCGAGGTCATCGCCGGGCTGCGGCCCGCAATATCGGGGACGGTTGCCATTGGCGGGCGTGATCTTTCGGCGTCGACCCCCGCAGAACGAATCAGCGCGGGCCTTGGTTATGTTCCCGAAGACCGCCTCGGCACCGGTCTGATTCCCTCGTTGGGATGCATCGACAACGTCATGCTCAAGCGGACCGATGAGTTTGCCAGGGGTTTCTTCATCAACAAGCAGGCTGCCGAGGCCGCCACCTCCGAGCTCGTCGACCGCTTCGACGTGAAGACATCTTCCCTTCACTCGCCCGTGAGCTTGATGAGCGGAGGCAACATCCAGAAGCTCTTGTTGGCCCGCGAGCTGTCGGCGGGCCCCGGGGCCCTGGTGGTGGCCCAGCCCACGGCGGGGCTCGACGTAGGCGCGACGGAGGCAATCAGACGATTGCTGCTCGAGCAACGGGACGCCGGAGTGGCCGTGCTGCTGGTCTCCGAGGATCTCGACGAGCTTCTCAGCCTGTGCGATCGCATCGCGGTGATGTACGAAGGGAAGGTCATGGGAGTTGTCGGCGCTGCGGGGGCAGACCGCGAGCAGATCGGTTTGATGATGGCGGGCACCGCTAGCGACCCGGCATGAGTGCAACCACGGCCGCGTTGAGACCGCGCCTGGTCAAGCGGTTGCTGCCGTCGCGTGCAACGCGCCTCGCCGTTCGGATCGGCGCGGTAGCGGCGGCTTTCGTTGCGGCGGCGCTGTTCCTGCTGTTAGCCGGAAATCCGATAGGACCGGTGTTCTCCGCGTTGTGGAGCGGCTCCTTTGGGAGCGCCTATGGGCAGGCGCAGACCATCCTGGCTGCCATCCCGCTCGTGTTCACATCGCTCGCAGTTGCGATCGCATTTCGAATGTTGCTCTGGAACATCGGGGCCGAAGGCCAGTTCTATTTCGGGGCTTTCGGAGCGGCCGCCGTCGCCTATGCGTGGCCGGAATGGCCGGGCCCGTTGCTGCTCACCGCCATGGTACTGGGCGGCATGCTCGGGGGAGCGCTCTGGGCGCTGGTGCCGGGGGCACTGCGCGCCTATCTAGGCGTTAACGAGATCGTGCCCACGCTCCTGCTCAACTACGTCGCCATACTGTGGGTCGACTACCTGGTCAATACAGCATGGCGCGATCCAGAGTCCCTCGGCTTCCCCTTGGGCGTACCGTTCTCGGCTCAGGCGACGCTTCCCCAGCTCGGTGACACGGCGGTGCATGCTGGGGCGATCATCGCCGTGATAGCGGCCCTTGTGATTGCGGTGATCCTGCGGAAGACAATCTGGGGTTACAAGATCAAGGTCATCGGGGAGAATCGCCGCGCCGCCCGATATGCAGGCTTCTCGATCACCCGGAACATCGTCGGAGTCATGCTTCTCTCAGGCGCGCTGGCGGGCGTTGGGGGCATGGTGGAGGTGTCCGGCACGGTGCACCGGATCCAGGCCGACATCTCACCGGGCTTCGGCTACACCGGCATCATTGTTGCCACGCTGGCCCGTTTCTCGCCGCTGCTCATCCTCCCCGTCGCGCTTCTGTTTGGCGCGCTGATTACCGGGGGGGTCGAGCTGCAAACGATCGGGCTGCCGTCAGACATCGTCTTGATGTTGCAGGGAACCATTTTGTTCTTCGCTCTCGCAGGCGAACTTCTGGTCCACTACAGAATCGAATGGCGGAGACAGGCGCAAACCGGCAGTGAAGGTGAGCCGGGCGCCGCCGGCCGCGCCCACCCGGGCGCCATGCCGTCCGGGACATGAGCGCAGACCTGTTCTTGACGGTATTCGTTGCCGGAGTTGCGGCGGGCACCGTGTTCCTGTTTGCCGCAGTGGGCGAGATCATCACCGAGAGGGCGGGTGTGCTGAATCTCGGGCTAGAGGGAATGATGCTCGTTGGAGCGGTCACGGGCTTTCTTGTCAACCACCAGTTTCGGCAACTGTGGCTGGGGGTCCTGGCGGCGGTTGTCGCAGGGGGAGCGCTGGGACTTCTGCACGCGCTGCTGGTCGTGAGCTTTCGGACCAATCAGGTCGTAACCGGGCTGACGCTCGTCATCTTTGCCGGCGGGCTGTCTGGTTACGCAGGCGAGTCGGTCGTCGGCGTTGCCCCGCCTGCGACGTTCGAGCCGGTGGCGATCCCATTGTTGTCGGCCATCCCGGTGCTGGGCCGGGTTTTCTTTCGGCAGAACCCGCTCGTATATCTGTCCTACGGGCTCGTGGTGGCGACGTGGTTCTGGTTGTTCAAGACGCGGCCGGGGCTCAATCTCCGAAGTGTGGGGGAGTCTCCCGAGACCGCCGATGCGGTGGGAATCTCCGTAACCCGGACGCGTTATGCAGCGGTGGTTGCAGGAGGGGGTTTTGCGGGGCTGGCAGGGGCGTACCTCTCGCTTGCCCAGTCGCCGAGCTGGGTGCCGAACATGACCGCAGGACGGGGGTGGATAGCGATCGCCCTGGTCATCTTCGCGACCTGGTCCCCTGTACGGGCCGTCTTCGGCGCCTATGTCTTCGGCTGTGTGGAGGCGCTGGGCTTCAGGCTGCAGGCGGTCGGGGTGGACATCCCGAGCTTCTTCGTGTCGATGCTGCCGTACCTGTTCACCATCGTGGTGCTCGTCGTCATCTCGCGCGACACGGCGCGCCGCCGGCTCGCTGCGCCGGCATCACTGGGGAATGCCTACGTGCGCGAGGAACGCTGAACAGACCACCCGCTCGCCACCGACCGAACCGGCGGCATGCAACCCGGAGATGTGGTTCGGCGGTTTGGATCCACGAGGGTAGCCGCTCGGTCGCCGATTGGATCACCCCCGAGCCCGGGCGCTCTCGGTGACTCTGTATCAGACCTCGGGACCATTCCCATCAGCCGCCCGGGCATCCGGTCCATCGGGGCGAGAACCGACCTCCAGAAGAGGCCTGCCCTGGGTGATCGCCTCCATCGCCTCGGCTATCGCCTCCAGTTGTGCTCGGCTCAGGCGACCGGAGAAGTGCTCCCGCACACCTCTCAGGTGGACCGGCGCCGCCTCCTTGAGGCGCCCGAGCCCCTTATCGGTCAGCACCGCCAAGTAGGACCGGGCGTCGCTGGGACAGCGTCGGCGTTCGACCAGTCCCCTCGCGGCGAGGCCGTCGACCAGGCGGGTGGTGCCGCTCCGGGACAGCAGCACGCGGCCGGCCAACTCCGACATCCTCAAGGAGCGCCCGGGGGCCCAGGCGAGCACGAGCAGAACCTCGTAGGAGCTCAGGCCGAGGTTGCGCTCGGCGCTCAGCTCTGTGTCGAGCGCCCGCATCACAATGCTGTGGGCCCGGAGGAACCCCCTCCACGCCCGCATGGCCAGATCGTCCGCCGAGCCCGTCATTTCCCCTTCCCCCGGAATAGTTGCGTGTGCAAGCAAGTTGTTGTGGCTAACGGTACGCCACTCCGAGGGACAAGGAGACGAGCAATGACCCAGACAGCAAGATCGAGGCTCGACCAGCTCGCAGGCCGGTGGGCCATCGATCCCGCCCATTCAAGCTTCGATTTCATCGCCAAACACATGATGGTCTCGAAGGTGCGGGGAAGCTTCGGCGAGTTCGAGGGCATCTTTACAGTCGATCTAGACGGGGCGAAGTCCTCGGCTGAAGTGAGGCTCAAGACCGCCAGCGTCGACACCAAGCACGCCGATCGGGACACCCACCTCAGGTCGCCGGATTTCTTCGATGTCGAGAAGTTCCCCGAGATCACCTTCCGTAGCACCGGAGTCGAGCTCATATCGGCGGATGAGTCGCGCATGACGGGTGATCTGACCATCAAAGAAGTGACCAGGCCCGTCACGCTCGACGTCATCTTCGACGATTACGTCGCCAAGGATGCCTTCGGCTCGGCCCGCGCCGGCTTCAGCGCCTCGACCAAGGTCAACCGTGAGGACTTCGGTCTCACCTGGAACGTCGCGCTCGAGACCGGGGGAGTGCTCGTCAGCAAGGAGATCACCCTGGATCTGCAGATCGCCGCCACGCGCATCGAGGCCTAGGTACCGCACTGCGAGCGGTGCCGAGTGGGTGGTGAGTGTGCATAGTGCACGTCTGTCACCCACTCGGCGGGGGTGCTCCCGCCGAGGCGGCGGCCGGCCGGTAGAGATCGGATAGGTAGTCGCGCATCATCCGATCCCCGGACACGGCCGGACCGAGGGTTGCCAGCGACGCCTTCATCATCTGCACCCAGCCTTCGGGAACGCCGGATTCGGCGCGCCGGTAGAACAGCTCGGTGATCTCGTCCTCCAACAGCCGGTACACAGACTCAGCATCCTTCCGGTCCCGGACCTCCGGCTCGTCGTCGGCCTCACGCGTCCCGATCGCCCAGCCGTTGCTCCCGTCGAAGCACTCGTCCCACCATCCGTCGAGGATCGAACAGTTGATCCCTCCGTTGATCGCAGCTTTCATGCCACTCGTCCCACAAGCCTCCAGAGGCCTGCGGGGATGGTTGAGCCACAGGTCCGCGCCCTGGGTCAGGACCCGTCCGAGCTCCATGTCGTAGCCCTCCAGGAACACGAACCGGCTCGCCGTCTCGGGGTCGGCGGTGAATCCGATGATCTGTCTGATCATCTCCTTGCCTCCGTCGTCGCGGGGATGAGCCTTGCCGGCCATGACGATCTGGACGGGTCGCTCTCCGAACAGCAGGCGGCGAAGCCGGTCCCGGTCGGCCAGCAACAGGGTTCCCCGCTTGTACTGGGCGAAGCGGCGGGCGAACCCGATGGTGAGCACCTCTGGATCGAGCGCATCGGAGACTGCTCCGGCGGCCCCACTCCCGAGCCGGTCACGGACGAACCGGACCAGGCGCAACCGGGCGCGCCGGCGCGCGGCCCACAGCTCATCGTCAGGCACGTCCCGTACGACCGACCAGTCCGGCGCGGCGGTGTCGATCCAACCCGGCCGGCGCGCCTCCATGATACCGGTCATCTCGGACCCCATCCAGCTCGCTGCGTGCACTCCGTTTGTGATCGACCCGATGGGGATCTCTGCGGCCGGCAAGCCCGGCCACAGTTCGGAGAACATTGCCCTGGACACTTCGCCGTGCAGTTTGCTCACCCCGTTGGCGCGCCCTGCGAGGTTGAAGCCCATGACCGCCATGTTGAAACGCGTCCCACCGGCGGCGACTCCATCGTGGACCTCGCGGCCGATATCCATGAGCTCGTCGAAGCCGACCCCGCATTCCCGTGCGAATGCCGAGAAGTAGCGTTCCATGAGCCGTCGCTCGAAGATGTCGATCCCCGCCGGAACCGGAGTATGGGTCGTGAAGATGGTCGAAGATCGGACCGAGGCCAGCGCGCTGTCGAAGCTTTGTCCCGCCTGCACCAGGCTTCTGATGCGCTCGAGCCCGAGGAAGCCTGCGTGACCTTCGTTGGAATGCCACACCTGCGCACCGTGACCCGCGGCCTGGAGGGCGCGCACTCCGCCGATGCCGAGCATGATCTCCTGCCTCAGGCGATGTTCTGAATCGCCACCGTAAAGGACGTCGGTGACCCCCCTGGCATCAGGGCGGTTCGATGGCACATCGGAGTCCAGAAGCAGAAGCGGGACGCGGCCCACCTGCGCCTTCCAGATTGCGGCCCGGCAGGGAACCCCAGCGAGCTCGACCTCGATCGTCAGCGGCGCGCCGTCGTCGCCCCGCAGCAGCCTCAACGCCGATTGTGTCGGTTCGAGGGTGGGATAGCTCTCCTGCTGCCAGCCATCGACGGCGAGGTGCTGGAGGAAATAGCCGTGGCGATACAGCAGACCGATGCCGACCAGGGGGACGCCCAGGTCGCTGGCCGCCTTGAGGTGGTCGCCGGCGAGCACGCCCAGCCCGCCGGAGTAGACCGGGAGCGCCTCGGTGACGCCGAACTCGGGTGAGAAATAGGCCACGCTCAGCGGCGCGCCGGTGGGCAGGCCGTACGGGCCTTGACCCGAGAGATAGGCCTCGAGATCCGCTGCGGCGTCTCTTACTGCGGCAACGAAAGCCCCGTCGCGGGCATGTTGAGCCAATCTCCGCGGGTCCACGAGGTGAAGGGTCTTCATCGGGTCGTGTCCAGCGCGCGCCCACGCTCCGGCATCCAATTGGCTGAAGAGGTCTGTGGCCCGCCGGTTCCAGCTCCACCGGAGATTGGTGGCCAAAGGCACGAGACCCTCGAGGGAATGCGGCATCGGTGGCATCGATGGAGAGGTGGCCTCGGGCGGCATCACGCCACGGTTCCCAGTTTCAATGTTTGTCCTTTCGTCCCGCCGACGGCAGCTAGGGCGCGCTTGGTACATCTGCGTGCGCCCATCCTGGATTCAGTGGCTGCTAGGTTAGCGTGCCCCTGAAGTCGGGGGCGCTGGCGACGTGTGTCGATGCGATGGAGATACGGATGGAGAGCCGTGCTGTGATAGGAGCTCATGATTGACAGGTGAAATCGAGGGAGGCGCCCGGGTCGTCATAACCAATGTGCGGCCCCGGTTGGAGTGCGGCCGCTACCGGGTGAAGGCGATCGAAGGCGATCTACTCGACGTGACCGCAGATATCGTCCGCGACGGACCAGACCTGCTCCAGGCCTCGCTGCGTTACGGGTCCCCCTCCGGAGAATGGGCCGACGCTCCCATGTCGCACCTCGGCAATGACGGCTGGATGGGGCGCTTCCGGCCGGAGACCCCGGGGATCTGGCATTACACGGTTCAGGCGTGGACCGACCACTTCGCAACCTGGAGGCGCGACCTCGGCAAGCGAGTTGATGCCGGTCAGACCGTCGATCTCGAGTTGCAGGAAGGCGCGCTGTTGCTCGAGAAGCGCCTCGTGCTCGTTCCAAAAGAGGAGCGAAGGGTTATCCAGGCGGCGATCGAGGTTTTGCGCGCACCGGGTAAGTCGGACGGATGGGACGCTCCTCGTGTCACGGCCGCTGTCGATGAATCCGTCGCTGCGATCATGGCCGGGCACCCGGACCGGACCGAGGCGGCAACGTTCGAACCCGTCCTTGGGCTGAACGTCGAGCGCGTTCGTGCACGGTTCGGGGCGTGGTATGAGTTCTTCCCCCGTTCTACGGGCACGAGCACCGAGCATGGAACTTTTGCCACTGCGGCCGAGCACCTCACAGCCATCGCCGGCATGGGCTTCGACGTGGTCTATCTGCCCCCAATACACCCCATCGGAAGAACGCACCGTAAGGGCAAGAACAATGCACTCGAGGCTGGGCCCGACGACGTCGGCTCCCCGTGGGCGATCGGCAGCGAGGAGGGCGGTCATACCGATGTGGACCCGAAGCTGGGGACGATCGAGGATTTCGATCTCTTCGTCGAGCGGGCGGGGCAAGAGGGGCTCGAAGTGGCATTGGACTTCGCCATCCAGTGCTCGCCCGACCATCCCTGGGCCACGGAACATCCCGAGTGGTTCCACCATCGGCCCGACGGAACCATCAAGTACGCAGAAAATACCCCGAAGAAGTACCAGGACATCTACCCGATCAACTTCTCCACCGAAGACGCTGACGGACTCTGGAACGAGTTGAAGAGGGTGCTCGAGTTCTGGATCTCACATGGAGTCGAGATCTTCCGGGTAGACAATCCACATACGAAGTCGTTCGCCTTCTGGGAGTGGGTGATCGACGAGATCAGGGCAGAGCACCCGAACGTGATCTTCCTCGCCGAGGCGTTCACACGTCCCAAAGTCATGGGTATGCTGGCAAAGCTCGGCTTCTCGCAGTCCTACACCTATTTCACCTGGCGTAACACCAAGTATGAGCTTGTCGAGTATCTAAACGAGCTTGTCCACACCGACATGGCTTTGTACTTCCGCCCCAACTTCTTTACCAATACGCAGGACATACTTCACGAGTACCTTCAGCATGGGGGTGCGCCGGCGTTCAAGATCCGTCTCGTGCTGGCGGCTCTGCTGTCCCCGAGTTACGGCATCTACTCCGGTTTTGAGCTGTTCGAGAGGGTGCCCCTGCACGAGGGCAGTGAAGAGTATCTGCACTCGGAGAAGTACGAGCTTCGCCCGCGGGATTTGGGGGGGCCGGATACCCTCATCCCTTACATAAAGCTGGTGAATGAAGTGCGGCGCCAACTTGCGGCCGCCGCCCGGCTGACGAACCTTCGGTGGCACGACGTCGACAACGAGGCCGTCGTCGCATGGTCGAAGACGGCTCCGGAGGAGCAATCACTGCTGGTGGTGCTCAACCTCAACCCGTTTGGGCGGGAGGAGGCGACTCTTCATCTTGACCTCGACGCCCTGGGAGCCGACGTAGAACAACCGTTCGAGGTGTACGACGTGGTGAAAGACACCACCTATACGTGGAGCGGCCATAGTCAGTACGTCGCGCTCGACTCCCCGGACGAGCCTGCTCATATCTTTCTGGTCAAGGTCTAGTGCCGAGCCTTCGGCGAGATCCACTCTGGTACCAGACCGCCGTCTTCTACGAGGTCTATGTCCGGAGCTTCTACGATGCCAATGCGGATGGCATCGGCGATTTCAGAGGCATGAAGGACCAGCTCGACTATCTGGAATGGCTGGGGATCGACTGCGTCTGGCTGCTGCCCTTTTATCAATCGCCGATGAGGGATGGCGGCTATGATATCGCCGACTTCTATTCGATCATGCCCGAATACGGCACCCTCAACGACTTCAGTGAATTCCTCGCCGCAGCGCATGAGCGCGGCATTCGCGTGGTGGCGGATCTCGTCATGAATCACACCTCGGATCAGCACCCCTGGTTTCTCGAGTCGCGTAACCCCGGGTCTGCCAAACGAGATTGGTACGTGTGGTCGGACACCAACGAGCGTTACCCGGATGCCAGGATCATCTTTGTCGATTCGGAGAAGTCCAATTGGGCCTGGGACGATACCGCCGGCGCCTACTACTGGCATCGGTTCTTCAGTCACCAGCCGGACCTGAACTACGCGAACGAAGAAGTGCAAGCCCAGATGATGAGCGTGGTTCGGTTTTGGCTCGATATTGGATTGGATGGTTTCAGGCTGGATGCCGTGCCCTATCTGTTCGAGCGAGAGGAAACGAACTGCGAGAACCTTCCTGAGACACATGCTTTCTTGAAACGCGTGCGCTCCGAGGTGGACAAGGATTACGAGGACACCGTCCTCCTGGCCGAAGCGAATCAATGGCCGGCGGACGTGGTCGCCTATTTCGGAGATGCGGACGAGTGTCACATGGCGTTCCACTTCCCCCTCATGCCGAGGATGTTCATGGCCGCTCGCCGGCAGGTTCGATATCCGGTCGTGGAGATTCTGGAGCAAACACCCGACATTGCAGACATCTGTCAGTGGGGTCTTTTCCTTCGCAATCACGACGAGCTCACGCTCGAGATGGTGACCGACGAGGAGCGCGACTACATGTACGGGGAATACGCCAAGGACCCCCGGATGAAGGTCAACCTCGGGATCCGGCGGCGGCTGGCCCCTCTGCTCGAGAACTCTCGCAGGGAAATCGAGCTGTTCCACGCCATGCTGCTTTCCTTGCCTGGCACGCCGATCATCTACTACGGTGACGAACTCGGAATGGGCGACAATATCTATCTGGGTGACCGGGATGGTGTCAGGACTCCGATGCAGTGGACCTTGGACCGCAACGCAGGGTTCTCGCGTGCTGACTTCGCTCAGCTGTATCTGCCCGTCCTCCTCGATCCGGTATACGGCTACCAAGCGGTGAATGTCGAGAGTGCACAGCGTGACCAATACTCCCTTCTTCAATGGATCAGGCGGATGTTGGCGATAAGGAGACAGCACCCCGTGCTGAGCATGGGATCATTGCAAATGTTGCACCCCGGCAATCCTTCGATCTTTGCCTACGTGCGGAGACTGAATGATGACATAGTGCTGGTGGTCAACAATCTGTCGGCCCGTGCGCAGGCGGCTGAGTTAGACTTGATCGAATACGAGGGCATGGTACCGGTTGAGCTTTTGGGGCGAGAGCGGTTTCCGCAGATCGGTAAGTTGCCCTATCTGCTCACCTTCGTACGACATGGCTTCTACTGGTTTCAGTTGATTTCGGAGAGTTCGTCTGGTGATTGATACCGAACAGCTCGTTCGCGCATTACCCGAACAACGCTGGTATTCGGGGCGCGAACGAAGGTTGTTGTCGATCGATATCATCGATCATGCGGTGATCGAAGACGGCGGCGCCCCGCTGGTTACGGCCGTGGTCGAGGCTGAGTTCGAGGACGGCGGCCGGGACAGGTACAACCTGTTGTTGGTGCTGCATGAAGACGGATCGATTCGAGACGCATTCGACGAAGTCGAGCGGCTCCGGGCGTTGGGGCTTGCTATGGCGCAGCACATGACATTGAAGGGCCGAAATGGCGTCTTCCATTTTTCGGGCCCGGGCCTGGATCCTGCGGCGGCCCTGGGGTACAAGTCGATCCGCGCCGTCGAGAGCGAGCAGAGCAACTCGTCGGTGATCCTTGATGATGCCATCATCGTGAAGGCCTTCAGGCGGCCCGGCAACGGTCCGAACCCCGACCTCCAATTGAACCGCCGGTTGACGAGTGAGGGCTTCGAGCACGTCCCCCCCCAGGTCGGAGAGATGGCATACAGCCCCGGCTCATCTGACTCCGTCGGGGACACAGACGCAACGATCGATCTTGCGATTGCCCAGCAGTGGATCGACGGCGCCGATGGATGGCAGGAAGTGCTGGGGCACCTGGACCGGGTCTACGACGAGGTCGACACGACCGATGCAACCGAAGACATGCCGTCTTTGGTCGTGGAGCGCTCCGGGCGTATCCTGGACCAACTGGAGGAGCTCGGTGATGTCACGGCCGCCCTGCACGTCGCGCTGGCACGCCAGGAGAACGATGCCGAGTTTGCACCTCAGGCGGTAAGGGCCGGCGACCTCCAGAGCTGGGCGGATGAGATCGAGGCCTCCCTTCAGGCGCTCTTGCATCGGGGAGTGAGCGAGCTGACAGAGCTGCAACCGGAGATAGAGGCGTTGGTTGGGAGATTCCGCGCCATCGCCGACGCCGGATTGATGACCCGCATTCACGGTGATTATCATCTCGGCCAGGTCATGCTCGCGGAGCGCGGATGGATGATCATCGATTTCGAAGGAGAGCCGCTGCGATCGCTCGAAGCTCGAAGGGGTAAGCAATCACCGCTCCGAGACGTTGCCGGGATGCTCCGCTCTTTCAACTACGCGGTGTGCTCTGGTTTGTTCAATCGATCGGAGCCTGATTCGGACAAATGGCGTGTCCTCCAGCCCTGGGCGGACGCGTGGGAGCGGGTGGCGCGCGACCGCTTTCTCAAGGCTTACCTACGGAAATCACACGAGGGGCGCTTCCTCGCCCCCGATCGCGACGCTCTAAACACAATGCTTCATGCTTTCGAGTTGAACAAGGCTCTGTACGAAGTCGGTTACGAAATCAGCCATCGTCCCGGATGGATCCGAATACCGCTCAGGGGGATAGCACAGTTGCTGGGCGGTGGAGGGGGGCGATGAAGTCACCGAAGAACCCCGACATCGAACTGCTGCTCGCCGGAGAGCTCCGCGACCCCCACAGAGTGCTGGGTGCCCACCCCGCCGGGAAGGGCACTCGGATCACGACATTCAAGCCCGGGGCGCAATCCGTGCGCCTGCTGGTCGGTGACAAGGAGGCCGCGACGCTCGACCGTTTACATCCCTCGGGGCTGTTCGAAAAGGTTGTCGATGGAACCGTAAAGGATTACAGGCTCGAGGTGACCTACGAGAGCGGAACGAGTGTCGAGCGGGACCCGTACTCCTTCCGGCCGACCGTGGGGGATATGGATCTGCACTTTGCCGGCGAGGGCTTGCATCGACGGCTCTACAGGGCGATGGGTGCTCAAATAAGGCGGCATCAGAATGTCGAGGGAGTCGGGTTCGCGGTGTGGGCGCCCAACGCCCGCAGTGTGAGGCTGGTGGGCGACTTCAATGCCTGGGACGGCCGCCGCCACCCGATGCGTGCGCTGGGTTCCTCTGGTATCTGGGAGCTGTTTGTGCCAGGGTTGAGCACCGGAACGCTGTACAAGTTCGAGATACTCACCGCCCAGGGCCATCTTGTGGTGAAGACCGACCCGTTCGCGTTCGGCACGGAGGCACCGCCGGGGACCGCAAGCATCGTCTATGCGTCGCAGTACCGCTGGGGTGACGAAGAGTGGGTGTCCCGGCGTGACTCGGCGAACCCGTATACGTCTCCGATGTCGGTCTACGAGCTGCACCTTGGCTCCTGGCGCAGGACCGGCGATGGCGAGCGGCTGAGTTATGCAGAAATCGGTCCTCTACTGGCGGACTATTGCACTGAGATGGGGTTCACGCATGTTCAGCTCATGCCTGTTGCCGAGCATCCTTACGGCGGGTCATGGGGTTATCAGGTGAGCCACTACTTCGCCCCTACCGCTCGTTACGGGACACCGGACGATTTCAGGGGTCTGGTGGATACCCTCCATCAAGCGGGGATCGGCATCATTGTCGACTGGGTGCCTGCGCACTTTCCGAAAGACTCATGGGGACTGGCGCGATTCGACGGTTCTGCTCTCTACGAACACGACGACCCCCGCAAGGGGGAACATCCGGACTGGGGCACGCTCGTTTTCAACTTCGGCCGCAATGAGGTTCGCAATTTCCTCATCTCGAGCGCCTTGTACTGGATCGAAGAGTTCCATCTGGATGGCCTGCGTGTCGATGCTGTTGCATCGATGATTTATCTCGACTACAGCCGCAAAGAGGGTGAATGGGTTCCCAATGTCCACGGCGGCAGAGAGAACCTCGAGGCAATCGACTTCCTCAAGCAGTTCAATGCCACGGTTTACGACGAACATCCGGGGCTTGTCACTGTAGCGGAGGAGTCAACGGCGTGGCCCGGGGTGAGCAAGCCGGTCCATGCCGGGGGACTGGGGTTTGGATTCAAATGGAACATGGGATGGATGCACGACACATTGGAGTTCTTCACCAAGGACCCCATCTACCGCAGTCACCATCACGGCGAGCTGACCTTCAGCTTTGTTTACGCATGGGGCGAGAACTATGTGCTGCCGCTGTCCCACGATGAAGTCGTACATGGCAAACGCTCGCTCCTGGGCAGAATGCCCGGCGACACCTGGCAGCGGCTGGCGAACCTCCGCTCCCTCTTCGGCTACATGTGGGCCCATCCCGGAAAGCAACTGTTGTTCATGGGGGGAGAGATCGCCCAAGAGGCTGAATGGAATCACGAACAAAGTATCGACTGGCACCTGCTGGCCGATGCAGGGCACGCAGGCGTCCAGCGATTGGTCGCCGACCTGAACAAGATTTACCTCGAGGTGCCGGCGTTGTGGCAGCGGGACTTCTCGCCCGATGGGTTCAGTTGGATCGATGCAAATGATGCCGAGAACAGCGTGCTGTCGTTCTTGCGGCGATCTGACGATGACGTGCAGCAGCTGGCTTGCATCTGCAACTTGACCCCGATGGTTCGATCGGGGTATCGGATCGGTCTTCCGACGAAGGGGACATGGCGGGAGCTCCTCAACAGCGACGCCGAGGCGTACGGTGGTTCCGGCGTCGGCAACCCGGGAAGGGTGGAGGCCGAGGCTTTTCCGTGGCACGGTTACGACTACTCGGCGGTCGTCACGCTTCCGCCCCTTGGAGTGCTGTGGCTGCTCGGATAGTCCTTCACGGCCATTTCTACCAACCGCCGAGGGAGAGCCCGTGGACGGGGAAAGTCGACGCACAGCCGAGCGCCGCTCCGTTCCACGACTGGAACGAGCGCGTCCACGCCGAGTGCTACAGACCAAATGCCTGCGCCACGATCTCGGCCGAGGGCGGCGAGCGGGTGGTGAACAACTTCGACCGCCTCTCGTTCAACATAGGGCCGACGCTGTTGTCGTGGATGCAGAAGGCGGACCCCGAAGTCTACTCTCGTATCCTCGACGCGGACAGGACGAGCAGGGTGCGGCTGGGGCACGGGAACGCCATCGCTCAGGCTTATCACCATACGATCCTGCCGTTGGATTCGGTATGGGACATGCGCACCCAGGTGAAGTGGGGGATGGGGGACTTCGAGCACCGGTTTGGGCGGCGCGCCGAAGGTATGTGGCTGCCAGAGACGGCTACGAGTGACGAGACCTTGCGGGTCCTCATCGAAGAAGACATAGCTTTCACCGTGTTGTCGCCCTATCAGGCGGCGCGCTGGCGGCCCACCGGGGGTGAGTGGGTGGACGTCCACCACGAAGCCATCGACGTGCGGCGGCCCTACCGTTACTGCCACCCTGACGGCACCGGGCGTTACATCACCTTGTTCTTCTACGACGGAGAGGTGGCCCAATCGATTGCCTTCGGCAACCTTGCTGCCTCGGCCGAGGCATTGTTGAATGCTTTCGGGGCTCGGGCGGGCGACGGTCACCTGGTGCACGCAGCGACCGATGGGGAGACGTTCGGGCACCATCATCGGGGCGGCGAGATCGGTCTTGCCCTCGGACTGTTTGTCGAAGCGGCCAAACGAGGGCTCGAGGTGACCAACTACGCGGCCTATCTCGAGACGCATCCGGCCGAGCACGAGGTCCGGGTATGGGCGGGGGAGGGAACTTCGTGGTCCTGTGCCCACGGAGTGGGCCGCTGGAGCCGAAACTGCGGTTGCTCGACCGGTGGTGGAGAGGGCTGGTCGCAGACGTGGAGGGAACCGTTGAGGGCGGCATTCCGGCTCATCAAGAGTCATGCCGACGAATCCTTTGCCCAGCTTGGGCGAGACCTGCTGCACCACCCCTGGCGCGCCCGTGACCGGTATATAGAGGTGATGATGGGCGCCGCCGACCTCGAGGACTGGCTGGCGCGTGAGACGACGGGTTCATTGGACAAAACCGGCCTCGACCGCGCCACCTCCCTGCTCGAGCTACAGAGAAACGCCATGTCGATGTTCACCAGCTGCGCATGGTTCTTCTCCGATGTAGGGGGAACCGAGACGGTCCAGAACCTCCGTTATGCGGCTCGCACGCTCGAGCTTCTCGAGGAGCTCGATCGCCCGATGCCGGGGGATTTATTGGTGTCGTCGCTGGCTCAGGCGAAGAGCAACGATCATTCGAAGGGCAGCGCAGCCGACATCCTCCGGTCCCTGTCGCTGAGTGGGTGCTGAGTTTGGATAATGTACATCCCTCACCCAGTCGGCCGGTCTGGTGGAAGCATGGGGTTATTTATCAGATCTACCCCCGTAGCTTTATGGATGCGAGCGGTGATGGCGTCGGCGATCTCGCAGGAATAACATCAAAGCTCGACTACATTAGTGCTCTCGGGGTCGATGCCATCTGGCTGTCGCCGTTCTACCCGTCACCCATGGCCGATTTCGGATACGACGTGAGCAATTACACCGGCGTCCACGACCTGTTCGGTACCATGACCGACTTCGATGAGCTGCTGGCCGAGGCTCACAGTCGCAACCTCAAGCTGATCATCGACTGGGTGCCGAACCACACCTCCGACCAACACCCGTGGTTCGCCGAGTCGCGCTCCAGCCGGATCAACGACAAGCGAGACTGGTACGTGTGGCGCGACGGCGCGCCGGATGGAGGACCTCCAAACAACTGGATGGCGGCCTTTCGGCGCGCCGGGCGCGCCTGGACCTTCGACGAATCCACCGGTCAGTGGTATCTGCACTCTTTCCTGGCCGAGCAGCCGGATCTCAACTGGGACAATCCAGAGGTCGAGGCGGCGATGCACGACACCCTGCGCTTCTGGTTGGACAAAGGAGTGGACGGCTTTCGCATCGACGTCGCCCACAAGATCGGAAAGGACCCGGGACTCACAGACAATCCGGCCGATGTCGAAGAGTTCACCGCGCTCGACCCGATGCGCCGGCACGACCAGGACTGGCCAAGCGCCCACGAGCGACTTGCGGCCATCCGCCGGGTTGTGGACGATTATCCGGGCCGCATGATCGTGGGGGAGGTCTACATCCTCGACCTCGAGCGCTTGATGGACTACGTAAATGCGTCCGACGAGCTCCACCTGTCGCACAACTTCGTTTTCCTTCACCAGCCATGGGACGCGGACGCGTTCCGCAAGCTCCTCGAAGGGATGGAGGAATTGACCAGCCCGGAGGCATGGGCGGCATGGTTCTTGAACAATCACGACCACTCGAGGGTCGCCACACGCTACGGCCCCCATGCCGTGCGAGCTGCGGCATTGCTCGTCCTGACCCTCAGGGGCACACCCTTTCTCTTTCAGGGCGAAGAGCTCGGCCTGCCCGACGCTCCCGTGAGCCCGGACCAGGAGGTTGATGTCGACGGGCGCGATCCCGAGCGAGCCCCGATCCCGTGGGAAGCGCCTTCGTCCAATGGTCCCGGCGCCGGGTTCTCCTCCGGCGCGCCGTGGCTACCAATCACCCCGGAAGCCGAACGGTTGAATGCGGCGACGCAATCGGAGGACCCGGGCTCGACGCTGTCGTTCTACCGGCGTCTCATCCGGCTTCGCCGGCAGACAGTTTGCTTACAGTCGGGATCCTTCGAGTTGCTATCGTCACCCAAGGAAGGTCTGGCGTATGTGCGCGGAGAGGCCGAGCACCGAATGCTGGTGGTGATCAACTTCAGTGACGCCGAAGTGTGCTTCGAGGGCGCGCTCGCAGGCTTGCAGGGAACTGCTCGCGTTGCGCTGGCGACCGATCCCGAGAGCCGGCCCCACGAGGTCGACCTGCGAGCCGTACCGCTGAGTCCGGGCGAGGGTCTGATCCTCCACCTGTAGCCGCAAACCCTGGTCGAGAATGTACACACAGGCGCGCTTTTCGACCTGGGAACGCGCCCCGGTGAACCCTGGTCGAGAATGTACACACAGTCGCGCTTTTCGACCTGGGACTGCGCTTTGGGCGTTCTAGGTTGACTCGGTCGCTACCTCAATGTTCACTTCGATCGTCGTTGCGCCGGCCCTGATGGCGATGTCGATGACCTTGGAGAGGGTGGCAATCACCTCGGCCCGGCCCCCTGCGAGCGTGGTGGAGTCGGGTCCGGCTTCCATGGCAAGACCAGAGGCGTGCGCCTCGTCGACCGCCGCCTTGACGTGACGAGGCTGGTGATCGTCGATTGGAGGCGAGACAGTGAAGGTTGCGGTCACTTCAGCCGGAGCAACGGGCACTAGCGTTCGACCTCCAACGGCACGAGCTCGAAGGTGTCTATATCGATCAGGCCGCGGTCGGTGATCTTGAGGGTGGGTATGACCGACAGCGCCAAAAAACTGAGCGTCATGAAGGGAGAGGCTACAACGACACCCAGATCTGCCAAACACGCCTCGAGCCGCTCGAGGTCGTGCACAACGGACTCGAGGGGTTGGTCGGACAACAACCCCGCAATCGGGAGCGGAAGCTCCGCCGAGGCGGTTCCACCTTCAGCCGCCACCAGACCGCCTTCGATGGCGATCAAGCGGCGCGCGCAGATTGCCATGTCCGAATCGTTCACTCCCACGATCACCATGTTGTGAGCGTCGTGCGCGACCGTCGATGCAAATGCCCCTCGCCTCAGTCCGAAACCGGTAACGAAGCCCATTCCGACGCGTCCCGTTGCTTTGTGACGTTCGACGACCGCTATCTTGGCGAGATCCCTGGAGGGATCGGCGATCGCCATCCCACGCTCTTTCAAGGGAGTCTCGATGCGTACGCGCGTGAGAAGTTGCTCTGGAATGATCTCGATCACGCGCACGTCGGCGCCGCTCGAAGCGATGGCGAAGTCCGCCTCGGCCACGGGGGCGGGCCGCACTGTGTTGCGCACCTCAGGGGGCACCTCGGCGCGCCGAAAGGCCACGGCAACTCCGTTTGATGCAACCAGCCGGCCATTCTTGAAGACCTTGTCCACGCCGAAGTTGGTTACATCGGACAGCAGCAGGAGGTCCGCCTTGTACCCGGGTGCTATGGCGCCCATGTTGCGCAAACCGTGACAACGGGCCGGATGGAGAGACGCAAGCAGCAACGCGTCTTCGGGGCTCACGCCGTGGGCAACCGCGACGCGGCACATCTGGTCGAGGTGACCCAGCCGCACGAGGTCGGTCGGTTCGCGGTCATCGGTGCAGAAGGCGCAGTAGTCGGGGCCGAAGTCCTTCACCAACGGTAGGAGCTCGACCAGGTTGTGGGCATTAGATGCCTCCCGGATGAGTATCCACATGCCCTTGCGTCTCTTCTCGAGCGCTTCGTCGTACGTCGTCGCTTCATGGTCGGAGCGGATACCGGCGGCAATGTAGGCGTCTAGTGCGCGCCCCCGGACCCCCGGGGCATGCCCGTCGACGTGGGTTCCACCGCTCAACTCCAGCTTTGCCAGCGCGCTTTGAGCGCCCGCAATTACTCCGGGAAAGTCCATCATCTCGGCGATGCCGATCGCATGACTTCTCCTCAGGACCGATTCCATGTCGTCCGGGCCCAAGGTCGCCGAGGGGGACTCGAACGCGGACGCCGGCACGCACGACGGCGTCATGACGAAAACCTCGAGGGGAAGCTTGCTGCACACATCGAGCATCCAGTGGATGCCGTCTCGTCCGAGAACGTTCGCTATCTCGTGGGGGTCGCACACCACCGCAGTCGTCCCATGGGGCAGCACCGCCCGCGCAAACTCGTCCATCATGAGCTTTGACGATTCGATATGAACGTGGGCGTCGATGAAGCCCGGCACAAGGTAGCGTCCGGCGCCGTCGATTCGTTCGCCTCCCTCGAACCGGCCGAGCCCCGCCACACGCCCGCCGGCGACGGCCACATCGGTGTCGAGCCAGTCCTTGGTGAACGCGCAGAAGACCTGAGCACCCTCGACCACGAGGTCGGGAGAGGCGTCGCCGCGCGCTACGGCGATGAGCCCGGCGCGGTCGTTCAAGTGAGCCCTGCGATATCGTCGGGAGTGAGGGGCACACGAACAAGGGGTTGACCCGTGGCGGCGCGCACGGCGGCGACAACCGCCGGAGTCGAGGAGATGGTCGGCGGCTCGCCAACCCCCTTCACGCCGTAAGGTGACGCCGGGTCGCCGAGCTCGAGCACGTCTGAGCGGACCGGTGGCATGTCGAGGGTGGTGGGGATCAGGTAGTCGGTGAAGGACGGATTGAGCACCACGCCGTCTTTGACCTTGACCTCCTCCATGAGCGCCAGTCCCAAACCCTGTGCAATTCCTCCCTCGATCTGACCTTCGACCGCCTGGGGGTTGAGCGCGCGGCCAACGTCCTGGACGGTGGCGATCTCGACAACGCGTACCAGTCCGAGCTCGGTGTCGACATCGGCTACAGCCCGGTGCGCGGCAAAAGCGAACGAGACATGTGAGTTTCCCTGCCCGGTCTCTGGGTCGAGAGGCACCGTTGGAGCATGACGGTATTCACGAGTCTCCTCGAAGAAGCCGTCCCCCAGCAGCTCGGCGAGTGAGGCTATGACGCCGCGCGACTCCGAGATGACGTGGCCGTCTGCGAGCCAGAGGTCGCCGCGCCCACCATCGGCGACCTCGAAGACGCGCTCCCTGACGGCCTCGCAGGCGGCCTTGACCGCCCCTCCCGTCATCCATGTCTGGCGCGATGCAGAGGTCGAACCGGCGGACCCAATCCTTGTGTCTGCCGGCATGAGCACCGCCTGTTCTATCCCCAGCTCTGTGCGTGCGATCTGAAGTTGAATCGTTGCAACACCCTGTCCCACCTCGGCGGCGGCGCTTTGGACCTCCACGAGTGGCTCACCCCCGGGGGCCGACAGGCGGACCCGCGCGGTCGAGTAGTCGTCGAAGCCCTCGGAGAAGCAGATGTTCTTGAAGCCGACGGCCACACCGGCGCCGCGCCGGACGCCTTCCCCGTGGGTGGCGTTCGACACGCCTCCAGGAAGCGTCCGGATGTCGGGCGAACCCTCAACTTGTTCGGGTGGAATCGACATCGCCCGGAGCCGGTGCAGCATGTCCGCGACGGGTGCAGGTCCCTCGACGCGCTGCCCGGTTGGCAGGATCGAACCGGTGACCATTGCGTTTCGGATCCTCAGCTCGACGGGATCAATGCGGAGCTCATGGGCGAGCTTGTCCATCTGCGCTTCGTAGGCGAAGCAGGCTTGAACCGCGCCGAAGCCGCGCATGGCGCCGCAAGGTGGATTGTTGGTGTAGACCGCGTAACAGTCCAGCTTTGCGTTCGGCACCTCATAAGGGCCACAGGCCACGCTCACGGCATTGGCACATACCGCCGTCGAGCTCGATGCGTAGGCGCCCCCGTCGAGCACGATGCGGGCGTTCACATACACCAGTCGACCGTCGCGATCGGCTCCGTGCTCGTAGTGGAGGCGCGCCGGATGGCGATGGACGTGTCCGTAGAAGGATTCTTCGCGTGAGTACATCATCTTCACGGGCTTTCCCGTGTAAAGGGCCAGCAAGCAGCAGTGGATCTGGATCGACAGGTCTTCACGCGCCCCGAACGCGCCGCCGACCCCGGCCAGAGTGATGCGGACCTTGTCCGGAGGGAGGCCGAGGCTGGCCGCGAGCTGGTCGCGATCGACATGGAGCCACTGGGTGGACACGTACAGGTGCACTCCGCCGCCGTCCTCGGGCACCGCCAGTCCCGACTCGGGGCCGAGGAACGCCTGGTCCTGCATCCCGATGGCGTAGTCGCCTTCGACCACGACCTCGGCGCGCGCATCCGGACTGCCGTGCCGAACCGGGATATAGCGGACGATGTTGCCCGAGGGATGGAGCGACTCGGCGGAGGGCGCAAGCGCCTCTTCGGGATCGGTCAACGGTGTCAGCACCTCGTAGCCGACCCGCACGCGTTCGGCGGCGCGCCGGGCCGTCTCGGGGTGATCGGCCGCTACGAGCGCCACCGGTTCGCCCTCGTAGCGCACCGCGCCCCAGGCGAGCACGGGTTGGTCGGGCCGTTCGAGCCCGTAGGTCTTCCGACCGGGAACGTCCGAATGGATGAGCACCGCAGATATCCCGGGGAGCTCGAGCGCGCCCGAGATGTCGATCGAACGGATGTGGGCGCGGGGATGGGGGCTGCGGACGGTGGCGCCCCAGAGCATGTCCTCGTCCCACATGTCCGAGGAGTACGCGAATTCGCCCTTGACCTTCGGGACACCGTCGGGGCGCGCGGGGCTGGCGCCGATGCCGCCGCCGGGCGCCGCAGGGGCGTCCGGCTCCACACCCACCTGGCCGAGACGACCGACGAGGAAAGCTACTGCCG
>JACDCD010000113.1 GCA_013694625.1 Actinomycetota bacterium | reverse complement strand
CCTCGCGCTCTCTGTCGTCCAACAACCTGCACGCGCCATCATCACGACTTCACCGCACACCTGACAGAGCGTCGCAGCCCGTGGGGGTCCACACCGGATGTGGCCGTTGTTGCCCGTGTCGGTAGCAGGGACTCCCACAGGTCATCCATCGTCGTCGGCCTGCAAGAGTTCGTTGAGTCGGGCGACTTCGGCACTCCCCCGATTCCGCAGAACCTGTCTCTCGGCCATGCGCCGGCAGGGAATGCTGCAATAGGTGCGTGGTCTGCCTCCGGAATACGGTGGCAGGCGGATACCAAATATGGGGCAGTTTCTGGCTCTTTGTGCCGAGCTGTTACTCATCTCGGTCCTATTCTCCGTCAAAAGATTTGTCCGACCAAAAAAAGTCTCCATCTCGTACAGGAGAAAAGGTGGCTGCGAGGGTCGCCAGGCGGCGCGTGGCTTTGAAGTTTCGACCCCGCCCCCCTATCCGATGCTGACCACGCCACCAGGAACAACCTCAGCCTGCCAGTAGGAGACGGTATGCATGATGTTGCCACGAGCTTTCGCACGACCTCTTTGATCTTGCGAGCACCAGCCCCGCTCACGGGTGGCTTCTCCTCCTGATGCCACCGGATGCGAACACTGGCACCGATGAAGTCACTGCAGGCTGCGGATAGGTCTGCTACTGCCCCATCCAGATCAGCCTGAACGGCACGGGCGCCAGCATCCCGCACTCTATCGACCGCGGCGGAGATGGACTCGAAGTCCTGCCAGAAGTCGCTCATCCGAGCGTCACCTCGTCGTCGTGGTAGCGGACGGTGGGTGGAGTCGCCATCAGCTCGTGCACCGAACACGTACAGAACGGTGTGCCGTCAGCAAACAGGATGCACACAACATCCCCAGTGACGACGAGCCTTGGCTTGCCGGCTTGGAGCTTGGCGAAGGCTGCGTCAGCCTCGTTCACGGGCAAGCGCTGGAGTTCGGCACCCATGACATAGGCCTGATTCTCCTGAGCGGCAGTGCTGTTGAGCGTGGTGGTTGGCACGGTGGGGCTCCTTGTCTGGTAAATGGGAGTTTGTTTGTTACTCGAGCGGGGCTGATTACAGGAGCTTGTGAGGGGGTTTTCGGCTGGCGATCCCGAGGCCCCCCGGTCCTACTGAACAGTCAGCTGGCGAGTAGAGCCCGTTAGGCTTCACCACAGCCCCTGTGCGCCCTCAGAATGATCGACCTGGCACTATATTCGGGCACCGGGTTTGCGTCGGTGAGACCACATTAATGAGCACGACACACCGTGGCTGTTACCAAACGTCTCCCACGACAGTGTGACGTCGTGGGCGGGCGTGATCCTCGGCTCTACGAGGGAAGAACCGGCCGGTATCTAAGGGGTTGCTCGCAGCCAGGTCCTTCGTGACCATCCCCATCGCCAGCAAGAGACATGCGACAAGCAAGAGCCATGCCACCGAGTAGCTGCCGGTGACGTCCAGCACGAGCCCGAAGACCGGAGGGCCGGCGACGATGCCCAGCTGGTTCGCCGTCATGGCGAACGCCAGCGTCAGCCCTACGGCTTTTCCCGCAGCGAGCTCGGAGACGTGTACGACCCAGGGGCCGTACCAGCCATAGGCAAAGAAGCCGAGAAGAGTCGCCACGATGAGAAGGACCACCGTGGGTGCACCGCGCGGCACGAGCACCATCACGATCAACAACGCCGCGGTCGCCACGAGACTGAGGCGCACGGGCTGCATTCGCCGTTTGGAGCGGTCGCTCCATGTGGCTAGGGCTACGCGGCCGGCCATGCCGCTCGCCTGTGCTGCGAAAAGCAGCCAGCCACCGCTGGTCAGGGCGATGTCGTGGACATCGCGCAGCCACAACATGAGGTAAGAGACCAAACAGAACTGAACCGTCACCAGCGCCAGGCCGGACCAAAGAGCGGGACGAATATTGCGTTTGCCGAGGAGACGCTTGAGCTCTCTGCGCAGTCCGTAGCCGCCGCTTTGAGCGCGGCCCCGCGGCTCGCGGTAGACGGCCCCGAAGAGCAAGCCCGCCCCCAGTGCGACTGCGGCCGCGGTCGCGAGCGCGACGCGAAAGCTCGTCCTCTCGGCAATCTGGGGCAACGAGGCAGCCGCCAGGGCACCTCCTAGGGGAAGGCCCGTTTGCCTGATGCCCATTGCGAGTCCGCGGCGCTCGGGCTCGAACCACCGCGCAACGGCTTTGCTGCCTCCCGGCTGCGAAGTCGCGTAGCCGGCCCCTCCGACGAGGAACGCGGCGAGCAGGAAGCCGTAGGAGGGGGCGAGTGCAGCGAGACCCGTTCCGGCGGCCAACCAGAGCGCGCCACCGGTGACGACGCGCCTTTCGCCGTATGTGTCGAGCGTCCGCCCTGCCACTAGAAGGGTGAACAGCGGCACCAGCCCGACGGATGTGACTATCAAGCCAGTCAGCGTGGCGTTGAGTTGGAATGCTGCGCGAAAGTAGCCGTTGAGCGAGGCGATCCCAATCATTACGAAGCCGCTGCCCGCCTGGGTAACGGTCGCGGCCGCAAGAATCACCCACCGACGTCCACTTGCCTGCGTTTCGCTCTTGGATTTGATACGTTAGGGTAATCTAGGTGAGTGACTGGAAAGTAGGGTCCGCGCTCAAATTGACTCATCGGTCAAGCGCCTGACCAGGAGCTTTGCAGTGGAAGTTCATCCCAATTCGACTTTCTGCTCAGTCACCTAGGGAGGGCAAGCCGAGGTCGATCCAGGGGGCGTTGTCGATGACTCGCAGGTTCGTGATTCTCGTTTGTTGTGCACTGCTCTTGGCCGGCGCATGCAAGGGCAGTGAAGGCGAGGAAGCCGGAGCCCAAGGCAGCACGCTTCAGTTCGGAGCGGCGCTGTCGCTCACGGGACAGCTTTCACGCGAGGGCATACTCACCAAAGACGGCTACGAGTATTGCAAACAGGTTGTCAACGAGGAGGGTGGCGTCGAGGTCGGTGACAAGACTTACGACCTCGATATCACCTACCAGGACGACAAGTCGACCCCCGACGTGGCGGCTCAGCTCGTCGACCAGATGAACGACGACAACGTCAAGTTCATTTTGGGTCCCTACGGCTCGTCTTCGACAGAGGCGGCATCTGCCGTGGTCGAGCGCAACGGACAATTGATGATCAGCTCCGCCGGGGCCGACGACACGATCTACGAGAAGGGCTACCAGAACACCTTCGGCGTGCTGTCACCCGCGAGTGAATACCTCGCCACGATCGTCAAGGCCGTCTCCGACATCGCACAACCGAAGCCCAAGACGGTCGCGATTTTGTCGGCCGACGACGGGTTCTCCAAGACGGCGGCCGAGGGCGGCGCTGCCCAAGCCGAGGAAGAGGGCATGGAAGTAGTTGCCACCGAGTTCTTCGCCGAAGGCTCGACGGACGTCTCCGCCCAGCTCACTAAGGTCAAGCCTCTCAATCCCGACCTCATCTTGGGTTCCGTACACCTTGAGGAAGGCGTCGCGATCATCAAGCAGTCTGAGGAGCTCGGTATCAATCCGGCGGGTGGTTTCGGCGAGACCGTTGCACCTCCGACACCCGACTTCATCGAGACGCTCGGACCGGCCGCCGAGTACACGCTGGGCTCGTCGCAGTGGACTCCAGAGACGGAGGGAGAGGACGAGTTGTTCGGAACCGCCGAGGACTACGCCGAAGGATTCGAGGCCGCGTTTGGTGACACGCCCGAGTACCACAACGCCGAAGCGACGGCGGCCTGTCTCGCGATGATTCTCGCCATCGAGGACGCGGGGTCGCTCGAACCCGAGGCCGTGCGCGAGTCGCTCGCGAACCTGGACACCGAGTCCTTCTTCGGGCCGATCAAGTTTGACGAGAACGGTAAGAACATCTACAAACCGATGCAAGTGATCCAAATTCAGGACGGGAAGCCCGTTACCGTATGGCCGAGTGCAGAGGGCGAGCTCAAATGGCCCGCCCCGCCCTTCGACGAGCGCTAGTCACGGCTGCGTGGAGCAGTTTCTCCAGGCCACAATCAACGGCCTTCTGCAGGGAGGGCTTTACGCACTCGTAGGCGTCGGTTTCTCGCTGGTGTGGGGCGTCATCCACGTCGTCAACATCGCCCATGGGGCATTCGTGATCCTCGGGGCGTACGTGGCATGGAAGCTCGACGGTGCGTTCGGCATCGACCCGCTCCTCGGCCTTGTGGTTGCAGCCGTCTTGTTGTTCGTTATCGGGTATGCGGTGCAGCGGGGCGTGATCAATCTCGTCATCAACGCACCCATCTGGATGACGCTGTTGTTGACATTCGGTCTCGAGTTGTTGTTGGTGAACGGGCTCATTTTGATCTTTACGGGCGACTACCGCTCGATCGCCACCTCCTACGCATCGGGTGGACTGTCCTTCGGCGACGTGCGCATCCCTTACGGAAGGTTGCTCGCGTTCGGACTCGCGGTCCTCCTTACCGGGCTGCTGGCGATGTTCATGTCCCGTTCGAAGACCGGACAGGCAATCAACGCGACGGGGATGGACCGCGTGACCGCTCGGCTCATGGGGATCAACGCGCGTCACATTTACGCGTTGACCTTCGCCATCTCCGCTGCTCTGGCCGGGGCGGCCGGCACGATGGTCGGCATCGTGGGCACCTTCAATCCCGTCGACGCCGGAGTTTTCACGCTTCGAAGTTTTGTGATCGCCGTGCTCGGCGGTCTCGGCAACATGTGGGGGGCGCTTGCGGGAGGAATCGTCCTGGGGCTCGTCGAGGCGTGGAGCGGTCAGTACCTGAGCGGCACACTCATCCACGCGATCGGTTTCGGAGTCTTGATCCTGGTGCTGATCGTGCGGCCGACTGGACTGCTTGGTCGTCCCTACTCTGAGGCTCGGGCCGAAACCTGATGGCCGAGAGCGCGGCGCGTTCCACGCGCATCCCTCAGCCTTCGAGCCCTGCCGGGTGGATCCTCGTCGGGCTTGGGGCGGCCGGCTTCGCCTATCTGCTCTACGCGCCCGTGCTGCTGCTCGAGAGCTTTCTGCGCACGCTCGGCGGGGTCTTCATGTTTGCGACACTCGCTCTCGCCTGGAACATCATCGGCGGATTCGCCGGATACGCAAGCTTCGGTAACGTCGTGTTCTTCGGCCTCGGTGGCTACACCGTCGCAACCCTCATGGCCAAGGCCGGCTGGACCTTCTGGCCGGCGCTGGTCGTGGCCGGGGCCGTGGGGGTGCTGTTCGCGGTGCTGATGGGGCTGCCGATCCTGCGCCTGCGCGGCCACTACTTCGCGATCGCCACGCTCAGCGTCGCCGAGGGCATGCGCGAGATAGTTGTCAACATGCCGTCCCTCACTGGCGGAGGTGCCGGGATCACAATCCCTGCCGTGGGACTCGAGGCGACGACATCGTACCCCGGCAATACGGGTTTCTATTACTTCTTTCTCATCCTGTTGCTGGTCGCGCTGGCGGTGACGTGGCGCGTGTCCCGGAGCCGCTTCGGTTACTCGCTGCGCGCCATTCATCAAGACGAGGATTCTGCAGCCGCGCTCGGGATCAACACGACGAGAGCCAAGGTCGCCGCTTTCGCCCTGTCGGGATTGCTGACTGCCCTGACCGGAGCGATCTACGCGTTCCAGCAGGTAACCATCTATCCAAACCGCCTCTTTTCCATCGAGTTCACCGTGCTCATGGTCGTCATGGCGGTGATAGGTGGCACCGGAACCATTTTCGGGCCCGTGGTCGGAGCGGTCGGGTTGCAGTTTCTCAGCGAGTACCTACGTCAGAACTATCTCGAACTCCACACGGTCCTGTTCGGGGCCATCATCATTCTAGCGGTCATCTTCTTGCCTAACGGCATCGTGGAATCGGCCCGCGAGCTACGGAGCACCAAGCGCATCCGCTTCCTCGACAACGTCAAAGCAAACCGGCTATGACGACGCTGCTCGAAACCGATGGGCTCACACGTCGCTTCGGAGGTCTCGATGCGGTTTCGGACGTTAGCGTGACCGTGGAGCAGAACTCGGTGGTGGGTTTCATCGGGCCCAACGGAGCGGGCAAGACCACGTTCATCAACGTCGTCACTGGGTTTCTGAAGCCGTCTGCGGGGCGCGTTGTCTTTGACGGCAACGACGTCACGGGGAATCGTCCATGGGACGTAGCGCGCGCGGGAGTATCCCGCACGTTTCAAATCGCCAAGCCATTTCGAGACCTGACCGTGCGCGAGAACGTCGCGCTTGGGTCGATGTTCGGGCCGGGCAATTCGAGGTCCGTGGCTGCGAGCCTGACCGACGCCGACGAGGTGCTCGAACGTGTCGGACTCAGCGAACGAGCCGAGGCCCGACCCGGGGAGCTGCCCATTGCGGACACCAAGCGGCTCGAGCTGGCCAAGGCGCTGGCGATGAAGCCTCGCCTTCTGCTGCTCGACGAGGTCATGGCCGGTCTGCGCCCGGCGGAGATCGACAACTCGATCGACCTTATTCGGTCGCTGCAAAAGGATGGGTTGACGATCGTAGTGATCGAGCACGTCATGAAGGCGATCCTCGCGGTGTCCGACAAAGTGATCGTGCTTCACGAGGGCAAGCGGCTGGCGGAGGGGCCGCCCAAGGAGATCGCGTCCGACGATCGAGTCATCGAGGCCTACCTCGGCGAGCGCTACGCCAAACGGGTCAAGGAGGGCGGCGATGCTTGAGATCAAGTCGTTGGAAGCGGGCTACGGACGAATCGGCGTGCTGTGGGATATCGACCTCACGGTAGGCGAGCAGGAGATCGTCGCGCTCGTTGGATCCAACGGTGCGGGCAAGACGACGTTGCTCAGGGCGGTCTCCGGAGTCATAGCGCCCACCAAAGGCTCCATCGTTTTCGAGGGCCGCGATCTCTCAGGACTCGTACCCGAGCAGGTCGTGCGACGCGGCATCGCCCACGTTCCCGAAGGACGCAGGTTGTTCGCCGGTCTGACCGTAAGAGAGAACCTGAAGCTCGGAGCGTTTCACCTGAAGGATTCCGCGAGCGCCGACTTCGATCGGGTGGTCGAGCTTTTCCCACGCCTCGGGGAACGCCTCGATCAGATTGCCGGCAGCTTGTCGGGTGGTGAGCAGCAGATGTGCGCCATCGGGCGCGGCCTCATGAGCAGGCCGAAGCTGATCATGATCGACGAGCTTTCGCTCGGGCTCGCGCCGAACCTCGTGGATCAGCTACTCGAGCGACTCGAGACCATCCGCTCCGAGGGCATGTCCGTGCTGCTGGTCGAACAAGACGTCGACGCGGCTCTGACGCTGGCGGAGCGTGCCTACGTGTTGGAGACCGGACAGATCGCCCTCGAGGGTTCTGGCGATGAGCTGCTGTTCGACAAGAGGGTGCGCGAGGCGTACCTGGGCGTCGCGTGACCACGAGCTCGAGCGATACGCGGCGGCGTTTACAGACTGGCTCGCCTGTGCCTACGCGGGGCGAGATGAGCCAGCCGCCCGCAGCGCTCGTGACGCGGGATCCGAGTTGCAGGACCGGCTCGTGAGCGCGGGCACCGCGGGCCACGTGTTGGACTTCGACGGCACTTACCTGCCCGGCTTGAGCCATCTAAGCGCCTCCAGTCGCCCCGGCCGCCCTGGTACTGAGCGCGGGCGTGGACGCGTCGATCGGTGATGTGCTGGGGGCCCCTACAACGCGGGATTTGAGTCCATGGCCGCTGTTGCGCGCGCTTCACATCCCGCGTTGTACGAGCGCGGGTGGCATCCGACCGCCGTGTGCGGCGTATTGGGTTCCGCGACCGCAGCCTCTCGTCTCCTCGATCTTTCCGAGGGGCGGGTTGCGGCTGCGGTCCGTATCGCATTGCTGCGCGCCGGAGGTCTGCGCGCAGCCTTCGGCTCCGACGGTAAATCACTGCAGGTCGGCATGGCCGCTGCCACCGGAGTCACGGCGGCGCGCCTCGCGGCGACCGGTTCGTCCGTTCCCCCGGAGCACGTGCACGCGCCGGCAGGCTTCGAGGAGGTCTACGGAGGGAAGTGGGCGGTGCCCGACGCCTCCCGTCCAGAGGTCGCCGAGAACTGGATCAAGGCGTACCCCTGCTGCCTCAAGGCGCCCTCGTCCATCGAGGCGACCGATCGCGCTGGCGCGAGGGGTCGTTGCTGCAGTCGGCGACCGTCACGGTGCACCCGTGTCGCGCCGCGCTGCCCCCTACGACTGCGTTGATACGGGATTGCAGGCGAAGTTCTCCATCCCGTATCTGGTCGCGTTCACGTGGCTGAACGGACCTCCCGCGGTTTCCGACTTCGACTCGCTTGACCCCGAGTCGAAGTCGTTGGCGCACACCATCACCGTCGCAACCGATCCCGATCTGCTCGAGTCCGAGGCCGTGATCACAACCAAGGATGGGTTCCGCGCGACGGTTCCGGTGGCCCTCGGCTCGCCGCAGCGACCGATGTCCGACGAGCAGCTCTCCGCCAAGGTGCATGGGCTTGCGGGCAGGCGTCTAGACTGTTCTATCCCCGAGTCGTAGCGACACCTGGGGAAATCCCACTCCAATAAAGCAAGGCGGCGCATCCTTCTGTTTTGACCTGCAAGTCGAGCAGAAAGGAGCACCGCCTTGTCTCCTGATGATGCCCTGTATCGCTACCGAGTGCGAGTCTTTGCCCTCGCCGAGGAGATGGGAAGCGTCCGGGCTGCCTGTCGGGCGCT
>JACDCD010000109.1 GCA_013694625.1 Actinomycetota bacterium | reverse complement strand
GAGGCACCGGTAAGACGCGCTTGACGGCGACTGTGGCAGTCGACCTCCTGGATAGGTTCGACGACGGCGTCTTCTTTGTCGATCTGTCCTCCGTCCAAAGCGCCGATCTGGTGGCCCCCGAGATCGCGCGCGCGCTGCAGATCCCACTCGAGAGCGATCGTCCGGCAACAGAGGGCCTGGCAGCTCACTTCGGCAGCATGAACATGCTGTTGCTGCTGGACAACTTCGAGCAGGTGCTGGAGGGGGCTACGGTCGTGGCAGACCTTCTCCGTGCATGCCCTGGGCTAACCATCCTC
Source organism: Actinomycetota bacterium (assembly GCA_013694625.1). GTDB lineage: Bacteria > Actinomycetota > CADDZG01 > CADDZG01 > WHSQ01 > JACDDL01. The sequence continues at coordinate 14,278 of JACDCD010000109.1, read as the reverse complement.
GTGACAAGCAGGGTGTGCCTGTCACTCCGAGGAGAGCAGGAGTACCAGCTCCCGCCGCTTGGGCTGCCCGAGATGGCCTCACGGCATGCAGTGGAGCGCTCGGAGGCGGCTCAGCTTTTCGTCAAGCGCGCGGCCGAGGCGCTCCCCTCCTTCAAGCTGACTGATAGGAACGCGACAGCGGTGGCTGAAATCTGCAGACTGCTGGACGGTCTGCCCCTTGCGATCGAGCTGGCGGCTGCTCGCATCAAGCTGCTGTCTCCCGATGCCATTCTCAGACGACTAGACGATCGGTTCTCTCTTCTTACCGGCGGAGATCGGGATTCACCGGTAAGGCATCGTGCACTCCGGACGACTGTGGACTGGAGCTACGACCTGCTGACGAAAGAAGAGAGGGCAGTCTTCCGCGATCTGTCGGTATTCAACGGCGGGGCGACACTCGGCGCGATCGAGAGAGTCATCATGAGTGAATCCGACGCGCTTGAGACTTTGGCTTCCCTTGTCAATCACAGTTTGATCAGACAGCGTGAGGATGCCGACGGCGAAGTCAGATTCAGCATGCTCGAGACGATCCGAGAATACGCCCGTGAACTGCTCAATGCGCATTCGGCGGGACGGGAGTTACGCGATCGCCACGCCTCCTATTACCTTGACCTCGCCGAGGGAACTGTTGCCGGCGACGATGAGGAGCGGTTGGCCGCGGTGCGCGGGGTAGAGGCCGAGCAGGACAACATGCGCGCCGCACTTAAGTGGTGGCTGCAAGACGTGCCGGACCAGGATGGCGCCTCCTCAACCCTTGGTCTCCGGCTCGCTTCGGCCCTGGGACAGTACTGGTACAAGCACAGTGGTGCCGTAGAAGGCGCCGCCTGGCTCGAGCGAGCGCTGTCCCAGGCGACTAATGTGCCGGACAAGTTGCGGGCAGATGCCCTGAGGCTCCTCGGCGCTTTGATGGACCAGCAGAACGAACTCGAACGAGCAGGCGAGGTGCTTCGAGAGGCACTCGGCTATTTTCAAAAGAGCGGCGACCGCCGGGGGGAGGCTTCCGCCCTCAACAGCCTTGGGGTCGTCACCCGTTCCTTAGGTGACTTCGATTCTGCCGAGAAGCTGTACTCGGCAAGCGCGGCAATCCGGCGGGAGATTGGCGACCCTGCACTGTCGGCGAGCTTGAGCAACCTGGGCATCCTCTACCTTGACAGGGGAGAACCGGACCGGGCTGAGCAGATGCTGGAGGAGGTCATGAAGCTCGATCGCGCCAAGTCCGACGACTGGGGCATGGCGTGCACATCTAACAACTTGGGCTTTGTCAACCTCCAACAAGGAGACGCGGTAGCGGCGCGCCGCAGGATTGGTGAGGGCACACGGAGTTTCGTCAAGCTCGGCGACCTTGACGGTGTAGCCGAGGGTCTGGAAGCCACCGCGTGCGTCGACGCTGCCGAGAGCCAGCCCGTCCGGGCAGCACGCATAGCCGGAGCCGCGGACTCCCTGCGACGCTCGCTGGGGATTCCGCTTGGCCCTCTCGACCGGGAGTACTTGGAACGGTGGCTGGACCAGGCCCAAGCTGCACTGGGGGCCACCGCGTTCAGACTTCACTGGAGCGAGGGGGCTGAGATGACGTTCGACCAGGCGATCACCTACGCATTGGGGCCAGCCGAGTCAGACTGACGTTCGAGCCCGACTACCTGCGGGCGTGCTGCATAAGAGATCTCAACCTGACCTTGCCGGGTGCATCCATGACGGTCGGCGCAGCGGCCGGGCTCGAGCGCTCGCTGCTCAGAGATCTCCCCGTCGAGCGCTTCGTCGCGGAAACGTTCAGCGCATACCTGCGGCTATTCCACCTTGCCCGGATCGGGGCGGAGGACCGCCACGTCACATGGGCTCAGGTGGCGGAAGCCAACGGACGCATCGCTCACCCTGAAATGCATTTCCATGCCCTGATGCCGGTGGGTCACATGGATCGAGCGGGAAACGTGCTCAAACCTCAGCCGGGCGGATGGGAGAGCCCACCGAAGGAGGGATCGCTTGACCGAGCAACCATCGAGCGACTCCTGCTCCTTGCATCTTGTGTTGGGGTAGGCACTCAAGCGGTTTGGAAGCGGGCCAGGGAATGAGCTTGATCAAGCGTTGCGCTGTAGAGATCCCTATATATCTCGTACAAGGGACCGTACGCTTCGTCGGCTCCCGGCTTAGGCTCGACCTTCGATACGATTTCGGTCCAGGTTGTTCCGGATTCAATCAGGCCGCTGCCTATCGCCGCAAGAAGGGCGTCGCCGTAGCTCGCACCGATCGTCTCTTTCGGCAGCTCCTGAACCTGTCCCGTGACGTCCGACACGATCTGCGTCCACAGTCCCCCTTTGGTTCCACCGCCTACCGCAATCAGCCTTTGCCCGCGTCCCCCCGCCTCCCGCATCGCCTCGAAGTTATGCCGCACCCCGTATGCGGTTGCCTCGAGAAGTGCCCGATACAGGTGACCCCGGCCGTGACTCAAGGTCAGACCGCAGATGACACCGCGCGCCTCTGTGTCGAATAGCGGGGTTCGTTCCCCTGCGAAGTAGGGAAGTACCACGAGTCCATCCGAACCGGCCCCCACCTGGCTCGCCTCTTTAACGAGCTCCTCGTACGGCTTATTTCCGGCTATGCGCCTGAGCCATTCGGTCAACGCGCCGGACGCAACCATCCCGGCAGCGAGATTGCGCGTGCCGGGCCATAGACCGACGGTGCCCCAAAGCTTCGGGTGCGACAGAGGTTGACCAACGACCTCGATGATGAACATCGTGGTCCCGTACATAAGCATCACGTCACCGGGATCGCTTACACCAACGCTTGCAGATTCCGCCCACGCGTCGATCGTGCCCGCAGCGACCTGTGTTCTGGCCGGGATACCCGTGATCTCAGCGGCTTGCGCAGTCACTTCTCCCGCCACGTCACTTGGCCACAACAAACGAGGCAGGGGGAGGTCGCCGGCGATATCCTCGGCCCACCCATCCGCCCAGCGATTCGCCTTCATGTCGTAAATAGGGTCGCATTGGCTGGCGGAGTGATGGTCGAGCACATACTCCCCCGTGAGCCGTTCCACCACAAAGGAGCTTGCCATGAGGAGTTGTCTCATCGCTCTCCAGACCTCGGGTTCATTCCGGCGCAGCCACGCGAGCTTGGGTCCGACGGCCTGGCTGGTGAGTGGAGAACCGCAACGCTCCAGGATCTGTTCGGCGCCGTAGCGTCGGGTGAGCTCGTCGATCTCCTGGGTTGCCCGGGTGTCCACTCCGTAAAGGATCGCCGGACGGAGTGGCCGTCCCTCTGCGTCGGCGGCCAGAAGGCAAGGCCCCAGACCACTGATGCATACTCCGGCCACCTCACTCGCGTCGGCGTGCGAGAATAGCTCCTTACAAATGGCCAGGAAATCGGCCCACCACACATCCTCGGCGTTGTGCTCCACCCATCCGGGGCGGGGATAGGAGGTCTCGTGGGCTCGCTCGGCTGATGTGATCACCTCGCCGTCGGGACGCGCCAAAACCCCCTTGGTGCTGCCCGTGCCTATATCGACTCCGAGAAGAAGCTCACTCATTAGCGCGGATATGAGGCGGCGACCCCGCCATCGACATTGATCACGTTGCCGGTGCTCTTGGATGACCGGCGCGGCGATGCAAGGAACAGGATGGCTTCGGCGATGTCCTCGGGATAGATGCTGACCTTCAGGGTGTTCCGTTGCCGGTAGTACTCATCGAGCTCCTCGGCGGTTATGCCGTAGGTTTCGGCGCGCTCGGCGCGCCACTCCGAGCTCCAAATTCTCGAGCCTTGCAAAACAGCGTCGGGATTCACCGAGTTGACCCGGATGCGATGAGGTCCGCCCTCTTCGGCGAGACAGCGCGCAAGATGCAGCTCCGCAGCCTTGGCCGATGAGTAGGCCGACGCGTTCTTTCCCGGAGCCATCCCGTTCTTGGACGCTACGAACACTATGCTCCCGCCACTGGCCTGCTGCTTGAGCAAGCGGAAGGCCTCGCGAGCGACGAGGAAGTAGCCTTTCGCCAGGACCGCGTGATTCTGATCCCACAGCTCAGCGCTCGTCTCGTCGATGGGAGCACTCGAGGCGAGTCCGGCATTGGAGACTACGATGTCGACTCCGCCGTAGGCTGCCGTCGCCGCCCGAAAAGTTGCGGCGACGTCCTCTTCTTTGGTCACGTCCATACCTACGGCCTCGGCGGGCCCATTGAGATCGTCTGCAACCTCGGCCGCCCCCGCCCGATTGAGGTCCGCAACGACCAGGCACGCCCCCGCCTGGGCCAGCTTGCGGCACGCGGCGCTACCAATGCCGCCCGCTCCTCCGGTGACGAGCGCAACGCGCCCGGCCAGCTCTTTGGGGGCCGGGCGCATCGAGAGCTTGTAGAGCTCGAGAGGCCAGTACTCGATGGCGAACGACTCGGCCTCGGTGAGCGAGACGAACTTGTCTATGCACGAGGCGCCTCGGATGACCGCCACGGCGCGGTGGTAGAAATCGCGGGCCAAGGTTGCTTCATCGTGATTCTCACCTGCGGCGAGCATTCCCACACCTGGAATCAACACCACACGCGGATTGGGGTCGAACATTCCCTCGCCCGCAGAGCTATGCCGTTCGAAGTAGGCCATGTACTGCTCCCGATACATATCGATGCCTTCAAGGAGCTTCGTTCGCAACTCCGCCTCACCCTCGGTCGAGGGATCGAAGTCGATCCATAGTGGATACACCTTCGTTCGGATGAGGTGGTCGGGGCAGGCGGCGCCCACCTGCGATAGCTCTCGGGACTGCCGGGCGCACACGAAAACCATGATCTCCTCGGAGTCGTCCGGCCGGACGATCTTCGGCGCCTCTTGCGAGGTCGCGCCGCGAAAAGAAGGCAGCACCGAGGCGAGCAGGTCGGCGCGCACACTCTTTGCGAGAGGCGCTACTTTCTGTCCGCCGAAGGCAGCGTTTCCACCTCCCCTTTGCCCCACGAAAACGGCGGCCCGGTTGATAGCCTCGATGACCCTCGAATAAGACTGCTCGCCCGTGTCCCCCCATGTGACGATGCCGTGCTTCGCGAGGAGGACGACCGTCGCCTCGGGGTGGGACCGCACGCCCTCGGCGACCCGCTTCGACAGGGTGAAGCCGGGTCTGGTGTACGGGATCCAGATTACTTCGTCTCCCCAGCATTCCTTAGCGAGCTGCTCACCGTTCTCGGCGCAGCAAATCATATTGGTGGCGTCGGAGTGAGTGTGGTCGACATGGTTGTAGGGGATGAAGGCGTGAAGAAGCGTCTCGATCGAAGGACGCGGCATCGACGGCCAGAGCTGGCAACGGCTCAAGTACGTGACCATGTCCCCGTCGTTCATCTCGTCGCGCTCCATGAGGGGACGAATCTCCTCCAGCCGGAGACCTGTGAAGCCTTCCTCGGTGATGTCGGCGAGATCGCTTCCCGATCCCTTGACCCACATAACATCGATCTCACGGCCAACGTGATCGGTGTCGGTGACTTTTGCCGATGTATTGCCGCCACCGTAGTTCGATATCGCTCTATCGCTCCCCAGAAGGTTGGAGCGATAGGCCAGCGCGCCGAGCGGCGAAAGCGTCTCTGCCTTCCTCTGGTCCCACAGATTCTGCTTATTGTCGGCGAGCTTTTCCATCCGGGTCTCGCTCATTGCCAGGCCGCCTGTGCACCGTCTCGGCGCGCCTCCATTACCTGCTTGGAGTAGTCGCCGTCGCAGAAGGCCGAGATGGGATCTGCTGAGGCTCCGAGATCTTCGCGGACCTTGGCACACAGCGGCCGAACATCGGTCGAGTATGCCTCCATCATTATGCGATGCGCCCCCAGCACATCTCCAGAGAGCTGCGCCGCCTGCAACGCCTCACGGTTCACCAGCAACGCCTTTGCGTATGACTCCTGAAGGTTGCAGACGCTTAGAAGCATTGCCTCTATCTTGGGCTCTATGTTGTGCGATTGATCGATCATGTATGCAATGGAATGCTCTCCCCCTGGTTCCCCTTCCGCAAGCTGGACGTAGATCAGGAACAACTCGAAGGGCTCTATCGAACCCACGATGAGATCGTCATCTCCGTACTTGCGGTTGTTGAAGTGGAATCCGCCGAGCCTGCCCTCATCGAGCAGCGTGGCCACGATGTGTTCCACGTTCACCCCCTGGGCGTGGTGGCCGAGGTCGACGAGCACCTTGGCCCGGTGGCCGAGCCTCTGGCAAACCAGCAGAGCCGTGCCCCAGTCGGCAAGGTCGGTATGGTAGAAGGCAGGCTCATAGAGCTTGTACTCGACGAGCATCTCCATCGTGCGGGGCATGGACTCGTAGACCTCCGAGAGGCATTCGATCATTCGCTGGCGACGTTGCACGAATGAATCCTGCCCGGCGTAGTTGGTCCCGTCCGCGAACCACAGCGATAAGAGGCTCGAGTCGACCCGCCGCCCGATACCAACGCACTCGACCAGGTGATCTATCGCTTTGCGCCGCACGCGCGGATCGGGATGGCACACGCTGCCGAGCTTGTAGTCCGGGTCCTGGAACAGGTTCGGGTTTACGGCCCCGATTCGCAGGCCCAGTGAATGCGCGTGCTCCTGCAGCTTGTCGTAGTCGCCGACTTCGTCCCAGGGAATGTGTATGGCCACCGAAGGGCAGATCCCTGTGTGCTTGTGCACCTGCGCCGCGTCCTCGAGCTTCTCGAAGGGGTTGCGGGGGACACCGGGCCGCGGAAACGTCGCAAAGCGCGTACCGGAGTTCCCGTAACCCCACGAAGGCGTCTCCACCGTCTGCGCCCTGAGGCGCGCCTCGACGGTCTCGAGATCGACGCCGTTAGCGGATAGGGAGCGCACTAGAGTCTCGTAGCGGCTGCCGCCCGTTTCTTGCAACGAAGATACCTAGAAGTTGTAGTCGTTGATATTCTGCTCCGTGAAGATGACCGGCGGGCCCAGAAGTACCTCATCGGGTGCGAGCATCTTCACTTTCCCGAGGCGGCCGGCTTCGAAAGTCCCGGACTCCGGCATCTTGCCCTCGATCTGGGCGTTGGCGACGTGAACCGCGAGGTAGCCAAGATCGATCGGGTTCCACAGCACGAATTTCTCGATCACGCCTGCGTCGATGTACTGCTTGTTGTCGTTGGGAGTGCTCAGGCCGGTGACCGCAACCTTCCCGTCGAGCCCCAACTGCTCGACTGCCTCGGCAGCGCCCGGCAAGGCAACGCTTGTGATTCCGAAGACGCCTGCCGTGTCCGGATTCGCTCGCAGATAGTCAGTGGTTACGTCGATCCCGAGCTGCAGATCCTCCTCGCCCGGCTCGAGCGAAGCGACGTGCATATCTGGATACTTGTCCGCCATCCGCTCCTTCATCTCCTTGAGCCACGCGTTCTGATTTGGAGCGGTGAGTGAGCCGGTCACCACGAGGAACTCGCCCTTGCCGCCGGTCTGCTCCGCCATGATGTCCACCAGCGCGTACCCGATTGCTTGGAAGGTCGCCTGGTTCACGAACACCTCACGAGCGTCCGGCGCGACATCGGCGTCCCACGCGCCCGTGCGGATGTCGGCATCCATGGCCTTCTTCATCGCAGGAGCGAGCGCGTTGGGGTCGTTGGCGGCAACAGTGATGGCCTGGCATCCCTGTTGTATGAACTGCTCGATCATCTGCACCTGCAGTGCGGCCTTCGCCTCCGTAGGTCCGTCGTAGGTCAGGTCGACGCCTAGCTCCTCGGCCGCTTCCTCGGCGCCCTTCTGAGAAGCGTTGAAGTAGGGGATCCCGACGAGCTTTGGCATCATGCAGATCCTGCTCTCCCCCCCGCCTCCCTGAGCGCTCTCGGGCGCCTGTCCGACACCGCTCTCCCCACAAGCGGCAAAGAGCATCAGCCCCACAACCGGTACTGCTATCCAGCGCAGCGGAACAGACCCCCGCTTCATCGACATCGATGTCCCCCTTTCCACTTAGACCTTCACTCTTCTGTCTTCCGAAAGAACTCGTTCAGGAACACTGCCACGATCAGCAGCAACCCAAGGATCAAAACCTGATACGTGGTGGCGACGGCAGCGAGCGTGAGACCGTTGCGGAGGGTTGCGATGATCACAACTCCCAGCACGGTCCCCGCAATCGTCCCCGAGCCACCATATATGCTGGCGCCTCCGAGCACCACAGCCGAGATCACATCGAGCTCGAGGCCGGTACCGGAATCGGCCCGTGCGGTTGAAACCCGCGACGTGTAGATGATTGCCGCGAGCGCAACGAGCAGGCCCGTCCCGACATAAAGAGCGGTCTTAACTCTGGCGACCGGCACGCCGGAAAAGTGCGCCGCCTGCTCGTTGTTGCCGATCGCATAGACGTAGCGTCCATAGCGCGTACGCGCCAGGAGAACCCACACGATCGCGACGGCCACAATGAAGACGATGAGCTGTCCCGGAACCGCCCCTAGGTAGAATTGGCCGAAGTACGCGAACCAACCAGGGAAGTTGGAGACTGCATCGGCTCTGGATAACCCCAAAGCCAACCCTCGATAGAGCGCAAGCGTCCCCAGAGTTACAACCAGGGGATGGAGATCCAGCTTGGTGATGAAGAGACTGTTGAAGTAGCCGCCCGCGAGGCCAACCCCGACCCCAAGGAACAGGGCCAGTGGAAGTGGCAATCCCGCTTTGAAGGTGAACCCCAGTGCCACCGACACCAGCCCAAGCCCCGCTCCAACAGACAGGTCGATTCCTCCCGTAATGATGATCAGCGTCATGCCGAGCGCAACGAGGCCGATCTCGACGAAGAAGCGCGACGTGTTGAGGAAGTTGCTGATCGTCAGAAAGACCGGCGACATCAGGGACAGAGCTATAACCAGCGCTACCAGTATGGCGAGCAGCACCAGCTCTCTCGACAATTTCAAGCGGCGGGGAACGGCGGCGGAGATCACGATGGTTGCTCTCGCAGGAGCCGACGGCGAAGCGCATCGGTGGAGATGGCCAGCAGGATGAGTGCGCCGAGCATGGCGCTCTGCCACTCCGCCGGGACGTCGAGGAGGACCAAGCCGTTCAGTATCACGCCGATCAAGACGGCCCCCGTGATCGCTGCGACGGACGACCCGCGACCCCCCGAGATGCTGGTTCCTCCCACTACCACTGCTGCAACTACCTGAAGCTCCAGACCCTGCCCGGCATTCGTCTGAACCCCCCCGGCGCGCCCCACGTAGATTGCTGCGGCAATTCCAGTGAGCACTCCGACCAGCACGAAGGCGAGAAAACGGGTTCTGCCGGCGGAGAGCCCTGCGAAGCGTGCGGCCCGCCGGTTTCCACCGACTGCGAATACGTTACGTCCCCACGTGGAGTTGCGGCTGATCAGCTCCACGACCACCAGGAGAACTACAAGGATGATGACTGGGACACTCACTCCCGCAACCGACTGCAGGCCCAATGCTCTTGTGTCGCTCGGGATGTTGGTGATCCACCTGCCCCCGGTTATGACGAGGATCATGCCTCGCAGGGCGTACAGCATTCCGAGGGTCACGATGATCGAGGGGATGCGGCCGAGTGTCACCAGCGCTCCGTTGACGCTGCCTGCTACAACGCCTGTTCCGATGCCTGCCAGCAGGGGAAGTATCAGTCCACCTTGACTCTCTCCCACGGCCCCGACGGCAAACGCACAGAGTCCCAGCATAGAACCGACCGAGATGTCGATCTCTCCGCTCAGCACCACTTGGTTGACCCCCAGGGCGATCACTCCCAATACCACGACGCGGGCGATGTTGTCCTCGAGATTGGCGGGGTCGAGGAATCCCTCTGCGGTGAAGGCCAAGACGATGGCGAGCAGGACCAGGAAAATCAGGGCGGGCGCCTCGGGGCGGAGCAGCAATGTTCTCACGCCCGCCGGCATGTGCCCTGTTTCGCTCCTGGGCATAGCTGCCGCTTTGCTCACCGCACCGGCTCCGTTCTCATAACTCCGCCGCGCCGGCTTTTTCCTCGACGCCTGCTGCAGCCGCCATAACCCGTTCCTGAGTTGCCTCGTCGCGATCGAACTCCGCCGTGATGCGACCCTCTCGCATGACCACCACACGGTCGGCCATCGACAAGACCTCCTCGAGCTCTGACGAGATGAGCAGGATGGCCTTTCCGTCCTGTCCGAGCTGATCGATGAGCCTGTAGATCTCGGACTTCGCGCCGACGTCGACCCCTCTGGTCGGTTCATCCAGGAGCAGGATCGACGGCTCGCACGCAAGCGACTTGGCGATCATCGCCTTCTGCTGGTTGCCTCCGGAAAGTCTGCTTATCGGTTCGGACACGTCGGCACCCCGGATGGATAACGCATCTGCGAAGCGATCCGTCGTCTTGCGCTCACGGTCGTAGTTGAGGAAGCCGGCGCGCGCTATCTTCTGCAGAATGCTCAGAGTGATATTGGCGTAGATAGGGAAGGGCAAGATGAGCCCCTGCGACTGGCGCTCCTCGGGGACATAGACGACGCCTCTGTTCATTGCCTCCTGTGGCGAGTGGAAACTCACCCTTTCGCCATCGATATAGATCTCCCCGCTCTCAACCGGCCGGATTCCGAAGACGGCCTGTGCCAGTTCCGTGCGGCCCGCACCGATGAGGCCGGCAAGCCCAACAACCTCACCTCTGTGAATGGTGAGATCGATGTCGGTGAACTCGGAGGACCGGCTCAAGCCCTTCAACTCCAATGCGATGCTGCCGTGCTGATGCGGGTTTCTCACGAAGAGCTCGCTCAACGCCCGCCCCACCATGAGCCGCACGAGCTCTTCGGAATCCAGTTCTGAAACAGGGGCGGTTTTGATGTGGAGGCCATCGCGCAGGACGGAGATCCGGTCGGCGATGGTGAAGACTTCGTCGAGGCGATGAGACACGTAGACAACGCCGACGCCCCTTTCGGTAAGATCTTTGATCACCTCGAAAAGGCGTTGCACTTCGCGCTCGGTCAAAGATGAGGTTGGCTCGTCCATAATCACTGCCCTGGCGTCGCCCATCAACGCTCGCGCTATCAGCACGATCTGTCGATTCGCCGTGGACAGGAAGCGCGCCGGGAGGGTGACATCGATGTCGATTCCGAGAGTTTCGAACTGCCTCCGGGCTTCGGTCCGCATCGCGGTCCAGTCGAGGCCTCCCCACCATGAGCGGGGACGATGTCTCCCTACGTACAGATTTTCAGCAACGGAGAGCTCTGGGAACAGGTCGAGTTCCTGAGGGATCATCGCGACTCCGGCGGCTTCCGCATCGCGCGAGGAGACGAACGTCACCTGCCGTCCTTCGACCTCCAGTTGCCCCTCGTCCGGCGCGTAAAGCCCGTGTACGATTTTCATCAGCGTGCTCTTGCCGGCGCCGTTTTCTCCGACGAGCGCATGGACCTCGCCGGGAAGAAGGTCGAAATCGACTCCGTCTATGGCCGTCACGCCGCCAAACCGTTTGGTCAGGCCCATTACTCGAATGACCGGGTCGCCCGGCGTGTCGCTGGAGCTTTTATCGCGAGCAGCGGGGGAAGCGGACGGGTAGGCCCCGTCCTGAACACCCGGATGCTCCCCCCTATGCTCTTCGATGATCACAGGATAGCGGACCCATCCACGGCGTGCGCCTAGTCATCCAGGATGGAGCAGAACCTTTCGTAGGCGTAAGCCCATCGATCTTGTTCGTCGCTCGGCTCATAGGTCCGCACTTCGACCGAACGGCGGACCACCTCTCTCATGTCGGCGAGCGAAGCCAAATGGCCGCGCGCGTGGGCTTGGATCATTACGTTCCCGAGTGCGGTGGCCTCGGCCGGCCCGGCGCGCACCGGACGGCGCGTTGCGTCCGCTGTTAGTGAGCACAGCAGTTCGTTGCGGGATCCGCCTCCCACCACGTGGATTACCTCGATGTCCCTGCCCGTGACCTCCTCGACGTGGTCAATGACCCAGCGGTACTTCAAGGCGAGGCTCTCGAGCACGCACCTGACCACGGCGCCGGGCTCCTCGGCGGGTTCCTGATGGGTCCCGCGGCAGAAGGCGGCGAGCCGCGCAGGCATGTCACCTGGAGCGAGGAACTCTTCGTCGTCTGGATCCACCAGGGGGCCGAAAGCAGGGGCCTCTGTTGCGAGCTCCACGAGCTCGTCGTAGGTGTATCGGGCCCCTTTTCGCGCCCAGGTTCTGCGGGATTCCTGCAGCAACCACAGCCCCATCACGTTCTTGAGAAAGCGGATGGTGTCTTCGAATCCTCCCTCATTCGTGAAATTGGATCGCATCGCCAGCTCCGTGATTATCGGCTGCTTCACCTCTACGCCGACCAACGACCAGGTGCCGCTCGAGATGTAGGCGAAATTGTTCTGATCTGCAGGCACCGCAGCGACTGCGCACGCCGTGTCGTGAGAGGCCACAGAGGTAACCGAAATCGTTGATCGCAGGCCCGCTTCTTTGCTCAACCCGGGCAGGAGCGAGCCTAGCTCCGACCCTGGGGTGGTGACTCCGGGGAAGATATGAACTGGCAGCCCCAAGTCGTCGATCAAGGATCGCGCCCAATCCCTGGCGCGAACGTCGAAGAGCTGGGTTGTGGTGGCAATTGTCAGCTCGCCGGCGATCTCGCCCGTGAGCCAGTAGCCCATCAGATCTGGAATCAGCAGGATGGTGTCGGCGATCTCGAGCAGGGGCGAACCCTGCATAGCCATCAACTGATCGAGTGTATTGATGGGCATGAACTGGATGCCGGTGGTTTCGTATATGCGCTCTTTCGAGACGAGCTTGCAGGCTCGCTCCAACATCCCGCGGGTCCGGGCGTCGCGATGGTGGCAGGGGTTGGACACCAGAGCTCCCTGGCGGTCCAGAAGCCCGAAGTCCACACCCCAGGAGTCGACTCCGGCGCTCTCAATTCCTCCGGCGCTTTCCTCGACTCCCCTGGCCAGGCCCTCTCTTATCTCGTGCCATATGCGAAGGACATCCCAGTGCAGACCGTCCTTGACGCGAACGGGCACGTTCGGGAACCTGTGGACCTCTTTGAGACCTAAGCGTTCGTTCTCGAGGCTTCCGAGCAGAGCGCGTCCACTCTCGGCCCCGAGATCGAACGCCAGGAACGACGGCGCGCCGTGCATCTATCCTATGAGGGGAAAGGCCATCGAGGTCATCAGGGCGAGGCCGTCTTGTGAGGAGTCGAGGCGCGAGTGCTGCACGCAGATTGGAACATCGCTGGCAACTCTTACTGCATAAGGTGTTCCCTTGGGGACCGCGGCCCCTCCCATGTCCTTTGAGATGTCGGTCCGGATGTGCCGTGTGCGCTCGGCCTCCACAGTGACCGTGATGTCTCTTATGGGAGGCCTATCCTCGAAGTAGAAGGTGATCGAGAGGGTCGCTGGTGCCGTCGTCGCGTTCAGCACACAGATCGCCTCGTGGCTCTCCAAGCTGCCAGTGCTGCGCTCCGGAATGTAACCATCGGGGATAAACCAGACACGAGCACCTTCCGCCACGACGTGTTCCCTTTCAGGCGTCAACGAGCCCGTGTTGTATGGCCTTTTTGCGCAGGAATGTCAACCCATCCTGGATCAGCAGTTCGGGGTCCCCGACCACATCCCTCCAGATGGCGGTTGCTCCTTTGATGTCCTCGTTGACCGCCACGAACGATTCCATCACCAAGGGGCCGCGAAAATGTATCTCGCCAAGCGCACGGAAGACGTCGTCCCAGTGGACGTTCCCGGTGCCTGGAGTGCCGCGGTCGGACTCGGACAGGTGGACGTATCCGAGCTTTTCGCCCGCGGCGACCATCGGCTCGAAGAAGCCCTTCTCCTCTACGTTCATGTGATAGGTGTCCAGGTGGACGAACACATTGTCCTCGTCGACACGCTCGAGCATCTCGAGTGCTTGCGATGACAGGTTGATGATGTAGGTCTCGTAGCGATTGATCGCTTCTATGCCGAGAGAGACCCCGTGCTCCTGAGCCCGCTTTGCCACCGCTTTCAGCACGCGTCCAACGGTCTGCAACTCTTCCTCGGTTGGAGGTTTGCCCGTAAGCGTACCGAGGTGCGTGTAGAGGGCCCCGGTGAGGATGGTCCCTCTGAGGCCTACGGTTGCGTCCACCGCCCGGTTGAGCCAGGTCTCGGCTCGGTCTGCGGCGGTCGGGAGATGCAACGCTTCAGGCAGCCCGAGGGAGCAGGAGCATCCGATGGCGAACTCGTCAAGCAGGTCCCGCGTGCCGCGCACATCGAGACCGTCGAGGCGAAGGAGGGGTATTTCGATGAAGTCGAGGCCTGCCCCCGCGGCTCCTTGGATCGCCTTCCGACCGCCGGCGGCGTCCCACTCGCCGGTCCAGATGAACGCGTGAGCGCCAAAGGGAGGTGGTTGCTGATCTTC
>JACDCD010000105.1 GCA_013694625.1 Actinomycetota bacterium | reverse complement strand
GAATGGAGCCAGACGGGGACGGTTGCGGGGCTGAGGGTCCCCGGCGAGTTCCGCGGATTCGTGTACAAGACCGTGCTGGCACTGAAGGCAGTTGGAAGAAGTGTCAGTCCCGACACCGTTTCTGATTCACTTGAACGTTGGCTGCCCCCCACAGAAGCCGCACGGATCAGAGAGGCGCTGAAGGAGGCCGCCCGCTAGTGTCTCGCCGCGCAAATTACCGACGCATTCGAGCGCCCCTGCATCGCCGCTGGCTGCGTGTCTCGTCGCTCACGTACCTCCAGGTACGCTCGACTCCTCGCGCCTTGCCCCCGGCGCGCCGGGACGCTCTCGGTGCAGGCGTTACTTGAGCGGCGAACCACTAGTGGGACTCGCTTCTTGGGATGACGACTTCCTGCATTATGAGTTTCAGAGATGCTGCAACCGGGATGGCCATAAGAGCACCGACGAACCCGAGCAGCGTTCCTCCTATCAGTGCCGCGAGCAAGACCGCGGCAGGTGAGACGTCCACCGCACGCGTGAAGATGCGCGGCGCGATGAGGTAATTCTCGAGCTGCTGATAGACGATGAAGTACACGACGGTGGCTATTCCGTCTCCCATGGAACCAAAGAACGCAACGATGATGGCGGGTATGGCCCCGATCGTGGCTCCAACCAAGGGGATCAATCCTGCGATCGAGACCCAGAGTGCAAGCGCAATGGGAAATGGTAGGGTGATGATCAAGAAGAAGAGGAAAGCGAGCCCTCCCGACAACAAGGCGATCGTGAGCTGACCCTCTATGTAGCTTCCGATTTTTCCGAGGATGGGATCCGCAAGTTGTTGCGCGCGTGCTCTTCTGCTTTTCGGGATGAGCTTCAAGGTGCCCGCCCTGATTTTCGAAAGGCTCAACAAGAAGTAGATCGTCAGGACCATCACTGTGATGAGGCTGAAGAACTTGCCCACTATCGAGCCGGCCACCCCCAAGACACCTCCCAATGATCCCTGAATGAGCCTTGGGAGATCCTTGGTCGCATCTCGCAATCTCTCGGTGACGTCGTTTTGCGCAACGAACTCCCGCAGGCGGGGGTTATTCCCGGCGATGTCCTGCACGTAGTCGGGCAGGTCGGTGACGAAGGTTGTGACCTGGCTGACAAGCGGTGGCACCACTGCGACGACGAATCCCGCCAGCAGGACGATGACCGTAACGAAAAGAATGGTAACGGCAAGACCTCGCCGAAGCCCCAGGCCTTCGAGCCGCCGGACGGCCGGGTCGAGCCCGATGGCGAGGAAAGCCGAAACGAGCACGAGTACGATTACCGACCGCACGAGATAGATGGCGTACAGAAGCGCCAGAATGCCCAGGGCCGTGAAGATGACGCGCGCGATGGTGGCGGTCGAAGGACCCTCCCCGGGGCCCCGGAAGGCAGTTGACCGTGTTCTTTCTTTCAGGGACATGGATTCGAGCTTAGGGGATTGAGGTGCTGAGGGTACTCTTCGCTATGAAGTTGGATCCTGCTCGACCTCCCCGCGCCAGGACCCCGTCTCCTCGCCCCGGCTCTCGATGAACTCTTTGAACCGCCTGAGGTCGCCTTTGGCCCTTCTCTTCACTACTCCCAACAGGTCGCCGGCTTTCTCGACGGGGCCCTCCGGTTCGACCTCCATCTGCAGCATCACCCTCGTGCGACCCTCGCCCAGCCGATGGAACGTCACAACCCCCGCATTCGACGGGCCCTCCACACTGGCCCACGCCACTCGTTGATCGGGGTCCTGCTCGGTGATTGCGGCTTCGAACACGCGGCGCTGCCCTGCTACCTCGACGACCCAGCGCGTGGTCGTATCGTCGAGCTGCCTGATTTCTTTGACGCCCTCCATGAACCGTGGAAACTCCTCAAACTGCGTCCACTGGTTGTAGGCGGTTCGAACAGGTACCTCAACGTCGATCGACTCTTCGATTGTGGACATGCACGGCATCCTTTCTGTTCGGTTGGCAGCCACAATGTACCTATCTCAGGAAGGACAACCAACCAGCTGAAATCGATGAGGCACGATAGGCGGATGTCGTACAAGAGCACCGAAGAGGGCCGTCTGTCGGGTGCTCTCGGCGCCGAGATTGCCCTCGTCGCCATAGCGGCCATCTGGGGACTGACCTTCGTGATGGTGCAGGATGCCATTGCCCTGCTACCGGTAATGACTTTTCTGGCCTATCGTTTCTTATCGGCTGCGATTGTCGTGACGCTGCTTTCAGCACGCGTGGTCTGGGCCCTACCGTTACGCGGATGGCTTGCCGGGTTGGTGATGAGCGTGTTCCTGACGGCGGGGTACATATCGCAGACGCTCGGCCTTGCCCGCACGACGGCTTCGAACACGGGTTTCATCACCGGTTTGTTCGTCGTCCTTACCCCGATCTTCGGCGCCTTACTACTGGGGCAGCGCGCCGGAAAGGCAGCCTGGATAGCGGCGGCGATCTCGTGTGCCGGGCTGTTCCTTCTTTCGGGCGCCGGCAAAGAGGTCAACTTGATCGGCGACGGGTTGGTGGTACTGACGGCGTGTTCCTTTGCTCTCCACATCCTGTCAACCGACAAGGCGGTCGGCCGCTACGACATCCGGGCGCTGCTGGCAGTCCAACTCGGCGCGTGCGGTCTCTTCTGCTTTGCATCAGCGGCCGTTACCGGGGACCTCGCAATCCCGCGCACCACGACAGTTTGGAGCGCGCTGATGGTTACCTCCCTGATTGCCACCGCCCTCGGTTTCTTCGTGCAGACCTACGCCCAAACCCACGCCTCTCCGGCTCGCATTGCTCTGATCCTGGCAAGCGAGCCGGCCTTTGCGGGACTGTTTGCTTGGCTGCTGAATGGCGAGACCTTGAACGGCGCCGGATGGGTCGGCGCCGGCCTGATCATGGCGGCGATCTGCGGGGTCGAGCTAATGCCCTATCTGCGCACCCACCGCCTCATTCCCGAGGGTTGAGCTGGTACACTCGAACGTGTGTTCGATTTGTCGCCGGAGCCCATCTGGATAAAGATCCCATCGGCTGCCCATGGGTGAGGACCGGCTCTTCGAGATCGCCCGTAGATCCTTCGACACCCCTCACTTCCACGGGATCGAGTTCATCGAGGTCGAGGCGAAGTCGATCATTAATCACGTGCCGGGCAACTACCTCCCATTCAACTGGACGATCAACCCATATCGCGGTTGTGCCCATGCCTGCACCTATTGCTTCGCCCGTGTCACCCACACCTACATGGACATGGACGCCGGACGTGATTTCGAGTCCAAGATCGTGGTGAAGGTCAACGCCCCCCAGCTGGTGCGGCGTGAGTTGCGAGCGAAGCGCTGGAAGGGCGAGCACATAGCTATGGGAACCGGCACCGACCCCTACCAGCGCGCCGAAGGGCGCTACAAGCTCATGCGCGAGATCATCGGGAACCTGACGGCTTATCGAAATCCGTTCTCCATTCTGACGAAGGGCACGTTGATCTTGCGCGACCTCGATCTGCTCCTGGAGGCAGCCTCTGTTACCGAGGTCTCAACCGCATTCTCGATCGGGACACTCAACGAAGATGCCTGGCGTAAGTCGGAGCCCGGCACGCCCCACCCGCGCAAACGCATGGCTGCCGTCAAGAAGCTGAACGAGGCCGGAATCCCGTGCGGTGTGATGGTGGCGCCGATTCTCCCGGGAATCACCGACGATCCCAAAGGGCTGAGGGAGGTGGTCGTTGCCGCGCTCGACTCCGGCGCCACCCACGTCTCCCCGATCCTCCTGCATCTGCGGCCCGGCGTGAAAGAGGTGTACATGCGCTGGCTCGAGGACGCCTATCCCGATCTCGTGCCGCGCTACATGTCGATGTACAAAAAGGCGTACGCAACCTCCGGCGAGCGAGAGGCGGTGGGCGGCGAGGTTGCGACGATCCTTCGCTCGCTTGGAGGTGTGAAGAACCCAGGCGCGCCGAGGCGCCCTCGCGGTGGGCCTCGCAGCGTCCCGGGCGTCGCCCGCTCGGAGCAGGACCCACCTCCAGAGCAGCTCGAGCTCCTCTAAATATCGCTAAGGTCTCGACGATGAGCTCTCGATGGACCGTTGCCACCAGAGTTGTCGAGTTGGCGCTCGAGGAGCGCTTCACGATCGCCCGTGAGACCTGGGTTTCCTCTCACAACGTTTTCGTGATGGTTCGATGGGGCGACGCCGCAGGATCCGGTGAGGTGGCACCCGCAGATCGCTGGGGCGAGACCGTCTCATCCGTGGTGGCCGCAATCCGGGCGACCGACCTCGATGAGCTTGCCGGACCTTTTGACCTGGAGGGATTATCGGTGCTCCTTCCACCGGGGGCGGCGCGGTGTGCATTGGATATAGCCCTCCATGACCTCGCCGCGTCGCATGCGGGCGTAAGCCTTGCCGAGCTCCTTGGGGTCGGTGGGCGCGTTCTTCCCCCCACTTCGGTCACGGTTCCGATTGCAGATGTCGGCGTCATGCAGAACAGGGCGCGCTTGCTCTCGGATCATCCCGTGCTGAAGATGAAGGTTGGATTCGATGGGGATGTCGATGCAGTGGGCGCGGTGAGGGAGGTTTTCTCGGGTGCCCTGCGACTGGATGCCAACGAGGGGTGGGGGCCGGAAGAGGCCACCGGTCGCCTGAAGGCGCTCGAGCCGTTCGACATCGAGCTCTGTGAACAACCCATCAAGGCCGGGCAGCACGAGTTGCTGAGAGATCTCACTGCCGCAACAGCCATCCCCGTGTTCGCAGACGAGGATGTGACCGATGCAACGGGTGTTGCGCGCCTGGCGGGTGTCGTGGACGGAGTGAACCTCAAGCTGCGTAAGGCGGGCGGAATCCGCGCCACCGTGGCGGCAATCGCAACCGCTCGCGCTCTTGATATGAAGGTGATGCTCGGCTGTGATCTCGAGTCGGGCATCGCTGCAACCGCCGAAGCAAGCGTTGCTGCGCTCGCCGACTACGCCGACCTGGATGGCCCGCTGCTCCTGCGTTCTGATCCCTGGCCCGGAGTGAGCTACGACAAGGGCATCATGACCCTCCCCGCCGGGCCGGGGCTTGGCGTGGAAGGAGCGCCCCTATGAGCTCGGGCGCACCCGCTCGCTCGTGGCTCGTGCTCGCCGACGGCTACCTCTTGACGAGGAACGCCAAAACCGCCCATGGAGTCATTCGCTATTCCCGGGATCGCATTGCGGCCGTGCTCGATTGCGAGCATGCGGGCAATTCGCTGGCGTCGGTAGCGCCCGAATTGCGGCGTGACGCTCCCATTGTGGGAACCGTCGCCGAGGCACTGGAGCACCGCCCGACCTCGATGCTGCTCGGGGTCGCCACGGCTGGTGGGTGGATCCCCGAGCACTGGCGCTCGTGGGTGGAGGAGGCAATAGTGGCGGGTCTCGAAATTGCCAACGGGCTCCACCGGTTTCTGCGTCGGGACGCAGGCCTGGTCGCTCTGGCCGAGCGGCACGGCGCGAAGCTGTGGGACGTACGGGATCCTCCGTCGGACATCGGTTTGTTCTCGGGCAAGGCTCTCGAGGTTCCTCAGCGCACCGTTCTGACCGTCGGCAGCGATTGCGCCGTGGGCAAGATGACGGCCTCGCTGGAGCTCGCCGCTGCGGCGCGCGCCGAAGGGTTGAGAGCCGAGTTCGTCGCCACGGGGCAGACCGGCATCCTCATAGCGGGACGCGGGATAGCGGTGGACCGGGTCATCTCGGACTTCATCGCGGGCGCCGCCGAGCGCTTGGTCACCGAGGCCGATCCGGCGACCGAGGTACTCGTCGTCGAGGGACAGGGGGGTCTCTGGCATCCCGCCTACTCGGCGGTCACGCTCGGGTTATTGCACGGTTCGGCGCCCGAGGCGCTCGTCCTCTGCCATAAGGCGTGGCACGATGCGATCGAAGAGCCCCCTCACACCAAACTCCCCAGCCTTCCCGAGATGGTCACGACCTACGAGGCAATGGCCTCGACACTGAGGCCGGCCAAGGTCGCCTGTGTGGCGGTCAATTGTGGGGGCCTCGATCGGGACGGGACCCGGCAAGCGCTTGAGGCGGTGGAAGACAGCACCGGCCTGCCGGCGGGCGATGTCCTCGCCGGGGAGGCACCCCGCCTGTGGTCCGCGGTGGCGACTGCACTGAACCGGCCGAGTGGGTGAGTTGTGCAAGGTTCACATCTCTCACCAAGTGGGCGTTGGGTCCGCCGGCCGGGCCCGACTCTTCCCTGAAGCCGCGTTAGTAACCTTCGGTGGCCTCCCGGTGGATGCTGGTTGCCAGCCGCCATGTGGCCAGGCGCACCTCGACGTAGCGCCACGTCACCAAGCTCAGGAGGGCGAAGCCAAGTGCATAGAGCGGCTGCCCCCAGCCGATCCGGCCGCCCGACAGAATCGCGTCGACCACGAAGTAGGCGGTCGACCACGAGAAGGTACAGGCGATCACCACCAAGGCTATGGGCCCCCACACCCAGGCAAGCGCGAAACGCGCCCTCGATCCGGCGGAGCAGGCCGCGAGAGCGCCCGACGCACCCGGCCACGCAGGACTCTCGTACAGGGGGCGAAACCAGGGTTCGGCCGCCCTCATTGTGGCCTTGCGGATGCGCCGGAATCTCGTCGCCAAGAAAACGGCGCAGAGGATCAGGAGCTCCGCCAACGCTGTGGATGGCCATCCGTTGGCAAAGGCGTCACTTTGCGGCGCGCCGAAAGATTCGGGGTCGAACAGCCCGATCAACCCCAGAACGACAGTCCCGATTATCAAGCTTGAGGCGAGATGACGCCGGGCTCGCAGCCAGAGCTTCATACCAGGGGGGCGCGCGGACCTCATCCATTTGACGAGATCGGAGTAGGCCCCGTTCGATGTGAGCAACATATCGATCACCATAGAACGATGTTTCCTCACACTTTCGAGCCCGGCGCCGTTATACCGGGCATGCCATGGACGATCGATCCCGGAGGGACGTAACCGCGTGAGTAGTCTTCCGCCTTTTTGGCTGCTCGTCGAGCAACACGGCGACGAGCTCATGAGGTATGCGCGCCGGCTGACCGGCGAAGACGCTGAAGATGTTCTGCAGGAGGCTTTGTTGAGAGCACTTCGCTCCTATCCCAAGCTACGCAACGGCAACCATCTGCGCGCGTGGCTCTTTCGGGTCACGACGACGGTTGCTTGGGACCATTCGGCGCGCCGCAGGCGCCGGCCTGAGGTGCTCACCGACAACCTGCCGGTCAAGACGATTGACCCGCACCACGGGGATGATGAATTCGGCTCCCTGATCGGACAACTTCCGCCGGGGGCTCGAACGGCTCTCACGCTTAGATACGTGGAGGATCTGACCTACGAATCCATGGGCACGAGGCTTGGATGCTCGCCCGAAGCGGCTCGTCAAAGAGTGTCAACCGCAGTCCGCTCACTACGAAGGAGGCTGGTATGAAGCTTGAACCGCGTTTTCTGGAGAAGGTTGCAAACAGAGCCGTCAAAGAGGGCATCGCCGACATCGTGTATTCGGAGTTCGACACGCCACTAGGGCGATTGCTGGTGGCTCAGAGCGACAAAGGTGTGTGTCTGATCGTTTATCCGGGCGAAAACCAGCATGCACTCCTCGGGCGTCTGTCGGCCTCGTTGAGCCCTCGGATAGTGCTGGCACGGGATGCCCTGGCAAAGACACAGTCGGTCATCAACTCCTACCTTGAAGGCCGCACGTCCTCTCTTGACATCCCGGTCGACCTGAGCCTGGTCACTTCGGAGTTCGGGCGCCGCGTCCTCGAGAAGGTGAGTCTCGTCGCACGCGGGCGAGTGACGAGCTACGGCCTGCTTGCGCAGGAGTGCGGCCACCCGGGCGCAGCCCGGGCTGCCGGCACTGCACTGGGACGCAACCCCGTGCCCATAGTCGTACCGTGCCATCGTGTGCTGCCGAGCACGGGCATCGTAGGTGGTTACGGCGGCGGTTCCTGGAGAAAGCAGTTCCTGCTCGAGCTCGAAGGTGCTCTACCAAAATCATGACCCCGGCTGCCCGGGTGCCGGCGGGGTGGAAGATATGGGGTGCCCTTTGGATCGTCTACCTCGTCTGGGGCTCGACCTACCTGGCGATCCGGATCTCGGTTGACACCATCCCTCCGCTGTTGGCGTCCGGTGTCAGGTTCGTAGGAGCAGGACTGGCGCTGTATGGATATCTCGCGCTGCGGCACGGGGCTGCACACGTTCGGGTTACCGTGCGCGAAGTTGCGTATGCGGCCGGGGTCGGCACCGCGCTCGTCGGCGCCAATGGTTTGGTCTTCGTCGCCGAGCAGACCGTTCCATCGGGAATCGCTGCACTCGTCATCTCGTCTGTTCCTCTTTGGGTCGTGATCATGCGTAAGGCCGCTGGTGATCATGTATCTGGTGCTGCCCTTGCAGGCGTTGCTGTGGGTTTCACGGGGGTTGCCATACTGTTGCTCCCCGGGGAGATGCCCTCGGGTGGCAGCCCCTTCGGCTTCACGCTCATCGTGATTGCCTCGGTGTCCTGGGCGGCCGGCACCTTCCTCTCTCCCCGCTTGGTGCTCCCTCGCAACTCCTTTGTGTCGACTGCAGTTCAGATGATGTGCGGCGGGATGGTAATGCTTGTTGCGGGGGTGCTGGCCGGAGAGCCCACCCGCATAGACGTGGGGGCTTTTTCCACCGCATCGGTAATTGCCTTCGTCTACCTCGTGGTTTTCGGTTCTCTAGTGGCGTTCTCGGCTTATGTCTGGCTCCTGCAGGCCGCACCAATTTCGAAGGTATCCACCTATGCGTACGTGAACCCGGTGGTGGCGACGTTCCTGGGATGGATAATTCTCGATGAAGTGATGTCCGGGACGGCCCTTGTCGGCGCGGCTCTGGTCGTGGCCTCCGTCGCCGTAACCGTGCGCGAGCAGAAAGCGGGTCGGCGCGCCGAGTCGCCGAATCATGCAGGCCGGCGCAAGGCGGCCTGAGCTAGGGGAAGTTTGAGAAGAGGAAGAGCCCCCTTCGCCGGGGGGGTTGGGGCGGACAAGCGAAGAGGGCTCTGGGCTTTGTTTTCTTTCTTATCCCACAGAACCTTCGTCGCGGCAGGCACCCGACTTGAGCGGAGTCTCAAAAAGACTTCCTTCCTTTAAATGGGTGGAGTCGTCCCCCTGACCCCTGCCCTGGTGTCCCGATCTGGGGACACCACCCGGCTCTGTCTGCTCAGTTCAAGCACCCAAGTCCAGCGGGGACAGGTTGTGACTCGTCCCACTGCCGAAGAGATGGCGATCGGGTGAAACTGGCGATGTGAAGGCATTGAACGTGGCGGTCGTGAGCCGGGACAGCACCGTCAGGCTCCAGGCGGCGCGTGCGTTCGACTCGGCGCCGTCGAACTGGACGGTCGCCCTTCACAATGCGCCACCGGCGGATGCGGATATTGTGGTGGCCGGCGCCGACATGGATGTGGAGGCGGACGTCGTCTTCGACCCTGCCCGGCCGGGCCATGTCCTGGACGATGTCATGAGAGTGGCCGGCCGGGCCCGGGAGGCTCGCATCGTTGCCGTGTCGAGCCCTGGCGGCGGGATTGGGGTCACCAGCGTCGCCCTTCACCTTGCGCGTGCGTCCGCCCGGTCGGCGCCGACCTGTCTTGTGGATTTCGACCTCGAGTGGGGAGCCGGATACCGCCTCGGACTGCCGGAGGACGCCCTGACGTGGGCGGACGCGGGGAGATCCGGGACGTCGTTGCTGCAAGCTGCCTTGCCCGTCTCGGGGGGGTTTCGCGTTCTCGCCAGTCCAGGAGAGACCGGGCCGCCCGACGTGCCCGCGCTGCTCGAGGCGGCAAACGCTCATTTCGCCCGCATCATCCTTGATGTGGGCCGGGCCTTGGGGGCGCCGGACTTGCTGAGGGCCGCCGACTCAGTCGTCCTGGTGCTCGCTCCAAGCGCGTCCTCGGCGCGCCGCGCACGGATAGTCCTCGACAGGCTGACGTGTGGGCGCGTCGCAATCGTCACGAATCGAATCGGACCGGGTGGTGAGATGTCCAAGGCGGAGATCGAGGGCATCATCGGACGCAAGGTCGCCCTCGAGTTGCCCTGTGACCGGAGATTGCGTGATGCTGAGGATGACGACCGGCTACTAGCGGCGCACTGGTCGCGCTGGGAGCACGGCATCCATCGTCTGTGGCGCACTCTCGAGAGCTCATGAATCAACCGCTGTTGGATCTCGTTCTCGCCAATGAAGGACTCGCCGAACTTGATGCGGGACAGCGTCGTCTCGCTCTGCGAAGCCTTGTTGCCGGCCGAACATCTCCAGAGGAGGTCGCGCAGGTCGTTGCCCAGTTGTCAGATGCGATCGACGGTTACGGCCCCCTCTCTGAGTTGATGCGCGACGACGAAGTCACGGATGTGCTCGTAAACGGGCCGTTCTACGTCTGGGCTGAGAGAAAGGGGAAGCTGCAACTGACCGATGTGAGTTGGGAGAGTGCCGAGCATCTCAGCGCGTTCATCGAGCGTCTTCTCGCACGCGCCGGTGGACGCGCGGACGCGTCACAACCTATTGCCGATGCTCGGCTGGCGGACGGGTCGCGGGTTCATGTGGTTCTCCCCCCGCTGGCGCCGGGAGGTCCTCTTGTGACCATCAGGAGATTTCCCGTGGCGCCTTTTTCGATGGAGGATCTCGTTCGACGCCATATGCTGAATGAGGAATGTTCCCGGCGGCTTGCCGGCGCGGTTCGGGACCACACCACCATTGCAATCAGCGGTGGAACCGGGACGGGAAAGACGACGCTGCTCAATGCTCTGCTCGCACATATCGGACCTACGGAGCGAGTCGTAGTCATCGAGGAGACCCCTGAGCTCGTTCCATCATGTGCCCAGGCCGTGTCATTGGTGGCGCGCACCGTGAACCTCGAGGGAAAGGGCGAAGTGACCTTGCCAACGCTTGTCCGGGCGGCATTGCGGATGCGCCCCGACCGAATAGTGGTGGGAGAGGTCCGGGGTTCGGAGGCAGTCGCGGCGCTGGCTGCGATGTCGACGGGACATGAGGGGTCATTGGTCACTCTGCACGCGCGTTCGGCGGCCGATGCAATCGAGCGCATGGCGACGCTTGCGCTGCAGGCCTCTCCAGGAGCTTCCGAGACATCTCTGCGACGTCAGGTAACCGACGCTTTCGGTCTCATCGTCCACCTCGAACGGAGTGCCGGGAAGCGGTACATTGCCGAGGTACTCACGGTGCCATGCAACTGAAGCCGTCACTCGGGCGGATGCTGTGCCGGAGAGCTAACGACGAAGTAAGCGCAGGTGTGCGCGCCGAAGCAGTACGGGGATTGGCTGCACTGCTTCGCAGCGGCTTGCCCTTACGATCGGCTCTGCTCAACTGGCACGAGCACGCCCCGCCGGATCTGCGTGACCCATTGATGGGGATGGCGCGCCGAATTAGACTTGGCGCCGCCAACGATGCAGCCCTGGGTCCTCTGCAACCGTTTTTCGGCCGGGATACCGAGGCATTGAGCGCTGTCCTCGTCGTAGTCTCTGAGTCTGGGGGCGACGCCCCCAGCATGCTCGAAGGCATCGCGTCCAGCATCCAGAACCGAGCTGCACTTGCCGAGGCAGGACGCGCCGCGGGAAGTGGAGCCCTCTTGTCGGGACGCCTGGTGGCGGGGCTCCCGCTGGCATTTGTCCCCCTCATGCCGCTCGCCAAGGTTGCGGTGTTCGATGGCCCCGGGCTTGTACTCTTGGGACTCGGTGTTGCGCTGGCGTTCGGGGGATTGAGGTGGGTGTCAGCGCTCATGCCACTGCCTCCTCCCGACGACGGGGCAGCGGCGGTGGCCGACGTCGCTGCAGCGGTGCTCGTGGGCGGCACGAGCTTGCAGGCTGCGCTCCGAATCGCGGGCCGACAGGCCCCTGAAAGCGTCGCCGCTCCCATGCAACGTGCGACCCGTCTAGTTGCCCTCGGCCTTCCCTGGCCGGAGGCTCTCGGCCGGCTCGACGACGCCGGGCTCAGAGAGCTGGCCGCGATTCTCCGCATGTGCCAGAAGTTCGGGCTTCCCGTTTCGGTGGCCCTGCGGGCGTTCGCTACTCGCCGGCGCGAGGAGCAGGCCCGCAGGTTCGAAGCGGCTACGAGGCGCGCCCCCGTGCTAATGGTCATCCCGCTCGTGACGTGCGTCTTGCCCTCCTACCTGCTCTTGGGCCTGGGTCCCTTTCTGCGGACGCTCACGTTGACGTGATCCCGGTGACAAGCTTGTGACATGAGGATGCGTACCGACCTTCTGCGATGGTTGCGCCTGGGGATGGCAGTCATGCTGTTCATGGGGACGGCATGCGGCGGTCAACCTTCGGGGTTCGAAGAGAAGTCACGCAAGAGGTCGTTGGGGCGACCTCCCGATTTCTCGACCGGGACCGGAGTGATCCGAACAGGCGAACGGGCGATACGGCTCGATCTCGAGATTGCAGAGTCACCCGCACAGCGCGCTTTCGGGCTCATGCACCGAAGATCGTTGGCGGAAAAGAGCGGCATGGTTTTCTTGTTCGAGACAAAGAGCACGGGTGGGTTCTACATGAAGAACACGTTGATCCCTCTCTCCATCGCATTCCTCGATTCGCAGGGCACGGTACTTCGTATTCTCGATATGGACCCGTGCAAGCAGGAACCGTGCAAGGTGTATTACCCGAACGTCACCTACACGAGCGCAGTAGAAGTGAACCAAGGGGCATTTGTGGAATGGGGAGTCTCCGAAGGTGACGTGATCGAGCTAAGAACCTGAGGCTCCGAACATCCAGAGGCAGAGCTCCAGTATGGCTTTCGGCAAACTCCAAGGTATGTATGCATCTCGGCTGGACGTGAAACCGGTCACTACAAGGACCGCCGCGTTGCATTGAGATGGTGACCTTCTACCGGCGCTGTGCCGGTTATGAAAAGGAGGTCATCTTGGAGCGCATCAAGTCGTTGATGTACGGGCAGGCGGGACAGACAACCGCCGAGTACGCCCTTGTGTTGCTCGCTGCGGGTCTGATCGTCGGGGTGTTTGCAGCGTTTGTGAAGTCCGGAGCTCTGGCCGACATGTTCGAGACGATTGTCTCCGGCCTCGTCAAACGCGCCGGTGGTTGAGGGGAGGGTGAATCCACTTCGCCGCTACGCAGCCACTTCCGGCGAGCGCGGGCAGGCGACCCTCGAGCTCGCTCTCTGCCTGCCGTTGATCGCCTTTGTTCTTGCGGCCGTGACCGAAACCGGTCTCCTGGTTGGTGACCAGGTGCGGCTATGGCACGCAGCACGAGAGGCGGCGCGCTCGGCCGTTGTCGACCCGGGTCCGGACGTGGCCCGGCGCGCCGTTGCGCGCGCCGGGCTCGAGGACGCCGAGGTGGCCGTCACCCCCACCGGCTCCGCACGCAGCGCAGGCGAGCCTTTGACCGTCCGCCTAAGTCTACGGCCGGGCGGCAGGACTCCACTGGTCGGCGCGCTATTCAGCTCGGTTGAACTTCATGCCGAAGCGACCATGCGGATCGAACTTCCGTGAGCGTTGTCGTGAGCTGCGTCGCTCTCGCTCTTGCCCTGATCCTCGGCGGCTATGCGGGCCGGTTATCCACGGCAGCGACGCTCGAGGCGCGCGCCCAACTGGCCGCGGATGCGGCGGCGCTGGCGGCTGTGGCGGAGTCCGGCCCGTACGGCCGGGCGTCTCACGAAACGGTGGCGCGCCGGTTCGCACGGAGCAACGGCGCCCGGCTGCTCCGGTGCTGGTGCGAGCCGGGCACGACCTCCGTGCAGGTACGGGTCGCTCTCGGTGACGCGACGGCGGAGGCGCGGGCAGTGCTCGATCCGGCCGCCCTCTCGCCGCCCCCCCCGATAGTTGGTACAGGGGGAATGCATCCATTGCTCGAAGACGCGCTTGACCGGCTGATGCGGGCTGCCGACGGGTCGGTGTGGCTCAACTCCGGCTACCGGAGCCCCGAACGACAAGCGGTGTTGTGGCAGGAGGCGCTTGAGAAGTACGGAGATCCGGAGCGCGCCGACGACTGGGTCGCGCGTCCGGGTGACTCGATGCATCAGCGAGGGTTGGCGGCCGACCTCGGTGGGGACATGGCGCTGGCCGTTCAGTTGATCGACCGGTTGCACCTGCCGCTCCACCGGCCGCTGCCGAACGAACCGTGGCATTTCGAGCTGATCTCAGCGCACCGCTGAAGCGGCCGAGTGTCCCATTGGTGCCCCATCTGGAGAGCAGCGTGCCCTCGAGGTCAGATAATGCGTGGACATGGACGACACAACCGCCGTTGGACTAGTAGAGCGTCTTACGCGGAGCTTCGGAGATCTCGAGACTCGCTTCCATGGCGCCTATTGGGATGCTGCCACGTATGCCACCCACGAGAACGAGGCGCGCAGCGCCGAACTGGAGTTGGGCCTTCGACGCGCCAAGGGTGATCCGGCGGCGTTGGCGCAAGTCGAGGCTGAGCTCGAGGCGGGCGGCCGGGATCGTATCCTCAGGCGCCAGCTCGAGGTCCTGCGGCAGTCCCTTCTCGGCAATCAGATGGACGACGACCTACGTTCCGAGATCGTGGCCCTGTCAAACTCGATCACATCGGACTTCGCATCGCATCGGCCGCAGCTCGGTGGGACCGAGGTCTCGGACAACGACATCCAAGAGGTGCTGGAACGCTCCGACGACGAGGCCGAGCGGCGCCGGGCGTGGGAGGCCTCCAAGGAGATCGGTGTGGTGGTCGCCGAACGCGTCATGAAGCTTGCAGAGCTCCGAAACAGTGCGGCGCATGCTGCGGGATTCTCCGACTACTACTCGATGTCGCTGGCCCTTCAGGAGCTTCCGCAGGAGGAGCTGTGGGCGCGCCTGACCCTTCTCGAGGAGTTGACCCGCGAGCCCTACACCACTTGGAAGAGTGCGTTGGACGATCACCTCGCGAGCCGTTTCGGCGCCACTGAGCTCGAGCCTTGGCACTATGCGGACCCTTTCTTCCAGACGGTGCCGTCCAATGGCGGGGTGGCCCTGGACGGACACTTTGCCGGACTCGAAGCGCAGCATCTCGCGGAGGTGAGCTTCAGGCGCTGGGGCATCGACCTTGCGGGGGTATTGGCGCAGAGTGATCTCTTCCCGCGAGCAGGCAAGTCTCAGCATGCATTCTGCATCCAGATGGATCGAAAGGAGGACGTGCGGATTCTCGCCAATATCGTGCCCGGGCAGCGCTGGGTCGAGGTGATGCTGCACGAATCCGGACATGCGGCCTATGACGCCTGCATCGATCCGTCCCTGCCCTATCTGCTGCGCCGGCCCGCCCACACCTTCGTTACGGAGGGCATGGCCATTATGTCCGGACGCCTGGCTCGCGATCCGCGCTGGCTTGTCGACGTCGCGGCCATCCAGCCGGGTGTGATCTCCCAGATCGAAGAGGAACTGCATCGCACGACAAGAGCGGCAAGCCTGTTGTTCGCTCGATGGGGGCTTGTAATGGTTCATTTCGAACGTGCCCTGTATCAGGATCCCACCGCAGATCTCGACGAGTTGTGGTGGCAGCTGGTGGAGCGCTTCCAGCTCGTCCGGCGTCCCCCTGACCGGCGCGCCCCCGATTGGGCGGCGAAGGTTCACATTGCGACCGTCCCGGTTTACTACCAGAACTACCTTTTGGGCGAGATGCTCGCGACCCAGCTGCGGACGGCGATCGAGCGGGACCTCGACGCCCATCTCGTCGGCGCGCCGGCCGCAGGCCGCTGGCTCGATGAGCGCCTTTTCGCACCCGGCGCGTCTCTCCGCTGGGATGACCTGGTTAGATCCGCGACGGGCCGGGAGCTCTCGCCCGAGGACT
The DNA here is from genome assembly GCA_013694625.1 of Actinomycetota bacterium. GTDB lineage: Bacteria > Actinomycetota > CADDZG01 > CADDZG01 > WHSQ01 > JACDDL01. The sequence continues at coordinate 23,330 of JACDCD010000105.1, read as the reverse complement.
TCGCCGTCAGCCTCACGGGATCATCCCTCGAGGGCAATGGCGATCGGGCGGTAGGATCGACCCGCCGGTCACGAGAGACCCAAGGAGAGTAGACGTGGAGCTTGGTTTGGCGGTCAGGGAGATGGATTCTCACTCCGTAGTGCAGGTCAGAGGTGAGATCGACGTCTACACCGCCCCCAAGCTCCGCGAGAGACTGATCGAGCTCGTTTCGGAGGGCTCGTATCAGATCGTCGTCGATCTCGAGGGAGTCGACTTCCTCGACTCGACCGGGTTGGGGGTCCTGGTTGGAGCACTCAAACGGGTGAAGTCGCATGACGGAAGCCTGTCGTTGGTTTGCACCCAGGACAAGATTCTGAAGATCTTCGAGATCACCGGACTGGATCTCGTTTTTCCGATTCATGCGTCGGAGAAAGAGGCTACCCAAGAGGCGCCCCAGGCGGCTTCGTGACGGCGGTCGAGCTCGAGATACCTCCCCGATCGGCGTACGTGGGAGTGGTCCGGCTCACGCTCGCCTATCTGGCCCGCACCTCTGGACTGGATGAGGACGGGGTGGAGGAGCTCAAAATGGCCGTGTCCGAGGCCTGCGCTAACGCCGTCCTGGCAAACGAAGAGGCGGGCTCTGAAGAGCCGGTGACCATCACGTACAGTTCCGATGCAGAGGCGCTGAGCGTTCTGGTGCAAGACCGCGGCGACAACTCGGCCGAACCGGCCGCCGAGGACCTGTTCGACAGCCAGGGCTTCTCTTCGCGGGTGGCGATGTCATTGAGGCTCTTGAACAGCCTGGTTGATGAGTGTGACTTCATTCCCCGTGAGGGCGGAGGAATGACGACTCACCTGGTGGTCAAGCGCTAAGTGGTTCGTCGCGCAAGTAACGCCTGCACCGAGAGCGTCCACGCGATGCAGGGGCGCTCGAATGCGTCGGCAATTTGCGCGACGAGGCACTACTAGAGGTAGCCACGCAGGCGGCGCGCCGCCTGTGGCCCCGCCACATCCGAAACCGTGTCGATGAAGCCCTGGACGGTTCCGATCTCCAGCGTCCCCCGCCGGTACCACGAGCGCATGACCCTGGCCCAGGTAGTGGCGCCGAGCCGGTCGCGGAGCTCGAGCAGAACGTTCGCACCGGAAAGATAGACGGCCTCTGTATAGGCGGAGTTCGAGCCGAAATCGTCCACTCCCGCCGACAGGACCCCGGGACGAGCCCGGACGTCGGACGTGCCGTTGACCATCCTGAACACGCGATCGTCGCCGTCGGCTCGTCGCAGCCACAGTCTGGTCGACGCCTCTGCGAATGCCTCGTCCAGCCAAGGCTCTTGGATCTGATCGTTGCCAACCGCCGCGTACCACCACTGGTGGGCGACCTCATGACCGACGACATATCGTTCCTGGGCGGCGTCGAATCCGGCATGCCTGAAGAGGTCCCCCAGGAGAGGCACGCCCGCCAGCGCGCCCGAGCTGTCAGACGTGAATATGACCCCCGGATACTCCATTCCGCCGAGGAAGCCTCCGGTCTCGACTATGTCCACTTCGTCATGGGGAAGCCGGCCGAAACGCCGTCGGAAATCGCGCACCGCCCCGACGGCTGCCTCGAGGTTGGACGCGCCCCGCTCGCGCTCGTCGGCCCGGTACCACGATCGCACCAGGGTGTCGCCCACACGCTCCTCCAGCCCCTGAATGGAGGCGGAGACGGCAAAGGCGGCATCCCGCGTGGCTCGGGATCTGAAGCTCCACACCCGCCGTCCACGCCCGCCCCCGGCGGCGATACCGGTGAGATGGCCCGTGCCGACTGCGCCCAAAGCGTCGTCGAGCTCGAGGTCGACGCTGTAGTCGGCCACCTCCGAATAGAAGGGGTCGCCCACCCCTGAGAACTCGTCCAGGCGCCAGGCGCCGGGCTCCCGAACTGCGACCGACGGAATCCAGTTGCCCAACAATGTCCTCTCGTCCCAGACGCCGTAGCGCTCTGGCCACTGAGGGAGACGTGCTGCCAACCGGATCACGAGGCCGACACTTCCATGTGGCCTCAGCAGCCGCGGGAGGGACACCGTCAGGGCCGTGCCCTCCCGGGTCCAGCGCCCCCGTCCCCCGGCCACCTCGACGCCTCGGATCTTGAAGGTTCCCGGCCCGGCATGCGCCCGGAAGGCCCCGTTCAGGTCCCCTTCGAACAGTGTGTCGGCCAGAGGGACATCCTCTATCTGGTGCGTGTAGGCGGCGGGGTACAGGTGCAGACCGATATCGTCGAGCGTCTCCCCCGTTCTGTTGAGGTAGTGGAGGCGAGTTGTCCAGGTGAGCCGGTCGTCATCTAGACGGGCATCCACCCGGTAGCGGGTGAGCGCTTCCGGCGCGCCGGGTGGATTGGCTACCCGGGGGGCCAGGGCCTCCTCCGGCGCAATCTCGGAGCGTGCGATCCGCGCCAACCGGCCATCGCGATGGCGGGCCCAGGCGGCGTCGACCGCGCTCGGCACCCCGTTGCCGACGAGGGCCAGGACGAGAAGGGCCAGGAGTCCTCGCACGACCCAGGGGTCGGCCTGGTGCGGTTTCCGGGACGAAGCCACGGTCGATCGCGCCGGCTCCGCCACATCCTTGTGAAGGTAGACGGCGCTCCAGCCGGCCAGGGCCACCACCAGCAGGAAAGACTCGAGCGGTATCGCAACGAGCAGCTGACCGGCCTCACGAGCGAGGGCGTACGCACTCGCGCCCGGATAGTCCAAGGCGGTGTCCTGGAGGACGGGGGACAGCAAGCGTCCCCCGATCCAGACGGTCAGACCCAATGCCACCAGCGTCGCCCATGCCGCAACCACATTTGCCCGCCGCTCTCGCAGGAGCGCCCAGGCTTTCCTCCACGAGGCACCGCTGCCGAGGCCTTCCAGAACCGCAGCCCTCGTCCCGAGCGTGAGAAGGATCCGGATCACCGTCCTCAACCCGAGTGCGACGAGTATCAGGCCGATCGTAGGCGAAGCCCCCTGCCCGTTCCCCGCCCAGCTCGGGACGAGGGCGCAGGCGAAGAGTCCGCCCATGGCGAGACCGTAGTGGAGGTAGAGCACGCCGACGGTCTTCCAGGTGCCCCGGGTGGCTTGGAGTGACGTTCGCAAAGCTCCGTCGTTGGCGTCATTGGACGCCCACACGGCAACCGCGTAGAAGCGGCTCCACAGCAGCCCGCCGATGATGAGCCCCAGCAGGATCGGGACCCAGACACCGCCGGGCATGCCTCCGGCGGTGGGCGCCAGGTCGGAGGCGAGCGCGAGATCGCCGGTGAACAGGAGCGCAGCGGCCGAAGGCGACAGGAGGGTCGCAGAAAGCGCCACCGGAAGCGCACTCAAGGTTGCGAGGGCCAACCCCATCGCCCAGAGTGTGTGGGCGCGAGGCGCCGAGGTCAGGCAGGTGCGCACGTAGTCGATCACACCCCCATCTAACCCTTCCCTGGTTGGTCTGGAGAGTCTCGAAGCCGGCCGGCAGGCAGGTTGAGGGTATGGCAAACTAGGGTTTGCATCCGTTGAAACCGAGGTAGAGTGCTGGCGAAAAATATGAATACAACGATATCCAAGTCCGACTCAGAGCTGCTCAAGGCGATCTATCGCCGGAGCAGAGACGGCGCCAGAGTCCATACCGGAGCCCTGGCAGACGCACTGAAGGTCGCGCCGGGCACCGTGACCGCGCTGGTCAAGCGTCTGGCCGAGAGAGGTTTGCTGGACCACAACCCCTACCGGGGAGTAGAGCTCACCCGGCCTGGGCGGGAGGCGGCCGTTGCGGCAATAAGAAGGCATCGGATAGTCGAGCGCTTTCTGGCCGACATGCTTGGTTACGCGTGGAACGAGGCCGATCTGCTTGCGTCGAGCTTCGAGCACGAGTTGCCCCAGGAAGTCGAGGATCGTCTGTTCCTGGCCCTCGATCGTCCGGCCTCATGCCCCCACGGTTTTCCTATCCCTGCCCGCGAGGCCGTCGACATTCCGGAGATGCCGCCGCTCTACGCTCTCGAACCCGGGGATGTCGCCTACGTGGCCGTCCCCGGCTCAACCGATCCGCAGGTGATCGAGTTCCTCGATCAGATGGGACTCAGGCCGGGCGTCGAGGTAGAGGTGCGAGAGAAGCACCCCTTTGATGGACCGCTTGTGCTCAGGGTCGACGGACAGGACCGAACCGTGGGCGAGAAGGTCGCGAACCAGATTTTCGTGAAACGAGAAGACAAGGTAGTCGAGGAAAGGACATAGATGAGGAGCACAGACGTTGTACTAGCTGCGGGGGAGTCGACCAGTCTCGATCTTCCACCGCTGAGCGGGTTCGAGAACACTATGCTGTACATCATTCTGGGGATCTCTCTGGTGGCGCTTGCCTACGCCTTCATGCTCGTGCGGGGCGTCCTCGCCAAGGACGAGGGCTCCGACCAGATGAAAGAGATCTCTCTCGCTATCCGTGAGGGCGCCAACGCGTACCTAACGCGCCAGTTCAAAACGTTGTCGTATTTCGTGGTTGTGCTCACGGGGGTGCTGCTGTTGCTGGAGGCCCCTTCGCTTGGTATCAGGGTCGCACGGTCGGTCGCCTTCCTGCTCGGCGCGGTCTTTTCGGCTGTGATCGGTTTCGTGGGAATGGGTCTCGCGGTGCGTGCCAACGTCAGGGTTGCAAGTGCGGCCCGCCGCAGCCTGCGAGAGTCGATGTCGATTGCCTTTCGCGCCGGAGGAGTCGCCGGCATGTTCACGGTCGGCTTGGGCCTATTCGGCGCGACACTGATCTTTATCATCTACAAAGGTGACGCCCCCCTGGTCCTGTTCGGCTTCGGCTTTGGTGGCGCCCTGTTGGCGATGTTCATGCGGGTCGGGGGCGGGATCTTCACCAAGGCTGCCGACGTGGGCGCCGATCTCGTCGGCAAGGTCGAGCAGAACATCCCCGAGGACGACCCCCGGAACGCCGCCACGATTGCCGACAACGTAGGCGACAACGTGGGCGACTGTGCAGGTATGGCTGCAGACCTCTTCGAGTCTTACGAGGTCACGCTCGTGGCCGCTTTGATTCTTGGTTTCGTTGCTTACCAGGGGACGGACTCGGTCGTAGCCGCCGTGCTCTTTCCCCTATTTGTGCGAGCGATTGGTGTCATTACATCCATCATCGGGATCGAGGCGGTGAAGCCGCGCAGCGAGACCGAGCACGGTATGAAGGCCATCAACCGGGGTTTCGTCCTTTCCGGAGTTGCCTCGGCGGTTGCGGTCTTCTTCGTGTCGGTGTTCTACGTCGGTGACATCAAGACCTTCTTTGCGGTTGTGATCGGTCTGGTGCTTGCGGCCGCCATCCACTTTCTCACTGAGTACTACACCTCGACCGAACATAAGCCGGTCAAAGAGGTTGCGCGAGCGACCCGCACCGGACCCGCAACCACATTGATCTCCGGTTTCGCAATCGGCATGGAATCCACCGTGTACGCGATGCTTACCATCGCGGCGGCGATCTTTGCCGCCTTCCTGCTCGGCGGTGGAAACGCAGACTTGTCGCTTTACTACATTGCGCTTGCAGGTATGGGGATGCTCACGACCGTCGGGGTCATCGTGTCGATGGACACCTACGGACCGATTTCGGACAACGCGCACGGCGTCGCGGAAATGGCCGGAGGCCTCGGCGAGGAAGCCGATAAGACTATGGCCGACCTCGACGCGGTGGGCAACACAACGAAAGCCATAACAAAGGGTCTCGCCATTGCGACGGCGGTATTGGCGGCAACCTCGCTGTTCGGCTCCTTCCAGGACATCGTCGGTAACCGGCCCATCGACATCTCTGCTCCGAACGTGCTCGTCGGGTTACTGATCGGCGCGGGAGTCCCCTGGCTGTTCGCTTCACTCACCATTCGCGCCGTTGGACGGGCAGCGGGAACGGTGGTGATGGAGGTGCGAAATCAGTTCGCCAACAATCCGGGAATCATGGATTACTCAGTCAAGCCTGACTATGCGCGGGTGGTCGACATATGTACCAAGGTGTCCCTTCGTGAGCTTGTCACACCGGGAATCCTCGCAATCCTCACACCCATCGTGGTCGGGTTTGCATTCGGTGCGATAGCGCTTGGCGCCTACCTCGCTGGCGCGATCGTCTCGGGCCAGCTACTCGCGGTGATGCTGGCGAACTCGGGCGGTGCATGGGACAACGCCAAGAAGACGATCGAGGACGGCCTCTACGGGGGCAAGAACTCGCCGGCGCACGAGGCCGGGATAATCGGTGACACCGTCGGTGATCCGTTCAAGGACACCGCCGGTCCGTCGCTGAATCCGCTCATAAAGGTTATGAATCTCGTTGCCTTGTTGGTCGCAGCATCGATTGTGAGCGCGGTGGACAGCGGGAACAACACCCTCCGCGCCATCGTCACAGTGGTGGGGCTGGCGATCCTGGTCGGATCGATCTACATGTCGTCCCGGCAGGAGGAGGCCGACTTCGGTGAGGACGAGCCGAAGTCGGAAGCAGAGAAGGTTCCGGCAGCGGTCTGACCCTCCGGTTTTCAGGCCGAGTGGGTGGGAGATGTGAACTATTCACACTCACCACCCACTCAGCCCCCGGAGCCGGCTCGGGTTCAGTCGTGGAGGTGGTACGGGACGCTCACCACGACAACGCCCTCTTCCAGCAGCATGCGGCCCTTGACCGTTAGCGCCGTTTGGTTGTGGAGCAGCCGATGGCGGCGCTTCGGGGTGATAAATTCAGGGATGACGATCGTGACCACTCGTTTGGTGCCGTCGGCCCTGAACTGTCTTACGTAGTGAGTAAGTGAGGATCCGAGGTCTCTAAAGGGAGAGTCGTCTATCTCTAGGGGGTGTGGGATGCCGTGCTCGAGCCATTGGTCACCCAACCGCTCACTAGCAAGGGGATCCAGTCCGAAATTGATCGCCCTTATATCCGTTGGCCGGAGCGTCTCCGCAAACTCCATTGCCTGAAGCGTTGCGTTGTGTACGCCGGAAACCAAAACGCACACATGGTTACGCAATGGTTCATGGATTTCGAGCGACGCCTGGTCGCCCTTGTCCTCAGTCATGGGAAGGTCCATCACCTGGACATTGGGCTCTGTGAGCAGCGACGCCTTGAGGCGTGTAAGCCCTGGATTTTTCACCAACTCGAGCAAGCTCCTTGACTTCAGCACTTCGGGCACGACGAGGGTCAGGAAGTCATTCGAAGTTAGTTCACGGCGCTTGGCCCGCAGGTATTCGCGCAATGATCCCGTTCGCGAGCCGCTGGGCCTCATGACGTGCAGTGGGATGTCGGGTATGGCTCTCCTCCAAGCGTCGGCGGAGCCCGGGTCGAAGGTTACCGCCTCGAGGGCCGCAGAACCGACCGAGGTTGCATATCCGACCGCCCGTACGGTGGCCACGTTCACTCCGTCTGCAAGTATGACCATGTGCTGGTTCCCCGGACGGCGGTCTGCGGGCCTGCGGTCCGGCCGCCTGAGCTCCCGACCGACCTCCTGGTAGTGACGATTGACCGAACGCATACCGTAGATGGCGAAGGGAATTGCAGCGATGACCACCCAGGCACCTCCAAGGAACTTCGTGTAGGTGATGATTATGAGAACCGCTCCGGTGACGAAAGCCCCGAAACCGCTGATCATTGCCGTGCGCTTCCACCCGGGCGGTTTCAGTCGTCTGCCTCGGACCACCATGCCCGTCTGCGACAAGGTGAATGAAATGAACACCCCCACCAGGTAAAGCTGGATGAGCCTTGTGAGGTTCGCATCGAAAATGTAAATGAGCAGCGCTGCAAACAGCGCCAAGATGACGATCCCGTTGGAGAAGACGAGTCGATCTCCACGGTTCATGAATTGACGAGGCATGTACCGGTCCTGCGCAAGGATGGACGACAACCTCGGGAAGTCCTGGTAAGCGGTGTTGGCGGCCAAGATGAGGATGGCCGCCGACATGGTCTGGATCACGTAGAAAAGGGGACCACTTCCAAAGACCGCAAGGGCGACCTGCGCAACGACGGAGCGCTGCCCCAACGGCGTTGCGGTGTAGATCACCCCGGTATGATCCGCGAGCCAGGAGATGCCGAGGAACATAGAGATCGAGAGCGCCGCCATGACCGTGAGCGTGGTTGCAGCGTTTTTTGACTGCGGATAACGAAACGCCGGGACTCCATCTGCGATCGCCTCGACCCCGGTGAGAGCGGTTGTTCCGGCGGCGAAGGCCTTGAGAACGAGCAGGGGACCCAATGCTGCAGCCACGGGCAACTCTCTGCCCGCGCTTTCGGCAAGGGGGCATCCACCCAAGCACCTGACGACCCCTGTGCCGATCATGAAGTAGATAGACAAGACGAACCCGTAGGTCGGGATGGCGAACAGGGTTCCTGATTCTCTGACACCGCGAAGGTTTACCAGCGTCACGAAAGCGATGAAGAGGAAGGCAAGTCCGATTCGGTGCTCGTGAAGAGCTTCCGAAGCCGAGGTGATCGCCTCGACACCCGCCGTGATGGAAACGGCCACTGTCAAGATGTAGTCAATAAGGAGGGCGGAAGCGGCCAACAGGCCTGGGTACATGCCGAGGTTCTCGTGCGCCACGCGATAAGCACCGCCACCCAAAGGGTAAGCGCGAACCGTCTGACGGTAGGAGGTGACCACGATCACCAGCAACGTGGCTACGGCGATGGATATCGGAAGGATCAGATCCAGTCCCGCAGCGCCCGCCACAGCAAGCACCAACAACGCCTCCTGCGTCGCATAGGCGTTGGAGGAGAGCGGGTCTGACGAGAATACCGGGAGGGCAATCACCTTGGGCAGCAGGGTGTGCTCGAGCGCGCCCGATGACTTGGGGCTGCCGACGAGTAGACGTTTAAGCGCTTCAGCGGTAGTGCCCATAGAGGAGGGCTTAACCGCCGTCCGGGCCCGGCATCAAGCGGTAACTCGGATTGAGTACCACCAGCTCTCCCCCCGCATGATCGCCAGCCGTGGCCTCGACTTCCAAGCCCTTGCCGAGCGCAATGCCGTTCAGCTTGCTCCGTCCAAGCCATTTGGCCCGCAGCCTGCCGGTTCCATCGTCCAGCGTGACCTCTACCGAGCCGGTCCCGGCACGCGGATCTATGCGGATCTTCTGGATCACGCCAACCGCTCTGCACCCGCACCGGGGCGCGATGTCCTTGATCCGGATCGTCTCGGGGATGGTGTCGGCCCACTCCTGGAGGTTCGTTGCTCTGGTTGCCTCAGGTGCCTGGGTGAGTTTCCTGATCAGTCTGTCGAACATTGCCTTCGAGGGGAAGTATGGGAGTATCGGTCGGACACTCGCCCAGTCTAAGGGAGCAGATGGAATGCATGTCGTGATTGCCGGCTGCGGACGGGTCGGCTCCGCACTGGCGGGAAACCTCGACCGCCTGGGACACTCCGTCGTCGTAGTCGACAAGAACCGAAAAGCGTTCGAGAAGCTGCATGCGAATTTCTCGGGCAAGCAGGTCGTGGGTTTCGTCTTCGATCAGGGCGCGCTTGAAGAGGCCGGGATCGAGGACGCGTCGGCTTTTGCGGCGGTCACGAGCGGCGACAACTCCAATATCGTGTCCGCCCGCGTCGCCAAGGAGCACTACCGGATCGGGAAGGTCGTGGCTCGCATCTACGATCCCCGTCGCGCCCAGGTCTATCAGCGGCTCGGCATTGAGACCGTCGCAACCGTGCGATGGACGACGGACCAGGCGCTAAGGTCCCTGCTGCCCGAAGAGGCGCCGGTCGAGCACACCTTCGATAACGGGGAAGTCGTCGTGATGGCCTTACCGGCCCCGGCAAGTGAGGTCGGACGGCCCGCGCTGAGCCTCGAGGCCGAAGGTGTCAGGAGGGTCGTTGCGGTCAGCCGTTTCGGCGTGCCGCGCGTGCCCGACAAGGAGTTCACGATTCAAGAGGGCGACATCCTCCATATCTCGACCGCCCGCAATGTGGCCTCCGAGCTCATTCGGGATCTCGAGCGGGCGAGGTCTGAGGGATGACGGCGAGCTCCATTCGGATCGCAGTGGCGGGAGCCGGCGTTGTAGGGCGTTTTGTCGCCAAGGACCTTATGTCCAGGGGACACGACGTCGTGGTCATCGAGCAGAACACGGAGCTGATCGAGGACCTGTCGGCCGAGTACGGCTTCAACTGGGTGGCCGGCGACGCCTGCGAGCTCCACACCCTCGATGAGGCGGTCTTGTCCAGTTGTGAATTTGCCATAGCCGCCACAGGCGATGATGAGGACAATCTCGTGATCTCATTGCTCGCCAAGCAGGAGTTCGCTGTTCCCAGAGTGATGGCGCGGGTGAATCATCCGGATAATGAGTGGATGTTCACAGAGTCGTGGGGTGTCGACCTGTCGGTCAGCACGCCCCACCTCCTCACGTCGCTGGTCGAGGAAGCGGTTTCGGTAGGGGATCTGGTACGTCTTTTGAAATTCGAGCAGGGCAAGATCGCACTTTTCGAGACCCGGCTTGCCGACGGCTCTCCCGCCAGTGGGAAGAAGGTTCAGGACCTGAGGATTCCACCCGACTGCACTCTGGTGGCGGTGGTCAGAGATCGTCATGTCCTCACCCCTCGGGACGAGACCGGCCTCGAGGCCGGAGACGAGGTACTTGCGGTGGCCGCGCTGGAGGCCGAGCGCGACCTCCGTGCGGCGCTGACAGGAGAGGAATAAACGGCGTGGAGCGGCCCGAGGCGCGTGCCCTGGTCGACAAATACGCCGACAAGGACATAACCGTCCGGCATCTGATATCCGTCGAGGGAGTCATGAGAGCCCTGGCGGATCGCTTAGGGGCAGATCCAGATCGCTGGGGGCTCGTCGGTTTGTGGCACGATCTCGACTACGACCGGACCCAGGATGACCTCGAGCGACATGGACTTCAGACCGTCGAGTGGCTGCGGAGCGAAGGATTCACGGACGAAGAGGTGCTGAACGCCATTCTTGGTCATCGCTTCGAGCAGAACCAAACGGATCTGATGTCCACGGCGATCGTGCATGCGGACGCGGTGGCCGGATTGCTCGTGGCAGCCGCCCTGGTCCGGCCCCAGAAGGCAGCCGGGATGTCGGTCAAGTCGGTCAAGAAGAAGCTCAAGGAGAAGTCCTTCGCCCCCGGAGTGGAGCGTGAGGAAATTCGCAATGTGGAATCCTCTATCGGCCTTGCGATGGATGACTTCATCGGGGTGGCAATCTCCGGGCTACAGTCCGTCGCCCCCGAGATCGATCTTTCGTAGGGCTTGACAGAGAAGGCCTACCCCACGCCTCAGCCGCCTTCGGCGCGTCCCAGCTTTCTTCGGCGCAGGAGCCACACGCCGGCGCCCCCGACCAGGGCCACCGCGATCACCAGAGTGGGTACATCGAAGTAGGTCAAGACTTTGTCGTAGTTGCCCTCGACTACAACCCCGAGGTAGGCAAGTGCGTAGGTCCAGGGGATGCACCCAAGAAAGGTGTAGAGCGTGAACTTCCCGAAGGGCATGCGGGCGATGCCCGCGGGAAGCGAGATGAACGTCCGTATCACCGGAAGGAGGCGGCTGACGAAGGTGGCCACCTCGCCGTATTTGTCCCACCACACCTCCGCCCGATCGATGTCGTGCGCCTTGATAAGGATGTATTTTCCATAGCGGTCCAGTAGCGTGCGTCCGGTGGTTCGCCCAATCGCATAGGCGAGCCACGAGCCCACGAGATTGCCCATCACCCCGGCGGCGCCCACCCAGAAGAAATCGAGTCGACCGGAAGCGGCATAGAAACCGCCCACGACCATGGTTACCTCGCTGGGAAAAGGTATACAGGCTGACTCTGCGAGCATCAGCAGAAAGGTGGCGGTGTAGCCGTAGGTAGCAACGACGTCTGCCATAAAGTGGGTCAAGGCTTCCATGTGGCGACCGATGCTAGCCGGTGGTTCGCCCTAGTTGTCAGAGCCGGGCTCGGTGACTGGACCGCATTGCCTCAAGGTCTCGGCGGAGGCGGACGACAATGGCGGCAACCGGCCGACCGGAGGACCGGCCGGGGAACAACGCGGAGGCAGGAGGCGTTGGATGGGTGGATACGGGCAGGAGTGGAGGGTGCTCGCAGGCAGAGCGCCGACATCAGGAAGTTAGGTGGTTGAGGATCAGGGATAAGTGTGGCTAAGAATCTAGTCGTCGTGGAGTCGCCTGCGAAGGCGAAGACCATCGAGAAGTACATGGGCAAGGACTACCAGGTACTGGCCTCCATGGGTCATGTCAGGGACCTGCCCAAATCCAGCTTCGCGGTCGAGGTCAACGGCGGGGTCAAGCTCTCGTACGAGCCGATAGGCCGCGGCTCCGCCAAGAAAGCCGTCGCAGCCATACGGGCGGCCGCCAAGAAGGCCGATACCGTCTGGTTGGCCCCCGACCCCGACCGGGAGGGCGAGGCAATCGCTTGGCACGTCGTCGAGCTGGTCCGCCTGAAGCCCGAGAAAACCCGCCGAGTAGCTTTCAACGAGATCACAAAGAAGGCGGTCACAAGCGCCTTCGCCTCCCCACGCGCCCTCGACATGGATCTCGTCGACGCCCAGCAGGCTCGGCGCGCGGTGGATCGCATCGTCGGCTACAAACTGTCGCCCCTTCTGTGGCGCACCGTCGGGCCCAACCTGTCGGCGGGACGCGTGCAGAGTGCCGCCCTGCACCTCGTGGTCGAGCGGGAGCGCGCGATCCGCGCCTTCAATCCGGTCGAGTACTGGGATCTGACGGCGACGCTCGTCGCCGGCCGGGACGCAACGCTTCAGGCGATCCACCCGGTTGGAGAGAAAGAGAAGTACTCGCTCGGGAACGGGACGGCGGCGGCCGACGTCGCCGAGCGCGCTCGGCCCGGCCCGTGGTCGGTCGTCCGGGTAAAGAAGAGTGAACGAACACGGAAGCCTCCGGCTCCATTCAAGACGTCCACGCTCCAGCAAGCCGCCTCCAGCAAGTTGGGTTGGCCGACGTGGAAGACCATGAAGCATGCGCAGAGCCTCTATGAGGCCGGACACATTACCTATATGCGAACGGATTCCACCAACCTCTCGTCAGATGCCCGTGCTGAGATCGGCACCTTGGTGGGCAAGAAGTTCGGTGCGGACTACCGGCAGCCTCGCGAGTTCACGGCCAAGACCAAAGGGGCGCAAGAAGCCCATGAGGCCATCCGACCGGCCGTGGTCGCCCAGGCGCCGGCCGACATGCCACGAGCACTGAGTGAGGAGCAGCGCACCCTCTACGAGATGATTTGGCAGCGCACGGTCGCGTGCCAGATGGCGGACGCTATCTACGACGCGACCACGGTCGACATCGAGACAAACGGCGTGGCCTTCAGGGCCACCGGTCAAGTGGTCAAGTTCGACGGCTACATGCGTGTCTACCTCGAGCGAGGCGATGACGATCCCGACGAGATCGTGCGTACCTTGCCCGACGTGAGCGAAGGCGATCTGCTCGAGCTCAGGTCGCTCGATTCCGCTCAACACTTCACCCAGCCGCCTCCGCGATTCACTGAGGCAACCCTGGTGCGCGAAATGGAACGCGTCGGCATCGGTCGCCCATCGACCTACTCAGCCACCGTGAAGGTGCTCAACGATCGGGAGTATGTGCGCAGCGAGAGCCGGCGCCTGTTCCCGACGGCCCGCGGAGAGGTTGTCTGCGAACTGCTGGAGGCCCACTTCTCAGAGGTGGTCGATGTCGACTTCACCGCTCGCATGGAGGAAGATCTCGACCATATTGCCGAAGGCGCCAAGCAGATGGCTCCGGTCGTGCGCGAGTTCTTCGAGTCCTTCGAGGCGCGTCTCGAGGAACAGAAGGACAAGATCACGCGGCCCGAGCGCCCGACCGACCAGGAATGCCCGGAATGCGGCCGTCCCGTCGTCAAGAAGTTTGGCAAGCATGGGTTGTGGTTCCTGTCGTGTACCGGATGGCCCGACGACTGCAAATGGTCTCAGCAGCTCGATGAGGAGGGTAATCCACTACCGGACCCAGAGGCCACCGGCGAACCGTGCCCCGACTGCGGAGCTGAGCTCGTCGTGAGAACCGGACGCTACGGACCCTTTGTCGGATGCTCCCGCTACCCCGACTGCAAGCACATAAAGAAGGAGCCCCCCAAGGAGACCGGCGAAAGCTGTCCCGAATGCGGCTCCCCGCTGGTCGAAAAACGCGGCCGCTTCGGGCCGTTCACCGGATGCTCCAACTATCCTGACTGCAAGCACATAAAGAAGAACCCCAGGAAGAAGAAGACAACGGCGAAGGCAGGATCCAAGACGTCACGAAGGCGCACCGCCAAGCCGGCGCCGGCAAAAAGCTAGACCCCTGCCCACCTTCTCCCTCACGACTCCAGCCACTTTGGCCGCGCTTCGCTCGATCGGCCCTCCGCGCCCACGTCCCTGTGGTTCTTTACTATGTTGGGACGCGCCGGACTAGGAGGCTCATATCCAACCAGCACCGCAACGCCCGGACCTCCGTGTCCTTGGCTCGGAGGAACAGCTCACCTACCTGACCCTGCTCAAGAACGGCACCTTTCTGCGGTTCTTCCTGGCGCAGACCGTCTCCAGTCTCGGCGACTGGATCGGGGTCATTGCAATAGCCATCTTTGCCCAACGACTGGGGGGCTACGCAGGCGTCGGCGCAGTCATGACGGCGCGGGTGCTTCCGGGCTTCATAATTGGGCCCGTCGCCGGCGTCATCGCAGATCGCTGGAACCGTAAGCGCACGATGGTCATCGCGGACGTCGTGCGGGCCGCTCTCATCTTTTCCCTGCCTTTCGTCGAGGCACTCGTCTATCTGCTCCTCGTGTCGGTGATTCTCGAGAGTCTTGCTCTCATCTGGGGCCCTGCGAAGGACGCGTCGCTGCCCCACTTCGTCGCACCCGGCAACCTTCCGCATGCAAACTCGCTCACGCTCATGGCCGTATACGGTCCGTGGCCGCTCGCCGCAGGAGTGTTTGCCTCGCTCAACACCTTCGGTTTGTGGCTGACTGCGAGGGTGCCGGTGCTCGCCGGCCTTCAAGGAAGCGAGGAAGCGCTTGCGCTGTGGGTTGACTCGCTCACCTTTGTGTTCTCGGCGGTCATGATCTCCACCCTGGCTATCCCCCTCAACAAGCGCTCATCTGAACCGCTCGACCTGAGTGGTGCAAAGAGAGACCTCATCGAAGGTTTTAGATTCCTGCGCACGCACAAGCAGGTGCGCCCGTGGCTCATTGGAATCACTTTCACCTTCACTGCAGCGGGCGGGGTTTTTTCCCTGGGCGTTGCTTTTGTGGAGCAGGCTCTGGGTGCGGGCCAAAGGGGTTTTGCTTTCTTCACCGGATTTTTCGGCACCGGCATGATCAGCGGGCTCCTTGCGGCAGCGGGTCTGAGCCGCATCGTCCGCAAGGATGTTCTTTTTTCGTCCGCGATACTGCTCGCCGCACTGGGCCTCATTGTCCTCGGCGGGCTGGGCAGCCTCGACCAGGCACTCCCCGTCGCCGCCACCCTCGGCTTCTTCGGAGGCGTCGGTTACTCAACCGGCTACACCTTGATACAGGAAGCGGTCGACGACGACCTCAGAGGCCGGACCTTCAGCGCGGTCTACACGCTCATGCGAGTTGGCCTGCTCATCGGCCTCGGACTGTTCCCGTTCGTGGCGGCGGCATTCGGCGATCATCAGCTCGGCTTGGGTACACGTGTGCTTGATCTTCCCGGAAGCCGTACCACTCTGTGGCTGGCGGGTCTCCTCGCCTTCGGCGGCGGGATCCTGTCGATGCGGGCGATCTGGGAGCGGCCCGCTGCCGAGCAGCCGGCTCCCGAGCATCCGAAAGGTTATTTCGTGGTGTTCGAGGGCGGGGAGGGGGCCGGGAAAACGACTCAGATGGAGGCGTTCGTCGCCTGGTTGCGCGCCCGGGGTGAGGATGTTGTCACCACGTTCGAGCCGGGCAACACGACGGTCGGCCGTCGCATCCGGGATGTGGTCCTGGATCCTGAGCTGCCGGGCATGGATGCCCGGACCGAGGCGCTGCTCTACTCGGCCGATCGCGCCCAACATGTGGCCGAGGTCATCAGGCCTGCGTTGGAGGCGGGGAAGATCGTCGTCTCAGATCGTTTTGTCGACTCCTCACTTGCCTATCAGGGGGTGGCTCGCGGTCTGGGGCTCGACCAGATATACCGGCTCAACGAGTGGGCTACCGGCGGGCTGTTGCCGGACCTGGTTCTCTATATGCAGATGGACCCCGGCGCCGGCCTCAGGCGGGTCTCGGAAGACCACGACCGCATCGAGCGTGAAGGACTCGGGTTCCACGACCGCGTCGCGGCAGCCTATGTCCAACTTGCTCGGGAATTTCCGGACCGCTTTGTCGTTTTGGATGCCGCGCGGTCGAAGGCTGAGGTACATGCCGAGGTCGTGGCTGTGTATGAGCAGCGGAGCAGCGGCGGGCTTGCACCTTCCCCGGCTGTGGCGCCGCCTGCGGGGCGAACCTCGCCCCTGCCGCGATGAATCAGGAGATCAAGAGCACCACGTCGTCCGAAACCACGGTGTGGGATGTCTTGCACTTGTCCGGATCACCCCATATCCCCTCCTCCCTCAAAGTCCCGCACGCGTGGTTGTTGTTGGGCCCGACGGGATCGGGGAAGCGGGCCACTGCACTGGCCATGGCGGCGGCTTTCACCTGCCCCGACTTGCCCGGCGTGGGATGCGGCGTGTGCTCGACTTGCACCAGGATTATCTCAGGCCGCCATCCCGACCTGCACCTCATCGCTCCGGAAGGACAGGTGATCTCGGTCGATGCGATTCGGGTCGGTGTGATCCCTGAAGCGGCGCGTTCGCCTTTCGAAGGCCGACGAAAGGTCTTCGTGATCGAGGAGGCCGAGCGCATGCACCCCTCGGCTCAGAACGCGCTTCTCAAGACCCTGGAGGAGCCGCCGGAGGGCACCATCATCATTCTCGTGTGTGATCGGGAGGATGAGCTTCTCGAAACCGTGAGCTCACGCTGCCGGGTAGTTCACTTCCAACGCGTCCCCTGCGAGGCTATCCAGGCCATCCTCGAGGCAGAAGCCGCAGAGACACCTGTTGCCCGGCTGGCCGCCCGCATCGCGGACGGTGACATCAATCGCGCGAGGGCATTTGCCCTCGAACCAGAGGCGCAGAGCAGGCATCGCTCATTTGCGGGCGTCCCGGCGCGACTGACCTCTTCGCTCGAGGCACTCGATGCTGCAGCCGAGATCGTCACAGAAGCAGCCACGGCGGTCAAAGGGCGCAGCGAGGCGCAGAAGCAGGAAGTCGTCGATCTTGCCGTCGCGTTGGGGGAAGGGCGCGGTACTGCATCGGCGCGCGCGTCGCTGGCCAAACGGCACAAGCGCGAGTTGCGGCGCCTCGAGAACGAAGTCCTGAATGAGGCCCTCTGGACAATCGGCTCCTGGTACCGGGACGTGTTGGCGGCGCGCCGGAGCGCACCCGACGCAATCGCCAACCTCGACTTGAAGGCCGACGTAGTGCGGTGGGCGGCGGCCTCGGAACCAGACGACGGATTGCTGGTTGCTGCAATCCACCGCTGCGCGGTCACGCCCGGAGCGCTCGCGCGAAATGCAAATCCCAGCCTCGCGATCGAGGCCGCCCTTGTCGACCTCGCCCGGCTCGCCCCGCCACCGCCGGAGTCGCCGACCATGGATTGAGGTTGACCCAGGTGCTCCTCGGCGGTGCCGTTGTCTGGTATAGGAATGGGACTACTACCGGACAAGCGGGGGTGGGGTGGCAACCGAGTTAAGCGGCAAAACCCGTCGACAACAAGCTCGAATCGCGGTCCAACAGGCAACCGAGCGCGGAGGACTTGGCCGCCACCCGGGCGATTTTGTGCGTGTCTTCCTGGCGGCAGTGACGCTGGGGGTGACCTGCCTTATCGCGAGGGGCGGCCGGGTCGGCCCTTACGAGCACGAAGTCTTCCACTTGATCAACAGATTGCCGTCGCTCTTCACGGTGCCACTCGTGATCATCCAACAGGCCGGAACTCTGGCGGCAGTCTGCACCGTCGTCCTCCTTGCGCTAGCGTCGCGAAAAGTGCGTCTCGCCCTGGATCTCGCAATAGGCGGCGGATCCGCATATCTCCTCGCCAAGGGACTAAAGTTGCTCGTGGCGCGTCAGCGTCCCGCTGGGGTATTCGAGAACGTCGTGATCCGCGGCGCCGAACAGGCTGGACTCGGCTTTCCCTCGGGCCATGTCGCGGTAGCGGCGGCGCTGGTCACAGTTGCTGCCCCTTACTTCCCCCGCTCTATCCGGCGCGCTCTGTGGGCGTTCGTGTGGTTGATCGCGCTCGCGCGGATGTATGTCGGGGCTCATCTTCCTATTGACGTCATCGGAGGAGCCGCCCTTGGATGGCTCGTCGGAGCCGCCGTTCATTCGGTGCGGGGTGCTCCCGGCAATCGCCCGACGGTGGAGGGGGTTCGCGCCGCACTCGAAGCCGCAGGAGTCCAAGCCGTGGCAGTTAAACCTTTGAGCGCGGACGCGCGAGGTTCGACACCGTTCATCGCCCACCTTCACGACGACTCGCGCGCTTTCGTTAAAGTCGTGAGCCGGGAGCAGCGCGACGCCGACCTGCTGTTCAAGCTCTATCGCTACCTCGTGTTCCGTACGGTCGAGGACGAGTCGCCGTTCACCACACCCAAGCGCGCCGTGGAGCACGAGGGTTATGTATCCCTCCTCGCCGAAAGAGCCGGCGGTCGCGTTCCACCCATGGTGGTTGCCGCCGAGACTGCGGATCACTCCGCAATCCTGGCTCAGGAGTTGGTTCCTGCTAAAGGGCTCGATGACCTCGCCCCCGATGAGTTCGACGACGGATTGTTGCGTCGCATTTGGCTGCAAGTAGCACTCTTGCACGGTCATCGAATCGCTCATCGTGATATGCGCCTTGCCAACTGGATGGTTGATTCGGACCGGCAGCCGTGGCTGATCGACTTCGGGTTTTCGGAGGGCTCCGCCACGCTGAGGCGCTTAGCGATTGATGATGCCGAGCTTCTCGCAGCAACGGCTTCTCAAGTCGGTGCCAAGAGGGCGGTAGCAGCTGCGGCCAGGGCGATAAATATGGACGAGCTGGTGCAGGCCGCCAGCATCCTCCAACCGTTAGCACTTTCGACGGTGACGCGCGCGCAAGCCAAGAAGCACAAGGGCTTGCTCAACGAGATCAAGGCCGAGGTAGCGACCCTCGCAGGTGCCCAGCTGCCTCCTGTCGACAAAATCGAGCGCATCTACGTGCGTCCGCGCGTGTGGCTGGGGTTTCTCGGTGCCGCCTTTGCGATCCACCTTCTGTTGCCGCAGGTAGGTGAGCTGGATCAAACATTGCGGGCGGTTCGGAATGCCCAGATCGACTGGTTGCTGGTGGGGGTGCTGGGATCTGCGACAACCTACGTCATGGCCGCCCTCAGCCTCACCGGTGCAGTGTCGCAGCCGCTCGTTTTCGCGCGTACGTTCTTGGTCCAGGTAGCTGCATCGTTCACATCGCGTATCGCACCGGCCGGCCTTGGAGGCGTTGGCTTGAACGAGCGCTACCTCGAGCGCACCGGAGTGTCGCGCACTGCTGCGGTGACGGCGGTTAGCGCAAGCTCGGTGGCGGGTTTCATGGTTCACATGACGCTGCTGGCTAGCTCGGCCGTCGCACTGGGGTTGAAGGGTTTGGGCGTGCCGAGTTTGCCGCGTGGCTGGCCTTTGCTCATTACCGTGATCGCGCTGGTACTGGCTATATCCATACTGGTGGGCCTGCCCTGGGGACGGCGCCGGCTCGTGGCTCCTGTGATAACCGGCCTGCGCGAGTTCGTACCCGTGCTGCGACGACCGGCTAAAGCCGCTGCGCTTTTCGGGGGCTCCGCCGGCACGACTCTCGCTTACATCTTGACGTTGGCCGCATCCCTCAGGGCGTTTGGTGGCGCAACCTCGATTGAGCATGTTGCAGTCAGCTATCTGGTTGGTTCGGCCCTGGGGGCGGTGGCGCCGGTACCCGGAGGATTAGGTGTCACCGAGGCGGCCCTCGTTGCAGGGCTAGCCAGTTTCGGAGTCCCGTCCGGACCGGCCATAGCGGGCGTCCTGTCTTTCCGGTTGTTAACGTTCTGGTTGCCGATCGGCCCCGGGATCATGGTCTTCCGCCGCTTGCATCGCGCCGACGTCTTCTGACAGGTAGCTCTCGAATGTCCTGCGCGCCCGGGACCTAAAATTGCATAACCGCTAGGGTGCGTCACTGACTCGCGTTTCCGAGTCGCCGCTGTGGTCCTGCTCCAGGACGGTCAGCGCCTCTCAAGAAAACGAGGAGGTCGAGAATCATAGAGGCACGTAAGCGTGTGTGGACGTGCCTCGCTTCGATATCGACAACTCTATGCGTGAGCAGTCTTGCGGAAGCTGAGGATGGAGCGCAGTCAATGCAAGTGCAAGTCGTTTCGGACCCCAATGAAGCGCTCCAATCTGTCGCTGGAACCGTGTTGTTCGAGCCGGGTCTCTATCGCGGCACCCTCAAACAACCCGACAACAGCCGCTGGATAGCAGGGCCTGGGACGGTTGTCCGAGGCGAGCTCGTATCGGGCAAGCACTCACTGCTGGCCGGGTTCGAGGTTTCAGGGGGCAGAGTGGGAGTTGTATGCAGTTCGCACAGCGTCTGCCGCAACCTCAACGTTCATCACAACAGTCAATCGGGCATACATGTCGGCTCCGATGGGGTGAAGCTCATACGTAACCGAGTGCATGACAACAATCTCGACCTCAGACCCGTTGTGCGTGGAAATCCTTGTTGGAACAGCGCCGGCATCCATATGGTCCTCGGGAATCATGTCGTTCTACGGGGCAACCGGATCATTCAGAACGGTTGTGATGGTATCCACGCCGACATTGGTATGAGATATGGAAGGTTCAAGAACAATGTCGTGAAAAGGAACACCCGCTTCGGGATATTCATAGAAACGAGCTGTGACCAAAAAATCAAGCGAAACAAATTCAAGCGAAATAGGGCCGGCGTCTATATCGGCAACAGTCCCCGGATCAAAGTCGTGAAGAACTCGTTCCGACGCAATGGTCTCGGCATAGTGTGGCACGATCGGGACGCGCGCGACTATGCACCCGGATCGGTCCAATGCAAACCGAGGAGCAAGCGAGGCGGCCGATTGTGGGGCAATCGCCTGCACGGCGACAGGATTGTCGGCGCGCCGTAAGCACTCCGTCGGTGCGGCCGGAGTGAGAGTAGTAGGTTGAGGGTGGTTGGAGCAAGACAGAGCAAGATCGGGCGCCGAGTGGGTGACGGATGTGAATAGTTCACAACACCACCCACTCGACCATGGCTCAACGGGAGGGCTAAGAGCAAAATGGGAGAGCGAACAGGCTATTCACCCGGAACTTTTTCCTGGACGGATCTCGGTACGACCGATTTTCAGGGCGCAAAGGCCTTCTATACGGGGCTGTTTGGATGGGAGCTAGAGGACATGCCTGCCGGCGAGGGCTTTGTCTACTCCATGGCTCGCCTGGATGGCAAGTATGTGGCGGCGATCTACGAGCAGATGGAGGAGCAGCGCGCTCAGGGCATGCCGCCCAACTGGCTCAACTTCATCACCGTGGACGATGTCGACGCACGCACAGCCGAGGCGGAGAAGCTCGGCGCAGCGATTTTGTCGCCGCCTTTAGACGTCCTGGACTCTGGGCGTATGGCACTTGTTAGCGATCCAACGGGCGCCGTCTTTTCGATGTGGCAGCCGGATAACCACATCGGGGCGCAGCTCGTCAACGTGGCCGGTGCCATGACCATGAATGAGCTCGATACCCGGGACGTCCCGGCGGCTAAGGAGTTCTATCACGCCCTGTTTGGCTGGACGTTCGAGGACGATCCCAGCGGGGCTTATACGAATATCAAGAACGGCGAGAACCTCAACGGCGGAATGATGGAGTTGGCGCCTGAGTGGGGCGAGATCCCTCCACACTGGCGCGTTTACTTTGCTGTCGCCGATTGCGATGACAGTCTTGCCAAGATCAAGGAGCTCGGCGGTCAGGTGATGGTGGGGCCGACAGAGGTGCCCGCAGGCCGCTTCGCTGTGGCAGCAGACCCGCAAGGAGCGTCCTTCTCGCTGGTCGAGGGAGAGCTCGACCCCTGATCCAGCCGATTTGGTGCAGGAGGAACGAGTGGAGTGACTGAGGTGCATTGCTTACACGACGCTGCCTGCTTCTCGGCGCGGCTTCGGTGGGCGCTATCGGAGCCGCAGGCCGAATCGCCACGCTGGATTCATCGACATCCCCGGAAGTGAACCCCCAACCACCGTGCGAACCGCAGCCAGAGATCGTCTTCGGCTCGTCGGCGGCGACCTGGCAGTTGTCGGATGGGGACTACCGCCGGCTTTTCGTGCGCGAGGCGGAGATGCTCTTTACCGAAGATGACCTGCTCTGGTACCGGCTCCGTCCGAAGATGGATTCCGGCTTGGACTTCACCTACGCCGACCAGATCATCGAGTTCGCGGAGCAACACGGGATGCTGGTGTTTGCCGCCCATCTGGTCTGGGACGAAGGTTTCGGCGATGGGTGGACGGAGGACGACCTGTGGGAGATGGACGAGCAGACGGCGCGCAGAGTCCTCTTCGACACCGTCGAGCGCACCGTTAAGCGGTACCGGGGACGAGTGGACGCGTGGAGTGTGGTCAACGAGGCAATCGGCACCGAAGGAGTCCGGGGACTGCGCACCGACGTTCCCTGGTATGAGACCATCGGGCCGTCTTATGTAGCCGAATCTTTCAACATCGCTCATGCCTCGGACCCAGACGCCCTCTTGGTCCTCAACGAATTCGGATATGAGACGGTCAACGAATTCGGGGACAGGCCTGTCGACAAACAGCGCGCGACGCTGCATGTTGTCGACCGGCTGCTCGACGCCGACGTGCCGGTCCACGCACTCGGCGTGCAAGCACACCTGCTGGCGGATAGGTTCGACGAAAGGTTTGACCCCGGCGCGTACCAACAGTTCCTGTCCGAGATTGCGGATCGGGGCCTGAAGATCCTGATCACCGAGCTGGATGTCCTCGACGACGGCCTGCCCGCCGACCGGCGCATCCGCGACCGGTTGGTGGCCGATGTTTACCGGCGATACCTCGAGACAACACTTCAGGAGCCGGCGGTTGCCGCCGTCTTGACGTTCGGTCTCTCCGACCGTTACACGTGGCTCCAAGAGGATTACCCACGCAAGGACGGCGCCCCCCGCCGGCCGCTGCCCTTCAGCGAGGGGTTGAGCCCCAAGTCCGCATACCACGCCCTCAAGCACAATCTCGAAACGGCTCCCCCACGCTGTCAGCCGTGGGAAGGGGTCGGAGGTGCGAATCGGCAGGAATCCGCAGCCGAAGGGGCATGAACCCGATGGTAGGTTCGCACATCAGACGGCGATTGCACAGGCCGGGGTAGCTCAGTCGGCAGAGCGGCTCACTCGTAATGAGCAGGTCAGGGGTTCGACTCCCCTCCCCGGCTC
>JACDCD010000098.1 GCA_013694625.1 Actinomycetota bacterium | reverse complement strand
TGGCCAAGGAGCTCGAGGAGACGTCGGTGAACCTTGAAGCGGCGCGCTCCCGGGAGGCCGCCATGGAAGCCTCCCGCAGGGAGCTCGTAGCGTGGGTGTCGCACGACCTGAGGACGCCGCTCGCGGGGATCCGCGCCATGAGCGAGGCTCTCGAAGATGGGGTCGTGAGCGATCGGCCGACTGTCGCTCGGTACCACAAAGCCCTTCGCGAGGAAGCCGATCGACTGGCCGGTTTGGTGGACGACCTGTTCGAGCTCAGCCGCATACAGGCAGGGGCATTGAGACTCGAAATGCAGTGCGTCCCACTCCGGGACCTGGTTTCCGACGCTCTGGCGGGCGCCGCAGGAGTGGCCCGTGCAAAGAACGTCAATCTCGAGGGCCGTATGAACGGCGACGGCGCCGAACTGAGCGTGTCACTGCCCGAGATGGCTCGTGTCGTGCGCAATCTGCTCGAGAATGCCATTCATCACACGCCCAGCGACGGAACGGTCTACATAGAGGCCGGTGCTGCGCGCGATCACGCATTCTTGTCGGTGGTTGATGCTTGCGGGGGTATACCCGAATCCGACATCGGGCGAGTCTTCGAGGTCGCCTTTCGTGGCGAGGCATCTCGAACTTCGGACCACAAACGAGGGGGGCTTGGCCTCGCCATCTCCAAAGGAATTGTCGAAGCCCACCACGGGGACATAGCGGTCCATAACGAAGTGGAGGGCTGTCGCTTCACGGTCAAGCTTCCACTCGAACAGCCGCATGCCCTAGCATGAGGGTCCTGGTGACCGGCGCAGCCGGTTTCATCGGATCGCACATAGTTGACGCGCTGGTGGAAGCAGGCTGCGACGTGGTCGGCGTGGACTGCCTGTTGCCTGCGGCACATACGACTGCTCCCGATTATCTGAACCCGGCTGCGGAGTTCCACCGGACAGACCTATGCGACAGCTCTTCCCTGCGTCACATTCTGGCCGGGATCGATGGGGTGTCGCATCAGGCAGCCATGGTTGGGCTGGGTCAGTCATTCGATGACGTAACGGACTACGTCACGCACAATGATCTGGCAACCGGCGTGCTTCTGAAGATGCTCGCAGCAGAGGAATTCAAGGGGCGCTTTGTTCTGGGCGGCAGCATGGTCGTCTACGGGGAGGGCTCGTATGAATGCACGGAGCACGGAATGGTCAGACCTCTGCCGCGAAGCGCCGTCAAGCTCGACGCCGGCGAGTTCGAACCTCCATGCCCTCGCTGTGACAAGGACCTGGTCCCGCGCCCAATTGACGAAACCACCCCGGTAGATCCCCGCAACGTGTACGCCGCAACAAAACTGCACCAGGAGCATCTTGCATCTATCTTCAGCCGGGAAACCGGTGCGCCGGTAACCTTGCTCCGCTATCACAATGTCTACGGCCCCCGTATGCCGCAGAACAGCCCCTACGCGGGCGTTGCGAGCATCTTTCGGAGCAGACTCGAGCAGGGGAACTCCCCGGAGGTCTTCGAGGACGGCCATCAGTTGCGCGACTTCATCCACGTAACGGACGTTGCGCGCGCCAATGTGCTGGCGTTGACCGCCGGCTTCGAGAACCCGGGCCCCTACAACATCGCCACCGGACAGCCGAAAAGCATCAGCGACATGGCGAATGCGCTTGCCGAAGCCAATGGCACCCCCGTCATCTCGCCGGTCGTTACGGGACGTTACCGCCTTGGGGACGTTCGCCACGTGTTCGCCTCCACCGAGCGCGCGGAGTGCCTGCTTGGCTTCAGGGCCAGGGTTGGCTTCACAGAAGGTATGCGCACGTTCGCGCAGGCGCGGTTGAGGGAATCGGGCGCGCCACCGTCAGAGCCGTGCGCAGTTCGTCAATGAGGAAGCCGTTGCGGCCGCAGGATCTCGCGCACATCGGGTACCTCGAGCAGGCTCTAGAGGCACACGATCTGGCACGCTCGACCCTCAAGGGACTATTCTTCTCGCACCAGCGCGAGTAACGTCGATTGGCTCGCAGAAGCAAAGCGCCAAGAGACATGCCAGCGGTGGGTGGCGTCGGCGGTCGAGCGGCTGTCGAAGGGAAAGCTCAACGGTTGCTTCGGGCAAGGGAGATGGACAGTTATGCAACCAGACCGTGGGAAAAGGGCTCATCTGCGACGGCTTCCCTTCCTTGCGGCTCTAACGACGGTCTTATGCCTCACGTTGGTGCTTCCGGCCCTTCCTGCGCAGAGGCCGTTTACGACCGAGCAGTCCTTCTCGAAGGTCGGCCACGATGACTGGGAGCCTTCGGTCGCCGCAGACGCCGCCGGTCACGTCTACATTGCCACCACTCGTTACGGCGGTCCCAATGCCTGCAAAGAGTGTCCCGACCCCGCCATTGTCGTTCGACGTTCGACCGACGGCGGGACAAACTGGAGCAAGCCAAACTTCATCTGCAGATGCCGGGGAGTGGAGGGTCAGCATGATCCCGTGATGGTTACCGACCAGAGCGGACGGGTGTTCATGACCTGGATGAACGACTTTGACGTCCAGTTCGCCCGCTCGGAAGATTTCGGCAGGACGTGGTCACCGCCAGGCTCTCTTGACGGCGCGCTCAACTTCTCCGACAAACCCTGGATAGCAGTCTCCCCTTCCGGCCGCAACGTGCACGTCTTCTTCAACGTCTCCGACCCCTATGCGGTTTACTCCCACAACGCCGGAAGGACGTGGTCGGAGCCAATCCTCACGACCAAGAGCGGCTTGTACTTCTTCTCGGGCGGCGCCACCGTCACACCGGACGGAACCGTGTTGAGCTCTCAAGCCGCTTACCCCCAGGACGAAGACGGCCCGATCTCGTTGTTCGTCGTCCGTTCGGCCGATGGCGGAAAGACGTGGGACACGGTCGGTATCGACCGCTCGCGCAAGCAACCGCCGTGTCCTTCTTGGGCTGGCTGCAGCGCCGCTTACTACGGGGCACAGGTGGCCATGGCCTCCGACGCGAACGGCCGAATCTATGTACTCTACAACGCCAACAAGCGGCGAGAGGGGGCGCACCGGCTCTACCTTCGGTACTCGAACGATTCTGGTGAAACCTGGTCCCTGCCTCGACAGATGACGCACACCCGCAAGCGGGTGGATCACGAATTCCCGATGATTGCCGCAACGGGCGACGGAGAGGTCCATATTGCGTGGATGGACGACCGAAATCGCCTCGGACGCAAGTGGAACGTCTTCTACAGACAGTCCACCGATGGAGGCAGGAGCTGGGCGAAGAGACGACGCCTCTCCGA
>JACDCD010000073.1 GCA_013694625.1 Actinomycetota bacterium | reverse complement strand
AGGGCGACGAGTACAAGTTCGACGCTCCGAAGACGGTGCCGTCGGGCAAGGTTGCCTTTGAGTTCGAGAACACGGGCAAGGAGAAGCACGAGATGGTCGTGTTCATGATCAAGGACGACTCCAAGGTTAAAGAACTGCTCGCCATGCCCCAGAAGGAAGCTAGGAAGCATGTCGTCGTCGTCGGCGGTACGGGGGCAAAGCCTGGGGAAACGGCCGAAAAGCCGCTGCAGAAGAATCTCTCCCCCGGCCGGTACGCCATGGTGTGCTTCCTGCCGGCTCCAGACAAACCCCTCACTTCGTGAAGGGCATGGTCCACGAGTTTTCGGCCGAGTAGTCCTCTACCAGTCGATCAGCTTCCAGATCTCCGGTTCCATGGTGTCGGGTTCGCCTACCTCGGCGAAGATCGTCACTGCCTGCTTGAGATGGGACATGGCTTCGTCGGCGAGCCCGGAAGCGTGCTGTATGTCGGCCAGATTGTTGTGCAGCGCGGCCTCACGGTGCCGGTCACCCTGCGCCGCGCAAAGTCTCAGTGCGTCGCTTGCCAGCTCACGGGCCCTGGCGAGATCACCCGTGGCGCGATGCGCGAGGGCGAGGTTGTTCAGGGCCGCTATCTGAGCCCCCGGGTCGTCAAACCCTTTGGCGAGCTCGCGGCTTGCGGACAGTTGGCGTTGTGCTTCCTGCGGATTACCTTGGCCGTTGGCCAGAACCCCGA
Source organism: Actinomycetota bacterium (assembly GCA_013694625.1). Classification (GTDB taxonomy): domain Bacteria; phylum Actinomycetota; class CADDZG01; order CADDZG01; family WHSQ01; genus JACDDL01. The sequence goes on along the minus strand of JACDCD010000073.1, from coordinate 2,882 downwards.
GAAGGTTGTGAGTTTGCGCCCGGGCTCGCCCGTCGCCGGCGGCTTCGGCCAGCCCGAGCGCCCGGCGCGCAAGCTCCATGGCCTGATCCACATGGCCCTGATGGTGGAGGGTGAGGCTCTGGTCCGCATAGATCCGGGAGCGCCGTCCGTCCTCGTCTGACCCGCCCAGGCCGTCGAGTGCGGCGTCGAAATGGCTCGAGGCGGCATGCCAGTCTCTGCGGCGCAGGTGCACGTTGCCGAGTTTGTGCTCGAGCTCGGGCAGCTCCGCAGGGCCACTCTGAGCGGCCGCAGCTTCATAGTCCCTGATGGCTGCGCCGTAGTCTCCCGCCAACGTGTGCAGATCGCCTATCGCTTCGTGCAGCACCGAAGGTGAGCGGTGATCGAGCGCAATGGCGGCCGCGTAGTGCTCGAGCGCCTCGCGGTTGGCAAACAGCGAGCGTGCGTGGTCCCCGGCCAACCTGAAGTACTCGGCGGCGGCGGCGTCCCGGCCCCCGAGGCGGAGGTGGTGGGCGATCCGCCCGGCGCCGGCCCCCGCACCTTGTGCCCCTCTGGCCCTGTGGATGAGCGCCTCGGCACTTCGCCGGTGCAACAACCGCCGGCGGGCGAAGCTAGTTTCCTCATAGACCAACACCCGCACCTTGTCGTGGCTGAAGTCGTAGGTCGGGTTGCTCTCGTCGGCTCCGGACACCTCGTCTATGAGTCCGTATGCGTTCAGCTCGTCCAGTGCCTGGACCGATTCCTCGTCGCTCCGCCCACTTGCCTCGCTGACCGTCTCGAAGTCGAACGACCGCCCGATCACAGAGGCGGCGCCGAGAAGCTGGCGGCTGGTTTCGGAGAGGGCCGCCAGCCGCGCCCGGAGAAGGTCACGCACCCCCGTGGGGAGAGACCACATTCCGTCGGTTTGTCCGGCCATGGCCGCCAGGAATTCGATAACGAAGAAGGGCAGCCCCTCGGTCTCCTCGAAGAGTCGCCCGGCGATGTCTCGGCCCGGCCTTTCGGCGGCCAGGGGGGCCGACTCGACCAGGTCGGCCACGTCTCCTCGGCTCAACCTCGAGAAGCGCACAAGGGTGGAGGAGCCGTCTCGCCCCGCTTCGCCCACCAGCAGGGGGAGTCGGTTGCCGGCCGGCACCTGCTCGGCGCGCCACGCCCCTGCCACGACCAGGCGGCGTCCGGCGAGTCGCCTCACGAAGTAGGCCAGCACGTCCAGCGACGCGTCGTCGGCCCACTGCAGATCGTCGAGAAAGATGAGCCCCGGCCCCGGCCCGCCGGTGGCGGCGATCAGGTACTGGGTGATGGCTTCGAAGAAACGGCTGGGAGCGCCGGGCCGGTCCAGGGGCGGGGGTTCTTCGAGGTCCGGGCGTAGCCTGTGCAGCTCGGGGAGCAGACGTCCCACCTCTGCGACCATGGCGTCGTCCAGGGTCTCAGCCCATCCCGCATCGGCGCTTCGGGCAATCGCCCCTTTGAGCGTCTCCACAACGAGGCCGTAGGCGAGTCCGGCCTCGCCCTCGTGGCAGCGGGCCGTGACCGTTTGCCCCCCCTGTGCCGCGGCGTAGGCGACGAGCTCCATGCCCAGCCGGGACTTTCCGATCCCGGCTTCGCCTTCGAGTCCCACGAACTGCCCTGTGGCAGCGGCGGCCTCGTACACCCCGACGAGCGTCTCCCACTCCCGGGCACGTCCGACGAGAGGATACGCGGCTGGGCCCGGCCTCGGCTGGGCGCGGGACCCCGTCCTTGCCCCAGCTTCGGGTAGCGTTGGGCGCGGCACGATGATCTGGTCGTCCTTCACCGCCTTGTAGGTCTCGGTGGTGAACGCGAGAGGGCTGACGCCGAGCTCCCGGTCGAGGACGGCAACGCATTCCCGGTACTGGCGGAGGGCCGCAGAGCGTTGTCCACCCATGGCGTAGAGCCTCATGAGCTGCTGGTGGGCAGGCTCGTGGAGGGGGTCGAGGGACAACCACCGGCGGGCGTGCTCGATGGCAGCTTCGGGCTCGGTGCGGGCTACGGCATCGAGCACCAGCTTCTCCAGCACGCTCCCGAGCTCCCGCCTCAAGCCCTCGGACTGGAAAACCTGCCAATCATCGAACTCGGGGCTGTCGCGCAGAGAGAAACCCGCCATGAAGTCACCCCGGTAAAGGCCCGCTGCGCGCTCCCACAGGCCGACGCAGGAGAGGCAGGGTGCACCATCGGGGGTGGAGTGCCGTCCGCACCCTGCCGCCGACGCACGGAATATCTCGACGTCGAGCCACAGGTCATCCCGGCCGAGGCCCACCTGAGCCCTGTCGACCTGGAGCCATTCGCCGTTCAGAGCCTTGTTGAGCGCAGACAGCGTCCGCCGCAAGGCGGCGCGGGCATGGAGTCCGTCGTAGTCGGGCCACAACAGTCCGGCGAGCGAATCGCGGCCGTGCTCCTGCGCCGTGACCGCGAGAAAGACAAGCATTGCGGTGGCCTTCCGGGTGTCGACCTTGATCGGCGCGCCGTCCCGTTGGATCATCGGCGCGCCGAGCAGGGACATCGTCAGACGGGCCATATCACCTCCTGAGGTCTGACCGCCAATCGTAACGTGCAACGCTGCGGGAGAGCTTCCGTAACGACCTGAGCGGCCGAGCCGGGAGAACCCGCGGCGCCGTCTGGTCGCCCATTCCGTAATGGCCGTCCGTAACGATCTCGGGACGACCACCCTGCAGTCTGAGGGCGTAGCTTCAAACAGGCAGAGGACAACTGGACCTGAAACGAGAGATGATGGGCGCTAGGGATGTCGCGGGGCGGGCCACGGCGGGGTCCGCCCGGATCCTCGAGCCCGCACCGTTGGAATCGTTCTCGGCGGGGCTTCGTGATGAAGTTGAGCTCGGCGCGCTCACCGCCCACTTGCTCACCGCGGTCAG
>JACDCD010000002.1 GCA_013694625.1 Actinomycetota bacterium | reverse complement strand
CACCGATGCGATCACCGACGCTCTGGCCCCGATCACCGATGCCCTGACCGATGCCCTGACTCCGCTCACCGACGCGATCACCGATGCGATCACCGACGCTCTGGAGCCAATCACTCACGCGGTCGCAGATGTGGCGACTCTGGTCGCCGACGCGATGACGGCCGCAGTCAACTCGTCTCACTCGAGCCTGGATGTAGCGGCGCTCATCGACTTATTGAAGTCCGTGGTTCCTCCCGAGCTGCCTCGGATAGCGGAGCAAATAGCCAAAAACGTTCTTGCCACCGCAGTCGGAGCGTTGAGGGACGTCGTCACGTCTACCGGAGTGCCCTCCCAGGCAGTCCAAGGGGTCGGACTGGCCTTGGCGGCTCACTACGCAGCCGTTCTCAACTCCGGCGGGCCCGGCACCAATCGCCTCAAGGATCCATCCAAGGGGGGCCGGGCACCGACGCCAGGTCCGTCGGGCCGTCTTGGGCGCTGCCGAACCTCAACGATAAGCGTTTGCGACTCGTCGTCGGGTGCATCCATGCAGGACCTTCTCTTCGCTGTTCCCCTTCCGCTGAACAAAGCAGTTCCGTCGACGAGCCGAACCCTCAAATTCTTTTCCGATCACCTCCCTCGCCCACTCTTTTTCTCCTTCCTCGAGCAGCCCGGCTAGCCACAAAAGGCGCTTAGCCAAGATCGGGCGTCTGCCCGATCTGCAGCTCGATAGAGGAGATAGACACGTTGAAGAAACACCCAGCATTGTTCATATGCTTGATCCTGGCGGCGACCGGAGTAATTAGCTCATCGGTCGCCGGAAACGCCGAAGCGAAATCGCAAAGCAGAGCCACCGGGATCTCACAACGCTTCCAGATCGGAACCAGCCTTCAGTTGGGCGCAGAGAGTGACTCGGGTACGCGTCGCTCCATGCGTGCCCGTTCACGGCCGGCAGCCATCACTGTGCAGCCGGGGGATTCGCTCTTCGAGATAGCTGCTGAGGTCCTGGGTACTCGTTCGGGCGCACGGCTTGGTGACTACGTCGAGCGCATCTACAAGCGTAATCGCACCGTAATAGGGGCGGACCCGAACCTGATCTATCCCGGACAGGTACTTCGCCTTCCGGCGCCCTATGGCATCGTCCAGTCGTCCCTCAGCGACCCAGGGGACAGCTTCTCAGATTCGTCCCCGGATCGTACGGTGCGGATAGGACGGGGAGACACGGTGTGGTCGATTGCAACTGCAGCGTTGGACAGAGTGTTAACTCGGTCCGAGGCCCGGCGGGTTGCACCGTACGTTCGCCTCGTACCCAAGCCGACTCGTCGGCTGCTGGTTTCCCTCGCTGCGCGGGGAGCGGGTGCTCGACACCCATCCCGCGCCATCAGTGACTACGTCGAACGCATAGCACGGGTGAATGAGGATGTGATCGGCCGCAATCCTGAAGACATCCTTCCTGGCCAGACGATCAGATTGCCCAAGATCGAAAACGCGTCGGTCGTTCCGACCCAACGGGCAGGCCAAACTAGCAGCGAGCGTGGTGTGAGCTTTGTCGACCTGGTCACCCGTACCGCAAAGTTGCCTAAAAAGGCGACGTCCATGAAGCCGACATCGCACCACGGAGGTGCGGAGTGCTGTCCTGGCGACCTCGCCGAGCAAGAGAACTCCGCGACAGGAGCTTCCAGCGGCCTCCTATCGCCGTCTAAAGCAGAAGACCCCTCGGAGCGGAGCACCCGGCTTCGGGGTTACTTCCTTCTAGTGCTCGCGTTCTTGCTCCTGCAGCTGTTCTGGCTCCTTTGGAGGACGAACGGACGACACAGCCGAAGGCATCGCAACCGCTATAGGCAACCTCGGGTGGGGAGCAGTCCCAGGAAGCTCCTGGTCGCGTCGAGGCACCACGAGTCGGCACTGCTCGAGTCATCTGCGTCCACAGCGAGAGAAAAGGAGACTTCTCATGAGCATGTCTTTTGAAAGACCCGAGAATCACTGCTTGGGGGTGCTGGTCGCAGCCCGGCACTTTCCCGCAAGGGGGGTCGAACAGATGATCCGACGAGACAGCGACCTAGTGATCGTCGACGTGGTGAGAAGCGATGAGGAATTGCTGGTGTGCGCTGGCCGAATGAACGCAGATGTCGCTTTGGTGGATCTCGAACTGCCGACTTCTGGGGGCCTCTCTGCGGCAGTCCGGCTCCTCGTGATGGCTCCCGAAATCAAGATCATCGTGATGACTTCAGAGCCCCGAATAGACTTACTGAGGAAGGTGGTGGGAGCGGGACTGCACGGGTATCTCGTGGCCCCCGTTGGGCAAGGAATGCTCACCAACGCCGTTCGTTGTGTCCTTACCGGAGGTGCGGTATTCCCCCATTCGTTGGCCTCCAGCGCAGTCGGGTTGCGTTCCATTGAAGAGCGAGAGGCGGCGCTGAGAGCGCAGAGCCTGACCAAGCGCGAGCGGGAGTTGCTTGCTCTTCTGGTGGAAGGATTCAACAGCAACGAGATTGCAGGCCAGTTGTTCGTGAGTCGTCATACGGTGCGAACACATCTCTACAACATGTTCAGCAAGCTTCAGGTGCATTCGCGCGAGGAGGCGATTCGGTTTGCCGTGCGCTACGAGCTCGAGTTACCGGCTGGGGATTTCATGGCGGGCAATGGGGCTCAGAGAGGCTGAGGGCCGGAGACGGCAGATTCAGGTGTGAGACGTCAGCCAGGAAGGCAGCGAATGACCAGGTTATTTGATGCACCCACTTACCGAACCATGTCGCGTGCCGCGATAACTTTGAGGCGGAGGCAAACCCTAAGGAGCTTGGGGAGGAAGAGCCCAGAGGAGCGGCCCGGGATGGAAGCCTTTCTGCAGGTCCTAGAGGTTGAGCCGGTAGGCCCTCTCAGAGACCGAGGTTGGGGCGCTCGACGGACGCCTCATCCTCCAATGCGGAGAGCGCAATGCTCTTGATTCGGACTGGGGAACCACCGCTCCCTGGATTGTCACACTCCACGACAATCCCAAGCAGGGCTTCCCGCAGGGTGCTGATCTTCGCCAACAACTGTTCGTGCTCTTCGTGGACGCGTTTGACCTGGGCCTCGAGATCCGTTATTTCTCCCATGAGTCAGGTCCCTTTCTTTGGTTTCTGTTCCCTGCCGACGCTATGGGAGGAAGGGTACCCTAGTAGTCATTCACCTCAACAAGGTAACCGAATGCATTGGGGTATGTACATAGAGTTATGGCTGCGGAATGGTTATCGGGTATGTGCTCGAATCGGTTCGAGTGTCCGCCAATTCTTGTTAGCCTTTACGTCTCGGGTCTTGGGGATCTGGCGGGGACCGATTGGGGAATCAGACGCCTTTCCGGCGTCAGACCTTGCCGAGACCTGGGTTAATTGTTGTCTCAGTAAAGTTTCTTGATGTGGCGCCTCGAGCAAATAAGGGTGGGAGCGTTGCTTGTCGTTAGTTGATCCGTGACAAAGGGATAGAGGGGCGAGGGGGGCCTCTTGCTGAGGAACCATACAACGAGTGGGAGATGTGTGACTTTCAAGACTGCGTCACCGGGGCGGCAGCTCTGGACAGTGGCAGGCGGCGAGCAGGGTGACCGGATAAATCGTCGGCGGCGCTGCTTCTGTCGCGCCCACAACAAGGCCGGCCGGACGACCTTTTCGTCGGGGGATAGATCGTGACGCTCGAACTAGAGCCATACGTCGAACCCAGAGCCCACGCAGAGGTCCGTCCCGAGAGCTCGCGTCCTCCTTTCGCCTGGGTTCCTCGGGGTGCCGTTCTTGTCACTGAGCTTCTCTCGCCGCTGCTTGTGATTCCGGCGGCTGACCTGATGACAGGGAGGACGGACCTGAGTGTTGTCGTGTTCGGTGTCGCCCTCTTCGCTCTGCTTGCCTCCTGGAGGCTTTCACATCAGCGTCTGTCATCCAGAATCAATGCCACTGGGACACTCTTCCGAAGGGTCTGGCTGTCGTATGCGGTTGCCTCCGCCGTCTCCGTGATTATCGATGAAGGACATATGCGCACGTTGCTCGGTGTTGCCGTGGCGACTGTTCCTTTACTGATGGTCAGCGAGGCAGCTTTGTTGGCTGTCGAGCGTCTCAAGCGGCGAAGGCGGCCGAAGAAGAGAACCCTTGTGGTAGGCGGCGGCGTTATCGCACGCCGAGCAATCTCAGTTCTCGCCTCTCATGGAGAGTACGGTCTCCAGGTGGTCGGGGTAGTCGACGACGACGCCAAGTTCACACCGGCCGAGTTGGGTGCGACCCTACTAGGGGGGCTATCGGATCTGCCCGAACTCGTGCGGAAGATGAAGGCCGAGGTGGTCGTCGTTGCCTATTCCTCGGGAGACCAGAAAAGCATGGTGGGTGCGCTGCGGGATGCCATGGCTGAGGGAGCCTCAGTCTGGGTGGTGCCGCGGCTTTTCGAGCTTGGATGGAAGGGGTCCAGCGGAGAGCACATCTGGGGGCTGCCGGTGGTGTATCTGAGGTCGCCGGCCCTACTGCGGCCTCAATGGGCGCTCAAGAGAGTCTTTGACTTGATACTGACCTGGATTGGCGTGCTTGTTTTGAGTCCCCTCCTCCTGCTGATCTCAGCCGCCGTGTATCTTGATTTGGGAAGACCCATTCTCCACCGTCAAAGGAGGATCACCCGAGAGGGGCGGCCCTTCGAACTGCTGAAGTTCCGCACCATGCGGGTTGCCGAGCACAAGGTGGAAACAACGGAGTGGGCTGCGGACGAAGACCGCATGACCCGTCTTGGAGGGTTTTTGCGAGCCTTCAGCCTTGACGAGCTGCCCCAGCTGCTCAACATCCTGAAAGGTGAGATGTCGCTCGTGGGGCCGAGACCTGAGCGCCCCCACTTCGTGAACGTGTTTTCTGACCTCTATCCCGAGTACAGCTCACGCCATCGTTTGCCTGCGGGTCTCACCGGATGGGCACAGATACACGGATTGAGGGGAGACACTTCGATCGAAGAACGGACCGCTTTCGACAACTACTACATCGAGAACTGGTCGCTGAGCAAGGATTTGAGAATCCTGGCCAGAACTGTATTCGCTTGTTTCCGATACAGATAAATAGCGAAGGCTTATCGAATACGGACAGGGCCTGGTGAGGGTGTAGCCGGTTTCAACGATCGATGGCGTCCATTTGCGCTTCGGCGTAGCGTGCGCCGAACACCGACCCCTTCGGCATCGCCTCTTCAATACGCGCCAAATCATCGCCGGTCAGTTCGATGGGGGCGGCGCCCAGGTTCTCCTCCAGGTACGTGACCTTCTTCGTGCCGGGGATGGGAACGATGTCGTGGCCCTGGTGTAGCAGCCATGCGATGGCCAGTTGACCCGGCATCGCCCCCTTCTCGGCGGCAATCTCTTTGACCCTGTCTACCAACTCGAGGTTCTTGTCGAAGTTCTCTCGGGCGAAGCGGGGGAAGCGTTGGCCCCTGACGTCGTCGTCGGGCAGATCCTCGGCAGAACGAAAGCGCCCCGACAAGAACCCCCGCCCGAGCGGGCTATAGGCCACGAAGCCGATCCCGAGCTCCCTGGTAGTAGGAAGCACTGCGTCTTCGACATCTCGGCTGAACAGTGAGTACTCGCTTTGCAATGCGGTGATCGGATGGATGTCGTGGGCGCGCCGTACGGTTGTCGGCCCGGCCTCGGAGAGCCCCAGGTAGCGGACCTTTCCCTGCTCGACGAGGTCGGCCATCGCTCCGACGGTCTCTTCAATGGGAACGTTCTTGTCGACCCGGTGTTGGTAATAGAGGTCTATGTAGTCGACCCCGAGTCGGTCAAGCGATGCGTCACAGGCCGAACGGACGTACTGGGGACGTCCGTTGACGCCGACCATCGTTCCGTCGGGTTTGCGCTCATTGCCGAACTTGGTCGCCAACACCACCTCGCCACGCCGTCCGCCGATCGCCCTGCCCACGAGCTTCTCGTTCGTAAAGGGCCCGTACATATCTGCGGTATCCAAAAAGGTGCATCCCAGGTCGAGAGATCGATGGATCGTGGCAACCGCCTCGGATTCGTCGGCTGTTCCGTAGAACTCCGACATCCCCATGCACCCGAGCCCAAGCTCGGAGACCTCGAGACCCTGACCGCCAAGCGTTCGCTTGTCCATGTCTTCCCTACCTTTCTGATCTGTGCGGAACCGGGAATCACCCCGAACCGACGCCAGAGGTGGGCTCCGGCGCGCTGTTTACCGATGGGACATCTCCATCTGGATTTGCTTCCCGAGGCGACTCCGAAGGGCTGGAATCCGGCTCGGGCGAAGGATCCGGCTCGGGCGAAGGATCCGGCTCGGACACCAGCAGGGTCACGGTCGTGCCGGCGGCGACTGCCGTCCCACTGGATGGACTTTGGCCGATTACCACGCCGGGCGGCGCCTCGGACGTCTGGCGCCTTTCCACCGAGACACCGAACCCCCTCTCGCCCAGGGCTTGCGTAGCGGCATCGACCGAGAGGCCCAGGACCCCGGGAACCTTGTTGCGATCGCCGGGCTCGAGGCAGGGGTTGGTGGGAGCTGTGTTGGCTGCGAACACCGCTTCGGCGCGAGCATCGGACGGAGTGAAGGGCCCTGCCAGGCACCCGTTTCGGGTGTCGATGACGACCCGGGTGATGCCGCTTTGCGGAGCCTTGAAGTCCAGCGAGGGCGAGTTAGCCAGGGCTCGAAGCATGAACACCTGCCATATCTCCGCCGGCCATGAGCCGCCCGTGACCTGAATGCGTGTTGGACGACACGCGGCGGTGTCGTAGCAGGCCGTCTTCATCTCGATCTGGCCCTCGGGATATCCGACCCAGACCGCAGCCGTGAGACTCGGCGTGTAGCCGGCGAACCAGGCATCGCGATACTCCTGCGCGGTGCCCGTCTTGCCGGCCGCCGGACGCCCTATTCCCGCCGCCGTCCCAGTACCGCGGCTGATCACCTGCTCGAGTGCGCTCGTTGTCAGATAAGAGGTCACCGGGTCGAGCACCCGCCTGGACTGCGTCTTGGCCCGGTAGAGGGTCTTCCCCCGGGAGTCGACGATCCTCGTGATTGCAGCCGGGGAATGGTGGCGTCCATTGGCGGCGAGCGTGCCATAGGCGGACGCCATGTCGAGAGCGTTGACGCCGTTGCTGCCCAGAGGGGCAGACAACACCGGTTGCAACGGCGTTCGAATCCCCATCCTCCGCGCCGTGTGCACTACCGATTGGGGACCAATTTCGGCGCCCAGTCGAGCAAAGACGGTGTTCACGCTGTTCACGGTCGCCTCGAGCAAGGAAATCTTCCCGTAGGCGCTGCCTTCGTAGTTGCAGGGGGTATAGGGCTCGCTGCTGCCCGGCAACGGCAGTGTGATGCACGATCCACCTGCGTCGTATGTCTTGGAGAGGGTTATCCCTTCGTTGATGGCGGCGGCAAGCGCGAAGACTTTGAAGGAAGAGCCTGCCTGGCGGCCCGCCCCGGGAGCGTCCCCTCCGCTCCTCTTGGCGCCGAGGCCGGGCTCGATGACGGTTGCAAGATTGACTTTTGCGTACGGGTCATCTTCTCTCGGTGCGAAGAAGTCACGCCCGCCAACCATGGTTCGTATGTATCCGGTTCGGGGGTCGATGGCCACCAGGGACGCGTACGGATCAGTGCGCTCGTAGAGCACCTGTCGGACCGACGCCTCCGCCGCTTTCTGCATCCTGAGGTCGATGGTCGTATGGATCTTCAGCCCTCCCTCGAACAGCTCCTCGGTACGTTGCCCGGGGGTGCGGCCCAGCACGTCGAAGCGGGGGTCGTAGGTGATCAGGCGCTTGACGTAGTCGACGAAATACGGAGCCGGATAGCGTGTCGTTTCCTTGGCCGGGTTGAGCAACAGGCCCCTACCCTTGGCGTGGCGCGAGCGCTTCTTTGACACCCAGCCCAGCTTGCGCATCTGCGATAAAACCAGGTTGCGCCGGTTCTTGGCGACCCGTGGGTTATTGAGCGGGTTGTAGGCCTCGGGGCTCTTGATGAGGCCCGCGAGGGACGCCCCCTCTCCCAAAGTGAGTTGAGCCGCGCCCTTGTTGAAGTAAGTCTGGGCTGCCGCCTGGACCCCGTAGGCGCCCTCTCCGAAGTACACGGTGTTGAGGTAGCGCTTGAGAATCTCCTGCTTGCTCAATCGCTTCTCGAGCTGGCGGGCGAGGACCGCTTCCTTGATCTTGCGCTCCATGGATTGCTCGGCCGTTGCCCCTGGAGCAATAATCGCTCGCTTGACGTATTGCTGAGTGATGGTGGAGCCGCCTTCCGCGATCTCACCTTGTTTGAGATTCTCGATGAGTGCCCGAACGATCGCCTTGAGATCGACTCCGTCGTGCTGGTAGTAGCGTTCGTCTTCGATGGCGATGACGGCCCGCCTCACGTGGCGGGGAATTCGCTTCAGCGGAATCGATGTCCGGTTCTCGGTACCGTGCAGAGTTGTGATCAGGCGGCCTCGACCATCGAAGATCTTGGACGTCTGAGCCTGATCGGCCTCGAGGTTGAGATCCTTTTTCTCGAGGGTTGGCAGGTTGTTGAGTTGGGAGCAGGACATAGCCAGCATTGCGGACAGCGCAATTACTATGGTTACACCCCAGCGGTCGCTCTCCATGACTTCATAGTAGCGAGGGAGAGCGTCGGCTCCGCATTCATCTGGGCCAAAAGGATTCAATAATGGAAGTCTCGAGCAACGCAAGCAGACTGAGTAATCCTCAGGAGGAGGCGGCCGAGTTGTCCAAGGGCGCCGAGCACATCGTACCGGATGGGGAGCTGGAGAGGCGTCTCGCCGAAGGACGGCCGTTACGGGTGAAGTTCGGGGTGGACCCCACCGCCCGGGACATAACCTTGGGCTGGGCGGTGGCTCTGAGGAAGCTGAGAGCCTTTCAGGATCTTGGTCATACGGCGGTGCTTATCGTTGGTGATTTCACGGCCCGGATCGGCGATCCTTCGGGACGGTCCGAGACGCGGGGCCAACTGTCGGTCGAGGTGGTGCGGGCGAACGCCGAAGGGTGCGTGGCGCAGCTGCTCCAAATTCTGTCGCCGGACAAACTCGAGGTGCGGTACAACTCCGAGTGGCTCGAACCACTGGATGTGGGGGGGATTCTGCGGTTGACGTCCCACTACACCGTCGCTCAGATGCTCGAACGTGACGACTTCTCGAAGCGCTTCTCAGGGGGCCACCCGATCTCGATCACCGAGTTCCTGTACCCGCTTCTCCAGGCGTACGACTCCGTGGCGGTCGAGGCGGATCTCGAGTTGGGTGGGACAGACCAGTTGTTCAACTTCCTAGTCGCCCGTGATCTCCAGAGGGCCTTCGGACAGCGGCCACAGATCGCAATGACCATGCCCCTGCTCGTGGGTCTCGACGGTGTCAACAAGATGTCGCAGTCGCTGGGCAATTACGTCGGGATCGAGGAGATTCCGGAGGAGATGTTCGGCAAGCTCATGAGCCTTCCCGACTCCCGGGTCGCTACCTACGCGAGGCTCGCTTCGGACCTGGACCAGGACCGGGTGGCCGAGCTCGAAGCAGCGTCCGCCCGGGGCGGCCCTCCGGCGGGGCTGGCAAAACGGACGATGGCACGCGCCGTCGTTGCGCTATACCACGGAACCGAGGCGGCCAAGCACGCCGAGGGGGCCTTCGACCGTCAGTTCGTACGGCACGAGGCACCCGCAGACATCCCCGAGGCGCAGGTGCCCGCCGGATCGATCCGGGACGGGCGCGTCCATCTGCCCGGCGCGTTGGTGGCGCTCGGGATGGCGTCGTCGCGTTCGGATGCCCGCAGACTGATCAAAGGAGGAGGGGTCCGTCTCGATGGAAGGCAAGTGACAGATGAGGAGGTCGATGTTTCCCGTGTGATGGGAGCTACTCTGCAGGTTGGAAAACGCCGTTTCGTGAGGATCTCTCCTGTAGAGAGTCTTGGGTCATTTGACTGAAATGACAGATCGCTGGTAGGGTGACCGATTGGAAACGCAGGAACGCATTTCCGCGGCTACACGGCGCGGAAATGCCCGGAGAGAACACAGGGGAGCCGCATCGGAGCCTGAGCCCTGAACGACCCAGGTAGAACGATTCGACTCCGCCGGTGCTCTCCACACCGGCGTTTTCTTTTGCCCGAAGCAAGGGCCTGCTCTTTGAGAACTGAACAGTGTGCCTGCCGAGACACCCCTTCGCAAGGGTGGATCGGAGACTAGTGGACCCTCGTCGAAGACGAGTCGGGCCTCATCGAGGTCCGGATCGGCTTTGGCGGACGTACTATGAATGAATCCGGCAGAACGCGTATGACGAATCTTCCAAGATTCTTAGCGATCAGCCGACTGAACAGCTTCAAAATCTCTACGGAGAGTTTGATCCTGGCTCAGGACGAACGCTGGCGGCGTGCTTAATACATGCAAGTCGAGCGAGAACTCGAGAAGGGGTAACCCTTTTCGGGGGACAGCGGCGAACGGGTGAGTAACACGTGGGCAACGTGCCCCAGACATCGGGATAACAGTGGGAAACTGCTGCTAATACCGGATATTCCCTTCCCTCCGCATGGCGGGTTGGGCAAAGCTCCGACGGTCTGGGATCGGCCCGCGTCCTATCAGCTTGTTGGTGGGGTAACGGCCTACCAAGGCTCTGACGGGTAGCTGGCGTGAGAGCGCGATCAGCCACACTGGGACTGAGACAC
>JACDCD010000041.1 GCA_013694625.1 Actinomycetota bacterium | reverse complement strand
GACGTGGACGTCGACCCCGAGGACCTCTGCGGAGAAGCCCCTAGACTGCCGGTCCCGATTTGGGGGTGGGGATCGATCCCCGATCAGTACGGACGTCGATCAGAGAACGACACCGGCGACGAGCTAGAGGCCTGATCGCCAGCCCGTCCCTTTTCTCTCGGCCGGTGGCGCGCATCATGCGACGATTTGACGCTTTGAGGTCGGGCCTCCAACCTGCTCAGAGCTCTAAGGCTCTCGAGTCACAGAGCGGCCTGCTCTGGACAGTGGGTTTTCACGAGCTCAGGAAGGAGGCCCTGAGAGATGGTTTACCTCGGAATGGACGTGCACCGCAAGGGACTCAGGTGGCGGTGCTGGACGAACGAGGTGTCGAGGTGCTCAATCGGAACACCCGAACGATCCTGGCGAGCTGTCTCCGCTGTTGATGTCGCTGGGAGACGACGTGTCGGTCCTGTTCGAGGCTGCGTACGGATGGGGCTGGCTTGCCGATCTCCTCGTGAGCTTGAGATCGACACCCACCTTGCGCATGCCAAGAACGTCAAAGCGATCACATCTGCTCGTCTGAAGAAATGACAAGGTCGACGCACAACGCTGGCGCATCTCCTTCACACCGATCTGCTCCCGGAGCTTGGGTGGCGCCCCAGAGACGTGAATATCGCCTACCCTTACAATCGAGAAGATGTTTTATCTCAAGTCCGGCAAGGAATTGGACACCATGCGTGAGGGCGGTCACTTGCTCTCGGAGATTGTGACCAGGCTTGGGGACGCCGTGCGACCAGGCATCAAGACGGCCCAGTTAGATGCTCTCGCACACGAACTGATTGGCAACGTGGTCGCCATACCCTCGGCCAAAGGTTACCGGGGATTCCCCGGTGCTATCTGTACGTCCCCCAATGAGGTCGTAGTGCACGGTATTCCCAGCGGCACCGTTCTTCAGGATGGGGATAACGTGAGCCTCGACGTGGCGATGTTCTATCGCGGCTACCATGTCGATATCGCCCGGACCTTCGCCGTGGGGTCCGTGTCTCCTCAGACTCGGCAACTCATCGGCGTCACCGAGAAGTCCCTCGGGGCGGCGATCAGAAAGTGCCAACCTGGGACTCGGGTTGGCGACGTTGGAGCCGTTGTTCAACAAGTGGTCGAAGCGGAAGGCTTTTCAGTGGTCCGCGACAACTCGGGCCACGGCGTCGGGCGAGACTTCCATGAAGAGCCGCACGTCTTGAACTACGGCAAACCGGGCCGGGGGGCAGTCCTCAAGCCAGGCATGACCTTGGCCATAGAGCCCATGGTGATTGAGGGCCAACGCGAGACGCGGGTTTTGGACGATGGGTGGTCAGTGGTATCAGTTGACGGCAGCATGGCGGCCCACTTTGAGCACACCGCGGCAATCATCCCCGAGGGTCACGAGGTGCCAACTCGGTTTCGGTGATCGCAGACCCAAGGGTCAAACTGACCCCGCACCAAAAAAGTTGGCAACTAGACATGATCCAACCTATATGTGTCACACCCACTACCTAGAATGTAGTCATGTTCGAAGCTCTGACCCACGCCAAGGCCGCCATCAAAGACGTCGTTACGACGCTTGACCCCGGGACCTTGGAGGGCGCCTTCGCCACCGAGCTGGTCGAGGAGTTCGCCGCGATCGAGCGGCTCGCCGCGGCGGGCAAGGCCTTGTGTGCTCAACGTGTCGCCGAGTCAGGAGTATGGCGGCGCGACGGTGACCGCTCGCCGGCGCGCTGGATGGCGCGCACAACGGGTACGTCGGTCGGCCACGCGCTCGGGGTCCTCGAGACGGCCGAGCGGGTCGCGGAGCTTCCGGCGACTGAGAATGCGTTGCGCTCGGGGGAGCTGTCAGAGATTCAAGCGAAAGAGATCGTTTCAGCCGCCGCCGCCAGCCCTGCCTCCGAGCCGGAGCTTCTGGCTGCGGCCAAGACCGAAAGCGTCTTTGTGCTCAAAGAGCATTGTGCCAAGATCAAGGCTGCCGCTTCCTCCGAGGAACTCGACCGTTACGAAGCAATCCGGGTGCGCCGCCGCCTAC
>JACDCD010000005.1 GCA_013694625.1 Actinomycetota bacterium | reverse complement strand
CCCGAGGCCTGGGACGAGCTGCAAGGTCACATGGGGACACTCGAACGCCACTTCAAGGACATGTGCGACATCGAGTTTACCGTCGAGCAGGGAAAGTTGTGGTTGCTCCAGACCCGTACGGGAAAGCGCACCGCCCTCGCCGAGTGGGCCATCGCCTACGACATGGTCGAGGAGGGTCTTATCGATGATGTGAAGGCGGTGCGTGATCGTCTGACGGCAGACAAGCTCGATGAGCTCTTCAAGCCACGAATCAAAGCCGAGCTGAAGGACTCGACGGAGCCGGTCGCGACGGGCCTGAATGCGTCTCCGGGGGCAGCCGTCGGCCGGGTGGTGTTCACCGCAGACGACGCGTCGACGTGGGCCGCGGACGGCGAGCCGGTGATCCTCGTGCGGCGCGAGACGACCCCGGACGACTACCACGGCATGATCGCGGCCCAGGGAATCCTCACCTCAGCCGGCGGCACCAACTCGCATGCGGCGGTCGTGGCGCGCGGCGAAGGCATCCCGGCGGTGTGTGGCGCCGATTCGATCCGGATCGACCGCAAGGCCAAACAGTTCAAAGTGAAAGAAAAGACTGTGGCGGAGGGCGACTGGATCGCAATCGACGGCACCGATGGAACCATCTATGCGGACAAGCTCGAAACTGAGCCTTCCGAGCTCGAGAGCGCGATAACCGGCGATGAGGCCGGGCGCAAGAGCGTCCTGTGGCAGGCCTACGAGCGGTTCATGTCGCTCGCCGACGAGGTCCGGCGGCTCAAGGTGCGCGCTAACGCGGACACTCCCGACCAATCGACCAACGCCCGAATACGCGGTGCCCAGGGTATCGGCCTGTGCCGTACCGAGCACATGTTCCTGGGTGAGGAGCGCGTCCGGGCGGTCAGGAAGATGATCTTCGCCGACACCGAAGAAGAGGAGAACGAGGCCTACGACGCCCTCCTGCCCCTGCAGCGGGCGGACTTCGTCGGGATCTTCGAGGCAATGGACGGGTTGCCGGTGACGGTGAGGCTGCTCGATCCGCCCCTGCACGAGTTCCTGCCGAACCACGTCGATCTCGCCATTGAAGTCGCATTGGCCGAAGAGCGAAGCGACGACGAGGTAAAGCTGCGCGACGAGACGATCTCCCTCGACGCAGCCCGCACGATGCTGCGGAAAGTCGAAGAGCTGCAGGAGGCGAACCCGATGCTCGGGTTGCGGGGCGTGCGCCTCGGAATACTCAGGCCGGGACTGTATGCGATGCAGACGAGAGCCATCATCGAGGCGGCCTGCGAGGTCGCGAAGAACGGCGGCGACCCCAAGCCCGAGATCATGATCCCGCTCGCCGCCACGGCCGAGGAGCTCCGGCAGATGCGTGAAGAGCTCGATCCGGTGGCCAAAGAGGTCATCGATGCAGCCGGGGTCGACTTGCACGTCGAGTTCGGGACCATGATCGAGTTGCCCCGAGCCGCCGTCACTGCGGGCGAGATAGCCGAGCATGCGGACTTCTTTTCCTACGGCACCAACGACCTTACGCAAACCGCATTCGGCTTTTCGCGCGATGACATCGGCAAGTTCCTGGCTATGTACGAGGAGCGCAAGCTGGTTCCGGCCAACCCGTTTGTGACGATCGACCGCCCCGGGGTGGGGCGACTGATGGCCATCGCGTCCGCCGAAGGCAGAGAGGCAAACCCTGCCATCCACCTCGGGATCTGCGGGGAGCATGGCGGGGACCCCGATTCGGTTGCGTTCTGCGAAGAGCTCGGGCTCGAGTATGTCTCGTGCTCGCCGTTCAGGGTGCCGGTGGCGCGCCTTGCGGCGGCCCAGGCGGTCCTCGGGAAGGCGGAGTCCAGCTCCAAATAAGTGCCGGGTGAGCGGTGGATGTGAACATGCACAATTGTCATCCTCGGCGCGCCCTGTGGTGTGGCCCACTCGTTTCCTCAGGTGCCTCGGCTTTTCGGCTAGCGTCGGCATATGGACGCTGGCTACCGGGAACGCACCGAGAGAGTGGAGTTCGAGGTGCTGTCCTCCAGGGCGCAGCCCGTGTCTCGCTCCAGGGGGAGGGCGGTAGCCGAGCCGGAGGACGACATCAGGACTGCTTACCAACGGGATCGCGATCGGATCGTCCACAGCAAGGCGTTCAGACGGCTTGCCCACAAGACCCAGGTCTTCCTTGCGCCCGAGGGGGACCACTACAGGGTGCGCCTGACGCACACCCTCGAGGTGACTCAGGTGGCTCGGACGATCGCTCGCGCCTTGCGATTGAACGAGGACCTCGTGGAGGCGATCTGCCTTGGTCACGACCTCGGGCATACGCCCTTCGGCCACCAGGGTGAACATATCGTGGCGCAATTCCACCCCGGCTTCCGGCACAATCTTCAGTCGGTTCGGATTGTCGAGGTGCTCGAGCGCCTGAATCTCACCTGGGAAGTGAGAGACGGCATCGCCAACCACACGTGGTCGATGCAGATGCCGGATTCACTAGAGGGACAGATCGCCCGCTACGCAGACCGGATCGCCTACATCAACCATGACATCGACGATGCGATCAGGGCGGGAATCCTCGCCGAGAATGAACTGCCCGATGAGGCGTTTGACGTGCTCGGGGATTCGCACTCTCGGCGCATCCACAGGATGGTCGCGGATCTCATCGACGCGTCTGCTGAGGGTGACGCCATCTCCATGAGCACCGAGGTGTTCGACGCCATGGGTGTCACGCGCGACTTCCTGTTCGAGCATGTGTACCTGGGGCGGGGAGGACCACCGACCCAGGAGGCCGTTGAGCTCATCGTGCTAAAGCTTCTCGAATACTTCGAGAAGAACGGTGCGCCGAACGACGAAGGTTTCGCGCCCTTCGAGATGGAGATCCCAGGTGACGTCGATGAACGCGTGCGAGCGGTAGATTATGTGGCGGGGATGACCGACCGATTTGCGTTGAGAGCGTATGAATCTGTGGTGGGCGAACTTCCTCCTGGTGTGGGCGTTCTTGAATGATTGGTGCGTCCTCACCCGCCGCTATTCTTTTTAGGTAAACGGGGCAACAGTGGCAAGAATCAGGGAAGAGGACGTCGAGGCGCTGCGGGACAAAGCGCACATAATTGATGTCGTATCCGCGTACTCTCCGCTAAAACGCTCCGGAGGGCAGACCTTCAAAGGATTGTGCCCTTTCCACACTGAAAAGACGCCATCGTTCACGGTCGACGCTGCCAAGGGTCTGTGGCACTGCTTTGGCTGTGGAAGGGGAGGCAACGTCTACCACTTCGTGCAAGAGGTGGAGAATCTTCCCTTCCCCGAGGCAGTCGAATGGCTGGCGCGCAAGAGCGGGTTCGACCTGCGGTACGAAGAGACCCGTCCGGGAGAACACAAGACCCAGGGCGTCAAGGCCCGCCTGTTGGAGGCGAATGCGGCAGCTACCGACTTCTTCCAACGGGCGTTGTTGACTTCACCGGAAGCGAGTCAGGCGCGTGGCTATCTTGAGGGCCGTGGATTCGGGTCTGAGGTCGCGCGGCGGTGGCAACTCGGATGGGCGCCGGGGCGAGACGCTCTCTGCAAGGAACTGTTGGCCCACAGCTTTTCCACAGATGAGATCATCCGGGCCGATCTCGGTCGCAAGAGCGAGCGTGACGGGAGTCTCTATGACACCTTCAGAGGCCGTATAGTTTTTCCGACCAAGAGCTTGCAGGGCGACGTCGTGGGCTTCGGAGCCCGCGCTATGGGTGATGCTCAACCGAAGTACCTGAACTCTTCTGAAACTCCAGTTTTCGCGAAGTCTCGCCTGATGTACGGGCTCGACCGCGCCAAATCAGGCATTTCTCGCGGTGTTGCAATAGTCGTCGAGGGGTACACCGATGTCATAGCGCTGCACGAGGCGGGCATCACCGAGGCGGTCGCCACAAACGGTGTTGCGCTTGGGGAGTCGCACTTTGAGCTACTCAAGAAATTCACAGATCGAATTGTGTTGATGTTCGACGCAGACGAGGCGGGCAGGGGTGCGACCGACCGGAGCTTCGGTATTCACCACCGTATCGGCCTCGAGGTTCTGGTCGCCCCCCTGCCGGCCGGCCACGACCCGGCGGACGTTGTGACCGAGGACGGCGCAGAAGGGATCCGGAAGGTGATGCGGGGAGCCGAGCCCTTGGTGCAGCACAAGCTCGAGCAAACCATCGAAAAGGTGACCCTGGATACGCCCGAAGCGCGCTCCAGGGCGGTGCGCGAGGCTGCGAAAGTGCTAGTCTGGCAACCAGACGTAATCGCTCGACACGAATACGCATTCATGGCCGCACGGATGATCGGAGTGGATCCGGACGCAGTACAAAGGGCGGTCAGCGAGGAGCTTGGAGCTTCCTGGGAACCGACCGGTGCGATCGAGCGGGATCGCGACCGTCGTCTCCCCGGACATGTGAAAGTAGAATTGGAGGCGTTACAGATCTTGACCACACGCACTCGGGAAGTAGACGCCTGGTTGCCCAAGTTGTCGGAGAAGAGCTTTACATCTCCGGTTCGGAGGGAGCTTTTCCGAAGCATCGCCCCCGGCGCGCTCAGCAGCATGGCCAGCGCCGCCGAGCAGCTCTCGCCCGAAGCCCTGTCGCTCTACACCGAGCTGACGGTCGGCCCTGAGGCAACGGATGGAGATGTGCAGCCTTCGGAGGTATTCGCGCGTTTGCACATCTTTCAACTCGAACGCGAGATCAAAGTTCGTCGGACGACGCTCCAGGAGGTCAACCCGATAAACGATCCAGCCAAACACGACGCTCTCTTCACAGAGTTGGTCGGCCTCGAGGCCGAGCGGCGCGACTTACTACGTACTCTCCGGGGGGACGAAGCATGACGGAGCCGGGGTTCACGAAGTCGCCGGTAGAGTTAGAAACGGATACTCGCGCCGGCGGTACGCTTACAGAGATCGCACCCGACCGAATTGAAGTGGAAACGATTCTGCGGAATGCGCGCGCAGAGGGATCGATAACCGCCGCTGATCTCGCAGAGAAGTTATCTGTTCTCGACCTCACTCCCGACGCAACCGATCTCATCTATCAGCGCCTCATCGACATGGGCGTCGATATCGTCGAGGAGGAGGGGATTGTTGAGGACGAGGAACCGACCGAGCCGGTGGAGACGACCCCCGATGTCGATGAGGGACGCGCGAAGGCGCGCCGGGAGGTCGACCTTGCCCTCAAGGCACCGAGCAACGATCCGGTGCGTATGTATCTCAAAGAGATCGGAAGGGTGCCCCTTCTCACAGCTCAGGAAGAGGTTTCGTTGGCCAAGAGATACGAGGCCGGCATGCTTGCGACAGAGCGGTTGGCATTGGAAGGCGACCGCTTATCCGCGGCTAAGGTTGCTGAACACATGGTGGTCCAGCATGACGGGACACTCGCCAAGCGGCACCTGGTAGAGGCAAATCTGCGCTTGGTCGTTTCGATCGCAAAACGTTACGTGGGGCGCGGGATGGCCTTTTTGGACCTGATCCAGGAAGGCAACATGGGTCTGATAAGGGCAGTAGAGAAGTTCGACTACGACAAGGGCTTCAAGTTTTCGACCTATGCGACCTGGTGGATTCGTCAGGCGATAACGCGCGCCATTGCGGATCAGGCCCGCACAATCCGCATCCCGGTGCACATGGTCGAAACCATCAACAAGCTGCTGCGCATCCAGAGGCAGTTGCTTCAGGACTTGGGGCGCGAGCCGACCACCGACGAAATCGGCAAGCAGATGGAGCTCTCGTCCGAGAAGGTGCGGGAAATCCAGAAGATCTCCCAGGAGCCGGTATCACTCGAGAC
Organism: Actinomycetota bacterium; assembly: GCA_013694625.1. Taxonomy (GTDB): domain Bacteria; phylum Actinomycetota; class CADDZG01; order CADDZG01; family WHSQ01; genus JACDDL01. Next base: position 2,931 of record JACDCD010000005.1, on the reverse strand, counting down.
CCCCATAGGGGAAGAAGAGGATTCGCACCTAGGCGACTTCATCGAAGACTCAGAGGCCGTCGTGCCGCTGGAGCGGGCATCGTTCCGCTTGCTTCAGGAGCAGCTCGAATCGGTGCTGCACACGCTTGCCGACCGTGAGAAAGACGTTATTCGGTTGCGGTTCGGGTTGGTCGACGGGCAGCCACGCACGCTCGAAGAGGTGGGCAAGAAGTTCGGTGTGACACGCGAGCGCATCCGGCAGATCGAATCCAAGACGCTCTCTAAGCTGCGGCACCCCTCGAGGAGTCAGAAACTCCGGGATTACCTGGAGTAGAGATGAGTTGAGCCGGTTGCCGCCGGCTCACTCCTGGATCTGGGACGGCTCGTGCCGGCCCTCCTACTCAGACGGTGGGAGGGGGTGCTACGGACAGTGTGCCGTCGCCCTCGCTGCTGCTGCTGCGCCGCTGGCTCACCGAGGAGCTGACCTTGACGCGACTCTCCTTGGCTTTTTCGCGCGCCTGACCAAGGCCTGTGCCGACCGTGCCCTTGGCCTTACCGGTGGCCTCCTTGATCTTGGGGGACTGGAGCATGTTCTCGTACAGCCGCATCAGCTGGTCGTAGCGCTCGGTGCCGGCTTTGGCCCCAAGCACGTACCCGGCCCCGAATCCAATGAATAGCCCAACTCGACCTCTCATGGCGGTCCCCTCCTGGGTAAGACGACGGTGCCCGTGGAGCTCCCATCGTATGCCCCCGGGTGGAAGCCGCCAACCCTCCAAGCGGGGCCGCCGGACCTCTGAGTCCAGTATCGGAGCGTCCCCGGAGGAAATCCCGCTCTGTCACCGGGGCCTCTGCCCTTAAGATGTGACCGTCGTTCCGGGGTAGCTCAATCGGCAGAGCGTCCGGCTGTTAACCGGTAGGTTGCGGGTTCGAGTCCCGCCCCCGGAGCATTGTGATGTCGCACGCCATGGTGGACACATGTCGCGAGTCTTGGTGGACACACCACGGCTTGCCTTGGGCTGCCTTTCCACCTCGCCCCTAAGGAAGGTTATGGTCATAAACCTTCGCGAGTAGAGAAAGGATAGGGTATTATCCTTCTCACACAGCCGACCCTAGGAAAGGTTGGGTATGCGCGGCAGACTGGAGCGGCGTATCTGGCCAGCAGCACCCGAACAGTACGGCCCCCCCCAGTATCGCCGGGCCTGTAAATACGACACTTTCATCCCCGACGCGTTAGGACTGCTCGAGCTCTCCCTCACCGGGGACACTGCCGCCGTCGTATCCGACGCGGAGAGGGCAATCGCGGCTCTGAATGCAACCGCTCGACCCGAATTGCAGCCGTTGGCTCGCCTGCTTTTGCGAACAGAGTCGATTGCTTCGTCGAAGGTTGAGGGCCTTCAGGTTGATGCTCGTGCGCTCGCGAGAGCCGAGGCTGCGCAGGACCTAGGCCAGGGAATCGGGCATCAGGCAGCAGATGTTCTGGCAAACGTCGACGCAATGTTGTACGCAATCGAGACCGCGGCCAGTTCTGATGCTGTTGGCGTTGACGATTTCCTTGCGATTCACCGCGTTCTATTGGAAGCGTCAGCAAACCCGAGCATTGCTGGTCGGATTCGACGATCGCAAAACTGGATCGGTGGGAACAATTACAACCCCTGCGGCGCGGATTTCGTGCCACCACCACACGATCTTGTCGAAAAGCTACTGGCGGACCTGTGTTCGTTCTGCAACGACTACTCACTCCCCCCGCTGGTCCAGGCGGCAATAGCTCACGCGCAATTCGAGAATATTCACCCTTTCGATGATGGCAACGGTCGGACCGGGCGTGCGCTCATCCAAGTGATCCTTCGTAGGAGAAAGCTCGCACCCTCATTTGTTCCACCCATCAGTGTCGTACTTGCGGCTGACAAAGATCGGTACATCAATGGCCTAACGCTCTACCGAGACGATCGCATTGGCGACTGGCTCGAAATGTTCGCAAGCGTCGCGGCGCGCGCCGCGACGCTTGCGGCTAAGTACGTCGACAGAGTGGCGGCCCTACAAACGCACTGGCGGCGCCAAGTAGAGGAGGTGCTCGCTCCGAGGGCGGATGCTGCGCTTTGGCCAATCATTGACGAGTTACCAGCTCACCCCGTAATTACGGTCGCCGTAGGCGTCACGGTGGCAAGACGGTCAAGGCCCGCTGTCAGAAATGCCATTTCGGACTTGGTCAAAGCCGGCGTTCTGATCCCTATCTCAGAGTCACCAAGGAACAGGTCGTGGGAAGCCGTGGGTTTGCTGGAACTCATTGAAGGCTTCGAATCTGCTCGAGAGACGCAGTAGTTACGTTGCTCGGCGATCCCGCGCAACACGACCGTCCCGTTGACATCTTTTGACATGCCTTTTCGACGCTGACCTCGATCGTGGAAGGTCAGAACCGGACACCGAGTCACCATTTCACGCCTAGAACGGACGTCGAAGGGCATCGTCAGAGACGGTAGGAAGTGGAGTCTTGAACTTGAAAACCGTTGTCCGAAAGGGCTTGCGGGTTCGAGTCCCGCCCCGGAGCTCTTGTGATGTCGCGGGACATCCCGGACAGATGTCGCGGAGCATAGTGGACACCTAGACCGTGCCGCGACGCTGATAGTCCCGGCTCGGATCCAGCCTCAGCTGCCGTAGCAGCTCACCGTGTTCGTGAAGGACCCGGATCTGTCGACCGGCCACCAGCAGGATCACCCGGGTCCCGTTGAGGGCTCTGCCCATCCCGATGTGGTGCAGCTTGCTCTTGTAGCGGATCGTGACCGTACCGTGCCGGTCGACCTTGTCGTGGCGGACCCGGAGCTCTCTCGTGTAGCTGTGCTCGGGTGTGCGCGGCATCGCCTTGGCACGCGAATCGAATGCGGCGCGGGGGGTCATACGTCCCTTGGCGCGATGGGGCCGAACCTCGTTGTAGTAGGTGACGAAGCGATCCACCTG
>JACDCD010000227.1 GCA_013694625.1 Actinomycetota bacterium | reverse complement strand
CTCTTATGTCACCGTTCCTGATAAGGACGACAGCCTTGATCCATTCGGCGCCAATATCACGGTTACTGCCTATGTCAGATTCAGTCCTCCGATTCGTGACGACAGCTACGACATCGTCAGAAAGGGTCTGGGCAGCACAGCCGGCGGCGACTGGAAGATGGAGATCAAGAACATCAAGCGCTTGAATACGGTGGGTAAGCTCAAGTGCACCTTCAGAGGCAACGTCGAGGTGGTCAAGACCGCGTCCCCCGACATCATGGACGGTGCGAATCACAAGCTGGAGTGCATCAAGAACGCGACCTCCGTGACTGCGAAGGTGGATGGACGCTCCTTCACGAAGTCGGTGGCCGCAGGTTCGATTGCCAACGACGTGAACACCATGCTGGGCGCGAAGGTCCCCGGTGACGATGTGTACAACGGATATATGGATGAGGTCAGTGTAGAGATCGGGCCGTAAGGTCGCCTTAGGGGCTGCCAGTCCCTAAGGAACGGAATTGACTCTTTGTCGGGAGGAGTTCGGCCGACGCCCCTCCTCACGGGCCGCGGCCTAGCAGCCCGCTCAGATTGCTCGAGCAGTGTCGTCCCTTATGCTTGAGTTGTATGCCCGCACAACAGGAAGCGGTACCGATCTTTCCTTTTTTCGTGGGTGCCCCTCGCTCCGGCACCACCTTGATCCGCGCGATCTTTGACTTCCACCCTGAGCTGGCTGTACCCGACGAATCCAACTTCGTCCCCATGCTGGGCCGGATGCGTGGACGGTATGAGCAACCCCCTGGGTTCGCCGTAACCACTTTTGTGGATGACGTCTTACAGCACCGCTCGTTTCGGCGGTGGGCAATGTCAAGGGACTATTTGCTCGATGCTTTCGACGCACGTCCTCCCGTCGACTACTCAGACGCGATCAGGGCGCTTTTCGCTCTCTACGCCCGGCGTCAAGGAAAGGTTCGCTACGCCGACAAGACACCGCGGAACCTAATGAACATCCCACTGCTGGCGCAGCTCTTTCCCGAGGCCAGGTTCATTCACATAATCAGGGACGGGCGGGACGTGGCGCTTTCCGTACTCGATGTCGACTTCGGGGCGCAAGAGGTCGGAGCGGCAGCACTCTCCTGGAAGGAGTTCGTGACGGAGGGCCGTGGGGCCGGGCAACGGCTCGGCAGCCGATATTACGAGATTAGATACGAGGACATTCTCGAGAACCCAGAGCGCGCGGTTTTACCATTGTGCGAGTTCATCGATCTCCCATTCGATTCGGCAATGCTTCGGTATTTCGAGCGTTCGCAGCAGATAACGGCTCCGGCGGCGTGGAGTCGCCGCCACGTACTTCTGCCACCGACCAAGGGTCTGCGCAACTGGAGAACCCAGATGGCGCAGAAGGATGTGGCGACCTATGAGGCCCTGGCAGGAGACCTGCTGGAAGAGCTCGGCTACGAACGGACCGTGCACAAGACGCCGGGGCCCGTCCTGCTGCATGCCAGGATCTCGGTGCTCGGAAGACGCCTGCGCGGCCTCGGCCGGAAGGCTCGCAAGTCGATGACAAGCCGCAAGACAGGCCCAGCACCACGCCCGGCTCCGCTCTTGTCCCAGCCCGGAAGCGACCGTAAGGAGATGTTCAGTTTCCTCTTGGCTCACGAAGCGGCAAAGGATCCGGAAGTGACGTCTTTTCGAGGAGACATCCTCGGAGACCGGCTTCTGTCTCTGGATCATTCGCCCGCCTGGATCGCAGAGCAGGCACAAAAGGATGGCGCCGGCCGGCCGGATCAGACTCTCGAGTATCTCGGAGGCAGCGCCTCGCCACTGCGCCAGCCAACCAACGAGGGAGGGGTACTGGAGCGTCTGGGTCTGCTCAGCTCGAAGCTGGCAGAGATGTACGGATGGGATCGAAGCCAGGCGAGCACCTTCGTGCTCACCGGTCTCTCTCCGATCGCGTCCAACATTCGAACCACCACGGTGGGCGGCGTCCCCCTGAGCTCGACGAGCCGGATTGTCCTGGAGGTGAACCCAGCCGTGACGCCCCGTCAGCTGTCCAAGCATTACAAGCGAGCCAGGGCGCGAGTGACCCAAGGGAAATCTGACGACACGACCAACAAGCAGCGCAAACTCGCAGTGTTCGTAGCCGAACGGACCGATGGAGACTGGTCCGAGCTCATGAAGAGCTGGAACGAGGAGTTTCCCAAGTGGTGCTACCAGGATGCCAAGAGCTTTCAGCGTGAAGCGGTATCGTCCCGGCGGCTCATGTTAGACCCCTACTGAACCAGACGGACTTATTTAGGGCGTCGTCGCAATGTCAACACTGACCTCATCCAGATACCCGTTGTACACGTCGTCTCCGGGGATCTTCGCGCCCAGCATGGTGTTCACGTCGTTCGCAATCGAACCTGCGGCCACCGACTTCGTGAAGGAGCGTCCATCCACCTTCGCAGTCACGGAGGTCGCGTTCTTGATGCACTCCAGCTTGTGATTCGCGCCGTCCATGATGTCGGGGGACGCGGTCTTGACCACCTCCACGCTGCCTCTGAACGTGCACTTGAGCTTACCCACCGTGCCGAGGCGCTTGATATTCTTGATCTCCATCTTCCAGTCACCGCCGGTTGTGCTGCCCAAACCCTTTCTGACGATGTCGTAGCTGTCGTCAAGAATCGGACCGGTGAGCCTGACATAGGCCGTAACCGCGATATCGGCGCTGCCAGGATCAAGGCTGTCGTCCTCTGGGACGGTGACATGAGAATTCGACCCGTTGAAGAGAAACGACGTCCCAGAAAAGACTGGAGGCTGACCGACGACGACATTCGTGAGTGTTCCGTCGTTCCCGTAACCCGACGCGTCGGACATCGTCGTACCGGTGTCGTCCATGTGCCATTCAGCCCTGATGTCCGCCAACGCCCCGGTGATGGGGCCGAGGACAAATAACCCGGCAAACCCCGCAACCATAACCTGACGCCTCATCCGCCCGTTCATAAGAACCCCTTAGATCTTGTCAGAACTTGCCTAGTTTAACGCCGCACCGGCTATCCATTCCCCCAGGGAACCGATCTGTAACGACCAGAAAACCTGGTCCTGCCTTCCAACGGCCGGCGAGAGGGTGCGCCCCTTTGCGCTAAAGCGTGGAAGGATTTGGGTCGAAGCTCCGGGAAACGGCCCAAACGTCTGCGCTCACTTTGGAGGTGGTCCTTCGTGGCAGGTGCAACCGCACGGCGGAACGCGCTCCGGCTTCGGTTAAGGCCGGAGCGGCAGGTGAAGAAGCTCATCGCGATGTTACTGGCGGTGGGCGTAGTGGCGGCCCTCGCGCCGGCGGCATCGGCGGCAGACACCATTCGCATAACCGATCCCGCCGACGGAACCACCATCACGACTTCGTACGCAGCGAAGATCGTCGCCACGGATGATCAGAGGGTGATGAAAGTTCTTGCCCGGGTCGACTCCGCCTCCTACAGGAACGCCGCGTGCACCGGGCTCGGCACCACGTCGGCTTCGTGCACGTTCACCAATCCGGGCACGGCCTCTCAGGGCACCCACACCCTGGCGGCCAAGGCCAGGGATTCCGCAGGCAACGTCAGCAAGACATCGATTGGATTCAACGTAGGCACGAGTATCGGTGGCGGGGTCAACAAGGTCATGTACGCGGCTGGTGACATCGCCTGCGCACCCGGCAACCCCGGCAACGACACGTGCATGGACGCTCAGACCAACGCCCTGATAGGTGACGACGCCGACGTGATCGGCCTGCTGGGAGACCTCCAGTACGAGAGCGCCTCGCTGAGTGATTTCAACGCCTCGTTCCACAAGACTTGGGGAAACCACCCGGGAAACGTTCTCAACCCGTCTCCGGGTAACCACGAGTATCGGAACAACACTGCCTCGGGGTATTACGACTACTTTCAGAACGCCGGGCAGAGCGCCCGGACCGACTCGGTTGAGGTGGGCGCCCGAACCGAGGGCTGGCACGCCGAGACCGTCGGGGACTGGAAGATCCTCAACCTGAATACAGGCGACACCTGCGGCAAGC
>JACDCD010000225.1 GCA_013694625.1 Actinomycetota bacterium | reverse complement strand
GAATGGGTGGTGGGGCTGGGGTTCACCTAGGTGCTGCTAGTAGGCCCGCATCCAGTAGCCGGGGACGTTCTAGGGGACGTCGCTAGATCGCGGTTCTCGCCTAAACGAAGAGAGCTCGCAGAAAGGTTGACTGGATGTCGACATTCGGAATCGACGTCTTACGCTTCTTCGTTGGGACGATCTTCCTTTTGAGCAGCGCCGCCAAATGGCGGCAGCGGGACAAGCTAATAAAGCTCGTCGACGATTATGCGATCCTTCCGCCCCGTTCGGTTGCACCGGTTGCCCAGCTGCTCCCGGTGGCGGAATTGGCGCTAGCAGCGGGTCTCTTAACTAACGTCATTCCCGTCGTTCCGGCCTCAATCGCCTGTGTATTTGCTTTGGCGTTCGCCATCGCCGCCTTCATCACTCTCCGTCGCGGGCGCTCCATCGACTGCGGCTGCTTCGGAGTTTCGTCAACGGAGAAAGTGACGTGTGGGAAACTGTTATTCGCGGACTATGTCTTGCAGCCATGGCCGCGGTCGTCGCCAGTGCTCAAGGAGGGGTATTGGTTCGTGTCCCTCCCTTAAGGCTGCCGCAAGGTGGCGGTCTGGCGGCCTTCATCATGGCCTCTACAGCATCCCTCCTCTATTTGGTCCTCTCCGAAAACCCACCAGATGATGAGAAGAGGGTTTCTTAAGTATGCACTTGCTACGGTGGCTGCGGGGATAGGTGTAGTGATCACGCCGAGATTTGCATTTGCTGTTAATGCTTCCTGTTGCCGCGTCACTTCGGGCTGTGACATGTGCGGCGGGCCAAAGGAGCGCTATCGGTGCAGGGGGTGTCCTGGCGGAGACTATTGCGCGTGTGCAGAACAGTCGCAGGTGGGGCGGTGCTTCACTATCGGTTGCCCGTAGGGTTAGGAGAACCCATGTCCGGGTTTAAGAGGAGAGGGCCAGATCCAAAGTCGGTTGCTCGCCTCGGGGCCTATTTGTGTCTGCTAGAGCCGGGAAGGGATGCTAGGGGTTCATGAGTCGGATGCACGAGTGCTTTCATTGGATCAGGTTGCCTGATTGCGGCATGCGGTTGGCTTAGTCATGCGTAACTTGTAGATTCGCCGACAGGATGCATCCTTCTCATATGTACAGGTTCTTTGTCGCCCAGTTGATTCACCGACGTCACAGGCTTGCGGCCCTTGGTACCGGCTTGCTGGTGGCGTCTCTTAGCTTCGTGCTGCTCACGTCGGCCGTCGCAACAACGCAGCTCGAGGTTACCGGAACCGTCGCCCGGCACTTCAGGCCTGCGTACGATGTCCTTGTGAGAGCTGAGGACTCATACACCGCTCTCGAGAAGAGGCAGGGACTCGTACGCTCTAACTACCTGAGTGGATTGCTCGGTGGCATTACCTTCAAACAGTATGCGACGGTCCGAAGCCTCCGCGGTGTCGAGGTTGCGGCCCCCATTGCCAACATCGGATACATCATGCCGTTCGAGTTCGTTGTCCTCAGGATCAACCGCTTCGTGTCAGATGACAGTGTGCAACTCTTTCGTTTACGGATTGCCTGGAAAGCAAATAATGGGATATCCAAGTATCCGGGAAACAGCCACTACGTCTACTACACGCGCGAGAATCCTCTTGTAAGGACGGAATTCGGCATCACAGAAAAGGTTGACGGAAGGGCGCTTCCGGTTTGTCAGGGGTTTAGCAGGGGGCTTCCCTACGACGACGCCACTGAGCCGTTCGAGTTGCGCGGCGGTTCCGCCTTAACGTGTTTCTCGGAGTTGTCACCTGGCCTGGCACACTCGGGGACTGACTACGGGCAGTTGCCAAGCGGAACAGTGGGAGCTGTCGAAGGTGTCCACTTGCCGGTATTCGTCGCCGCTATCGACCCACGGCAGGAGGCCCGTCTAGTCGATTTCGGGAAGACCCTGGTTGGTGGGCGTCTGTTGAAGAGCGGGGAGCGGCCGTTTGTCGTGAGAGTGACATCGGACAGCAACTTCAGAGTCATACCTGTGCTCGCAAGCCAGAAGAGCTATATAGACGAAAAGATGGTCGTGTCAGTGGAGCGACTCAACGTTCCCAAGCCGGCCGCCCTCAGGGCTATCCTGGCGGACCCCAAGAGAGCCCACCGATTTACGACAGGGCGGCAGGGTGAGGTGGTGGGAGATATAGAAGTGCGGGTGGGCTCGGTCCTGCGGAAGATGGTGAGGGAGGCGTCGAAGGCCAGGTTCAATTACAATGGTTACTGGTCGGCTGGGGCGACAGATTATCGTCTATCGCATGGTCGGTTGCGGCCGGAGGTAAAAGACAACCCGAAGATCACATTCCAGAACGGTCTCTATGGTGGTGGGTGGGCGCCTCAAGAGAACCGCGACGTTCAGTTCCGAAAACTGCGGTTCTATGAGGGCTCGAACCAGTTTCAAGCGGGCGTGTATGGCACTCCTGCGCTGCGGGTCGTCGGGCAATTTGATCCCGAGCTGTTGCCTGGCTTTAGCCGCCTTTCTCAAGTCCCTCTGGAGACTTATTACCCTCCCAAGGTCGAGCCGGCGAATTCACCGAGCCGGCAGGCTCTCGGCGGAGGGGCTTTGCTTCCGACGGTAAACATTGGAGGCTATGTCGCACAGCCACCGCTGATACTGACCAACCTTCAGGGACTGAAGGCGCTGGTCGATCCCGATAGTTTCCCGAACGCGGACCCCGCGGCCCCCATCAGTGTAATCCGGGTCCGGGTTGAGGGCGTCAAGGGACCCGATCCGGTTAGCCGTGAACGCATTAAGCGGGTCGCGACTGAGATCCACCGTCGCACCGGGCTCGCAGTCGACATCACCGCGGGTTCTTCGCCGCGCAATCTTCTCGTGGAGCTGCCCAAGGGAAAGTTCGGCCAACCCCCGCTGATGGTCAAAGAGGGATGGGTTGAGAAGGGAGTCGCGATCAGGTTCTTAAGGGCGGTCGACCGCAAGAGCCTCGCACTCTTCTTTCTGGTCTTGTTCGTGTGCGCTCTCTTCCTCGCTAACGCCACTTTTGCGTCGGTCCGGTCGCGGCGAAGGGAGATCGGATCAATGTTGTGCCTCGGATGGTCACAGGGGGAGGTTTTCACGGCAGTCCTGGGCGAGCTCGCGCTTGTGGGTGGCGTCGCTGGTGTCGCTGGTGTGGTTTTGGCCGGTGCGCTAACCGCCTTACTCGACCTACCGCTCGACGCCATGCGCGTGGTCCTTGTGCTACCGGTTTCGATTGCGCTTGCGGTAGCTGCCGGGTTTCTGCCCGCTCGCCGCGCAGCGCGCGCGACTCCGATGGAGGTGGTTCAGCCTGCGGTCAGCCAGGGCGGCAGACGGCGACCGGTTACCAGGCTCGCCGGCCTCGCGCTCCGGAACCTGATACGCACGCCCGCTCGCACAGTGCTGGCGATGGTCGGGCTTCTCCTCGGGGTCGGGGCTCTTACTGCGCTTATCGCGCTCAACCAGGGCTTCCAGCGGACGCTGGTCGGGACCCTGCTCGGAAATGTCATCGCCGTCGACGTGCGCGTCGTCGACTTCATCTCTGTGGTTCTTATAACGACCCTGGGCGCGGTCTCGGTCGCCGACTTACTGTACCTCAACATCAAGGAGCGCCAAGCAGAGCTCGTCGCCTTGCGCACCCTGGGGTGGGACGACAAAGATCTCTCCGTGCTTGTGGTCATGGAGGGGATGTTGATGGGCTTGATTGGATCCCTCCTAGGAGCGGCCCTCGGGGTGGGGGGTGTCGCCTTGGTGCGTGGCATCCCTGTCGGGCCGATCCTGTCTTCTGCCGGGATAGCGGCAGCTGGCGGTGTCGTCGCCACGAGTCTCGCCTCCCTTGCGCCTGCAGCACGCGTGTCGAACTTGATACCGGTGCGGGCCTTGGCCGAGGAACAATGAGTGTCGGGTACGTCGGTTGTCCTAAGCTCGGTCACCAAGACCTATTTATTGGGGCAACAAGTGATCAATGCCCTTCAGCATGTCGACCTGTCGATAGATGCCGGGAACGCCCTCGCGGTCATGGGCCCCTCTGGATCCGGCAAGTCGACGCTCCTTCACGTCGTTGGCGCCATGGATCACGTTGACGAGGGCTCGATTCATGTGGGAGACGTGGAGGTTGCCTCGCTCTCTCGCAAGGAGCAGGTTTTATACCGCCGCTCGCTGGGTTTCGTGTTTCAGCGCTTTCATCTCTTGCCGGCTCTTACCGCTCTCGACAATGTCGTGGCGCCGGTGCTGCCGAGAAAGACGGCGTTCGATAAGTTCGAACGGGCGCACTCCTTGCTTGCTGCCGTGGGTCTGGGAGATCGGCTACGGTCATTGCCTTCAGAGCTGTCAGGAGGTGAGCAGCAACGCGTCGCGATAGCGAGGGCGCTGATCAATCGCCCTCGTCTGCTTCTCGCGGATGAGCCCACCGGCAACCTCGATTCGGCCACGGGGCAAGAGATCCTAAGGCTGTTGCTCGAGATGCGAGCCGAGCACGGGCTAACAATTATCATTGCAACTCACGACCATCAAGTGGCGACCGAGTGCGACAGGATCGTCTCCTTGCGCGATGGAAAGCTTGAGGCAGATGACCTGTGGTCTGCGCCGCGGCCGTCCTGAGGCGGGTTTGGTTGCAGGCCCGAGAACGTTAGTCGGCGCGCCCAACCCACATTCGCTCTCGGCCCGTCCTCACAACACGACCAAGTGGCTGCGTCTGAGGGTGGTCCTCTGCACATAGAAGCGAACTGGTGCCTCCAGCCACAGGGGGGATAGATTGGGCGGCGCGCGGGATCGCCGAGGAGGTTCCCGGCGAGCACCTCCGAGTCTATAGCGATCTGTTCGAGTCGCCCCTCCAAGGGCCGCTCCCATGGAGAACCGAGAGCCGCCTTAGTCCCATGCGCCATGAGATCACTCACCGATCTCATCCTGAACCTGACCGTGACAGTGGCACGGTTGTAGGATCCTTCAGGCGAGGTGTCCGGAGATCGTTAGAGACCTAGGGGTCAAGCCGGCCGTGTCGGCAACTCAAGGTGCGGTTGAGTGGAAGAGGTCGAGAACCCGGGGCAGGACCTCATCCACCTCGTCGGCGGCGGACAGGTGCGTATGGCCGGCAAGTGAAAGCCAGACGGCGCCGGGGATCTCGCCCGCGGCCTTCTCGGCATGGTCGTGCATCTCGTCCCTTGCTCCTGCATAGATGAGGCAGGGGACGCGCCACTTCCGAAGGTCCCCGGATATCGGCCCTTCGGCGAGAGACGATCGCCATGCTGCATCCAGGGCGACGGGGTCATTGGTAAGCATCCACTTCCGTGTCTGTTCAGAGAAGCGCTCACCGAGGGCCGACTCGACCTCCTCCACGAACCCCCTGCATTCCATTACGTCTCGCAAGGGCCAACGCCGAGGTCAAGAGCGGCACGAAGGTCCAGTTCCACTCCCAGGTGTACGGTTGATTTCCGCACAGCACAAGCGAAGTCACCCGCTGCGGCGCATGCTCTCCGACCGCAAACCCGAGGCGAGCCCCCCAGGAGAATCCGATGAAGTGAGCTCGCTCGATGTCTAAAGCATCCAATACTGCGACCGCGTCGGCGACACGCGTTCTCAGAGCGTAGGCACCGGCATCGTGTGGCTTGTCGCTGCGGCCGTGACCGCGGTGATCGGCATAGATCAACCGGAATTCACCGCCCAATGCCCCGGCAAGGCCCGAGGCCTGCGACCACTCGAGCGGGTCCATCAAACCGGCGTAGAAGACCACGGGCGGACCGCTGCCTCCTGCATCTTCGAAGTAGATGCGAACGCCATCCATTGAGCTAAACGCGTAGGGCATGGTGAGGTGCTATTGGCCCACTAGCGGTGGGCGCTCAGCCTGCTCATCCGGTCCCGAAGGCTCGCTTCCACTCGATTGTCTCGAGAGCTCATAGAAGCTTCTTGACTATCGCAGCCACCTCGGTGGGGTTCGTCGCAACCCGGATCCCGGCCGCCTCGAGCGCCTCTTTCTTGGCGGCCGCCGTCCCTTGGGAGCCGGAGATGATCGCACCCGCATGTCCCATACGCTTGCCGGGCGGTGCAGTGAAGCCTGCGATGTAGGCGACGACCGGCGTACTCATGTTCTCTGCCACCCACGCGGCGGCTCGCTCTTCGGCGTCTCCACCGATCTCGCCCACGAGGACGACCAGCT
>JACDCD010000203.1 GCA_013694625.1 Actinomycetota bacterium | reverse complement strand
CCCGCAACGGCAAGGCCAGGGCGCGCACAGTCGTTACCGGCGCTGGCGCGCTCGAGGTCCGGGCGCCGCGGGTCAACGACAGAAGGACCGACGAGCAAAGTGAGCGCGTCCGCTTCGCCAGCGACATTCTGCCGCCCTACGCACGCAAGTCGCCCAAGGTGTCGCAGGTGCTGCCGCTGCTGTACCTGCACGGTCTTATGTTTCGGTCGCCACAAGCCAAGGGTGGCGGGCGAAAAAAGGGGCTCGCCGCGCATGGAATGCCAGTCCGCCGGATTGACGGATGTTGCCAGTACCTTCACCAGAACTTCATCGGCGTCCGGCCAAGGCTTCTCGACCTCCGCCATCCGAAGCGTCTCCGGCGGCCCGTACTTCTCCCATATGAACGCCTTCATGACGGCCCTCCCGGATTCCGGTAGTGTCGCCAAGTGTAGGCCGAACGATGAGCGGGGCTCTGCATTTGGCTGTGGATGCGTCAGCCGTGTGCTTTGCTGAGTGGGCACGGGCGAGGGATCGCCGAAGGGCGCCAACGGGTACCCCATGCAAATCCCTTTTTGACGAATGGCGGGGGCCAGGTGACACATCGTGGCCACCTGGAAGACCGCTTCGAAGGGGCATGAAATACGCCATGTGTCGGCCGCTGGCAGAAGTCGGCCGGCCCGAATCGCGCCAGCGGTGTCCTGTCGAAGAACGGCAGGATGTGGTTGTGGAGGTGGCCCTCGACCTTCATCAGGTTCCTTACTCAATCACGGGGGATCTGCTGAACACACCAACTGTTTCCGTCCGGATCATTGAAGAAAGCACACCCGACCATATCGAGTGACTCTCCCTGACGGGCAGGTCGATACTCTCCTGAGTCGAACACCTGGACCTCACCGACATCCACACCTTGCCCGACGAGATAATCGCGCGCCGCACGTACGTCCCTTACCACCAGGAAGGAGTCCCGAACGGAGCCCGCCGGCCTGTCGGCGCTTCCCCTCCGCAAATGGATCGAGCAGCCCGATCCGTGAGGAGTCAGCTGGAGAAAGCGGAAGTCATTGACGGTTTGGTCGATGTCGACGTTGAACCCAACCTTTTGGGCGTAAAAGCCCTTCGCGCGGTCTAAATCCGAAACTGGGAGCGTCACAACTTCGAGCTTCCATTCCATGATGGTGGCTCTCCTTCGCTATCCAGCGATTGATAAACGTTACGTCGGCGGAACTGATCACAGCCTGCCACACATCCAGTCGGCGCCTCGGGCCTGGCGAACGGATGGGAGCTTGTGCACGTGAGGCTTGGACCCCGTGGCCCGCTCTACGTGTGAAACAGCCGTTGAATTGCCAGCCCGCGCGATAATTGGAGGATGACTGACCGATTCTCTCGCCAGATGTTGAAATTGAGGCTGGAACCGCCCCGCCGTTCTAGCGGGTCGACAGCCGCGCCTGCTGGAGGCGCTGACCGCGAAGACCGTCGCCTGGCGGCATTGTACCTCGGCGACGTACCGGTCTTTCGGGACGCCGGCAATCCCGACCGAGGGAGCGCGCGGCCCATCAGGATGCGTCGGCTCGGGAACCAACGTCACCCTGATGAGTAAAAGCCTGAATATAGCTTCGCCATGGTCTCAGCGCTGATTCGAGCGCGAGCGTTTAGGCAGGTGCTGCGGCTTAGCTGGGGCTCTACGACCCGAACAGACGCAAGCTGACCCATCGGTTTGTCGACTTCCGCGATGCGAACCACTTCGGGCGGACCGTATCTGGTGTAAACGGTGGCTTTCATGGATGAAAGTCTAGGGGGCAATACGACCGGCGACTCGGGCCGCAGCAAAGCCTCGGACGCGAGCGTTCTCAACCAATGGCGGGGCCGCGGGCCCGAAGCTCGTCGAGGATCGCCTTCAAGCACAGCCCGGACCGGCCGGTTGAGGCTGCCGACGGCGTGGTGCCACCATGGCACCTCCTAGCCCTTGACATGGCACCATCTAGGTACCATAGTGATGCCATGGACCTCGGGCCGTACGTAGGGAACATCCACCACCAGCTTGCGCGTGCTGCCGAGGCCGGCGGCGATGACGCTCGTGCGCTTGGTGAGCGGCTTGTCGCGCCCCTCGACGCTGCCATCCGACTCGCGTTGCAGGACGTGCTCGCGGCGGCGGTGGAAGAGATCACCACCGAGCTCGCGCCCGGCTCGGTCGAGCTGCGGCTGCGCGGACGTGACCCCGAGTTCGTGGTGACCCCCCCACCCGTCGATTCGTCCCGCGAGGACCTGCCCGCAGGTGGCGATGACGGGGCGTGGGACGGCTGGGAGGGAGCGGGCGCGGCACTGGGGGCCTCTGCCGAGGGGGAAGCGGGCGCGATGACGCGGATCAACCTTCGCATGCCCGATCACATCAAGGCCCGGATCGAACACGCGGCGGCAAACGATGGCCTATCGGTCAATTCATGGCTCGTGCGGGCAGCCGCCGCCGCACTGGAACGAGCCGACCTGCCTCGCCCTCGCGAGCGACGCGCTCCACAAGGCGCCCAGCGGTACACAGGCTGGGCGCGTTAGCGGGCGGAGACGAAAAGTGCCTCGCACCAGAACTCCTAACAGCAGGATCGACCGTCAACCCACCAAGAGGAGTGCCATGCCTACTTTCGAGACTCGAGAACCCATCTCGGTCACAGTGGAGATTGGCGTCGGTGACATCCGGATCGCGGCAAGCGACCGCACCGACACCGTCGTTGAAGTGCGCCCGAGCGATCCCAACAAGAACGCCGACGTGAGCGTCGCCGAGCAAACTCGTGTGGAGTACGCGGGCGGCAGGCTGCTTATCAAGGCACCAAAGGGGTGGCGGTCTTACACCCCGTGGGGGGGCAGTGAGTCGATCGATGTGCAGATCGACTTGCCCGCGGGGTC
The DNA here is from genome assembly GCA_013694625.1 of Actinomycetota bacterium. Lineage (GTDB taxonomy): Bacteria > Actinomycetota > CADDZG01 > CADDZG01 > WHSQ01 > JACDDL01. Next base: position 1,150 of record JACDCD010000203.1, on the reverse strand, counting down.
CAATGTGCGCGCTGAGGCCGCGGTAGCGACGTTTCACTGCACGGGGCGAGTTGGCGAATGCCGCTACAAGACCGGCGCTGGGCACATCCACGTCGACGAGGTAAGCGCGGTGGAGTTCAAGACAGGTGCCGGTGACATTGCAGTGGGCCGGGCCGCCGGCCAAACAGAAATCACGACCGGCTCCGGTGCCGTGAAGGTTGGCAGCATCGACGGCACCGCCGTTATCAAGAACTCCAACGGCGACACGTGGATTGGCAACGTGGGCGGGAACCTGCGGGTGAAAGCGGCCAACGGCAAGATCGTTGTCGACCGGTCGCACGCGTCGGTTTCGGCCAAAACCGCTAACGGTGGCATCCGCCTCGGCGAGGTGGCGCATGGTGACATTCTCGCCGAAACCGCATTAGGCAAGATCGAGATCGGAATCCTCGACGGCGTCGCCGCCTGGCTGGATCTCAACACGAAGTTTGGCAACGTGCGGAACGACCTGGGCGCTGTCGGGCGTCCTGAACCGGGCGAGGATACCGTTGAGGTGCGCACGCACAGTTCCTTCGGCGATGTCACCGTCGGCCGCTCTTTTTCGCCAGCCACCGGGAAGGAGGAGGCATGACCACCGCCACAATGCGATCGGCGTTGAAGGCTTCGGGCCTGCGCAAATCCTTCGGCGAGAAGGTGGTGCTCGACGGCATCGACCTGAACGTTGCCGAGGGAACGATCTTCGCGCTGCTCGGTCCCAACGGCGCAGGCAAGACCACGACCGTCCAGATCCTGTCCACCTTGATCGGCGCCGACGACGGCGATGTCTGCGTGGCCGGCCACGACTTGGCACGTGACCCCGACGCAGTGCGCGACGCGATCGGTGTCACCGGCCAGTTCTCCGCAGTAGACAACCTCCTCACCGGCGAAGAGAACCTGACCCTCATGGCCGACCTGCGCCATTTGGAAAGAACCGAAGGTAGACGTTGGACTTCCCAACTGCTCGACCAGTTCGACCTCGTCGAAGTGAGTAAGAAACCAGCCGGATCTTATTCCGGCGGTATGCGTCGCCGGCTCGACCTCGCAATGACCCTGGTTGGCGACCCGCGCATCATCTTCCTCGACGAGCCGACTACCGGTCTCGACCCACGCAGCCGTCGCACCATGTGGCAGATCA
>JACDCD010000201.1 GCA_013694625.1 Actinomycetota bacterium | reverse complement strand
GGTCCGGATTCGGGCTGGGTGTGGGGTCCGGATTCGGGCTGGGTGTGGGGTCCGGATTCGGGCTGGGTGTGGGGTCCGGATTCGGGCTGGACGGCGGCGAGGGATCGCCACCGGGGTTCCCCTTGGGGTCGTCCCCGGGGTTCCCCTTGGGGTCGTCGCCGGACTTCGGATCAGAACCGTTCTCGTTCCCCCGGTCGGTCGAGGCCCCACCGGGAGCAGAACCGCCGTTGCCGCCTCCCTTTTGCCCAGAGTCGTTCAGGTCCGCCGTGGGACCGTCCGTCCCGGGATTCTGGAGCGAGTCCGATGCCGGGGAACCCGCGTCGGGGCCGTCCGACTGCGCCAACCGGCTCCCGTCGTCGGCGGCCGAAGGTGCCGGGTCCTGCTCCACCCCGAGCGCGGACGCCACTCGTGCCGCCCCGCTGTCGACCAGGTTACCGAGCTCATCAGACACACCCGTAGCTCGCAGCCCAGTCAAGACGCCGATGTAGAGGAGGCCGACCAGCGCCACCACCCAGCCGAAGCTGGCAAGGCGTTCGATTATCGGCTCACGCTCTAGAGCTTCCGGCGGAGAGCCATCCTCCGCCAGGATCGGCCGAGGTTGGACCGCGGGGGGAAACAGGTTTCCCCTCGAGCTTTGTCCGTCCTGTTCGAGTGCCATCACAGCTCCCACCGCTCGCCCCATAACCTGTGATCTTGATAACGAAGACTGAAGCAGAAAGTACGCCTGGTTGCCTAAACAACCGGAAGTTTTCTTCTGCCCCCCTTCCGCAGGTCCACATCATACCTTTATTTTCCAGAAGCATCATCTGTGACCGGCGGGCGTGTCCCCATCGACCGAACGCGCCGGGAGCCGTCCGTGGGCGAGGGGGGATTTGAACCCCCACGCGCTTACCGCGCACTGGCACCTGAAGCCAGCGTGTCTGCCGTTCCACCACTCGCCCAGGCGACGGAGCCAATTCCTCGGAGCTGGATGTCAGGCTAACAGGACCTAGGGCACGCGGTGCAGTCATAATCAGCCGATATGGGCTTGGCACGCAATCTGGAGAAAGGGCTCGAGGGCTTTATGGAGGGCTTCTTCACCCGTCTGTTCCGTTCGAAGCTGCAGCCCCTCGAAGTGGGACGTCGCCTGCAGCGCGAGATGGGGGAGAACAAGACCATCTCGGTCAACCGCGTATACGCCCCCAACGATTTTCGTATCTTTATAGGCCCGGAGGACTACGAGCGCTTCCTGCCCCTGAAGGCAGGCCTGCTGAACGAGTTCTCGGACGTGATCATCGAGACCGCCAAGCAGAACCGATGGAACCTCACCGGCCGGCCGCAGGTCGTTTTCATCGAGGAGGACGATTTTGGCCGCGGGGAGTTCCGGGTCGAGTCATCACTGACCGCCGACGAAGGCGATCAGGCGCCCGCCGTTGCCACCCGGCAACCGGACGAAACCGACATTGGGGCGACCAGGGCCATCTCCATGAGCACGGCCGAACGCCTGGGAGTGACCGGCTCGGGCGCGGTCCTGATCGTCCGGGGAGGCGCCGGACGCACCGGCGAGACCATCAGCATCACACGCTCTCCAGTGGTGATCGGAAGATTGTCAAGCGTCGACATCGTCCTCGCTGATGCCAACGTCAGCCGGCGGCATGCCGAGCTTCGGCGTGAGGGGATCGGATGGAAGCTCAAAGATCTAGGGTCCACGAACGGAACGTTCGTAAACAACAAACCCGTTACCCAGGGTGATCTGAAGGACGGAGACCGTCTTCTGTTTGGTAACAGCGAGCTCGTCTTCAACACGGTGCCTACCGGCAAGCAACCGGGCACCAACCCGAGAGACCCTAACGCAACTCAGGCAGAGGGCATCTGACCACAGTGCCCGACTTGGTCCTCGACCTCCTGAAATACGTATTCTTAATTCTCCTTTACATCTTCGTCGCCCGAGCGGTACGCGCAGTCTTCCTCGAGATGCGCCCCGCAACTGCGCAGAACAGGGCCCCCGTGTCGCGCTCTCCCGCTCGAACCGCCCCCCCACCCCGGGGATCAAGGAAGGCGCCGAGGAAAGCGGCCGTCGTCGAAGGCGAAGGTCTGCGGGGAAAGTCCTTTTCCCTGAACGACGAGCTGACGATAGGGCGCGCGGAGAAGAACACGCTCGTCCTGAACGATTCCTATGTCTCACAGTTCCATGCGCGAATCTCGCCTCGAGGCGAAGCGTTTGTCGTAGAGGACATGGGCTCGACGAACGGCACCTACCTGAACAAGCGCCGCCTCACCGCTCCCGCAGAGCTCCAAAGGGGCGACCGGGTCAAGATCGGCAAGACCGTGCTCGAGATGCGTAAGTGAAGATCACCGTCGGCGTCCGCAGCGACACCGGGCGGGTTCGCGAAGGGAACGAAGACTCTTTCCTCGTCAAGTCTCCCCTCTTCGCGCTTGCCGACGGCATGGGTGGTCATCTGGGTGGGGAGGTCGCTTCCCAAATCGCGATCAGGATCATCGAAGAGGACCCCTCCTCCGTATTGGATGGGGATCATGACACTCTCGCACAGTTGGTACGCCGAGCCAACGAGGCAATTTTCGAGAGAGCCGGGACCGACCGCGAATTAGAAGGAATGGGAACTACCTGCACCCTGCTCGTTCTCGATGGTAATCAAGCCCACCTGGCGCACGTCGGTGACTCGCGGGCCTATCTTCTGCGAGATCAGCATCTGGAACAGGTAACCCAGGACCACACGCTGGTGCAACGAATGGTTCAGGAGGGCCAGCTCGAACCCGAGGAGGCTATCCACCACCCGCACGGCAACATCATCACGCGCGCCCTGGGCGTGGAGCCAGACATCGAGGTCGACATCATCGTGAAAGAGCTGCAGGACAACGATCGAATCCTGCTCTGTTCTGACGGACTCACCGACATGATCACGCCCGAGGACATCACGCGCATTCTCGTAGGTAAGCCCGAACCACAAGAGGCGGCAGATAACCTCGTCGACGCCGCCAACGAAGCCGGGGGCCAGGACAACATCACGGCTTTGATCGTACGGGTCACGAAGGCGGAGGGAGATGAACATCGCGCGCCGAACCACACCGCGGCCCCGCGCGTTCCTCCGCCTCCGCCAGACGGCGGCAACACTGGTGAGTTCCAAGCCGTGGACGATGCCCCCACCGTTCCTGCCTCTCGTTCGCGCCGGCGTTGGATCGCAAAGACTCTTGCCACCGTCGCCATCCTGGCGATACTCGGCGCCGCGAGCTACGCCGGGGTACGCTACCTCCTCTCGCGATCCTTCTTTGTGGGGGTCGACGATGGCGGAAGCATCACGGTCTTTCGCGGGATCCCCGAAGAGGTCGCCGGCATCACGTTGAAGGAAACCGAGCTCGACTCGAATTTGGCCTGGGAGCGCCTTCCGACACGCAATCTCAAAGAGAACGTTCGCGACGGGATCAGGGTTGACTCCCTCGGGGAAGCCGAGCAGACAGTGGTCAACCTGAGGGAGCGCATCCAGGCCTTCGAGCGGGAGCAGCCCGCTATCAACAAACAAGGCGATTCAAAGACCGACAAAGGCAGTCCCTGAACGTGCAGGCCACTTCGCGACGAAATTCCGAGTTGAGGCTTCTCTTCATGGCCCTGATCGTCGGCACGGGAGCACTTGGGCTGGTTGCGGTGGCGCGCAATTTCGATTCTCTGGGGCTCGCCGCCCCTCTGGTCGCCGCTGTCGCCGGCTGCTACATCGCGGTGAACATCTTTCTGCGGAGGGTTGCCCCGCACGCGGATCCATTGGTCCTGCCGCTAGCGGCGATATTGAATGTCATGGGGCTGGCCGCCGTTTACCGGCTCGATCCCGATCAATATGGCCCAACTCAGGTGATCTGGACGGTCGTGGGGGTTACCTGCTTCGTCACAGTTTTGATGGTCGTGCGTGATTACACGCTTCTGTCCCGTTTCAAGTACCTCTTGGGGTTTGCCGGGGTAGGCCTTTTGATGATCCCTGCAACTCCACTCGGCACCGAGATCAATGGTGCGCAGTTGTGGATCAAGGTAGGGGCATTCAGCTTCCAACCAGGTGAGATTGCAAAATTGTGTCTGGTCATATTCCTTGCCGCATATCTCGCAGAACGCAAAGAGCTGCTCGCCATAGCATCGAGTCGCCTCGCCGGCTTTCATGTGCCGGACCTCAAACACTTCGGCCCCCTTTTGGTTATGTGGGGCATCTCGTTGGCGGTCATGTTCTACGAAAAGGATCTCGGATCAAGCCTCCTCTTCTTTTCCATCTTCCTCGTGATGCTCTACATAGCAACCGCGCGTCTTGTTTATGTGGCCTTTGGTCTGCTGTTGTTCTTCGCCGGGGCCTTCGTGGGCTATTCGGTTTTCAGCCACGTGCGGGTTCGGGTGATCACCTGGCTCGACGTTTTCGACCCGCGCTATATCCAGGATGAGGGCTACCAACTCGCACAGTCGCTGTTTGCGCTGGCGACCGGAGGCCTGTTCGGGACGGGACTCGGACAGGGCCGGCCCGATATCATCCCCGCAGCGGAAACCGACTTCATCTTCTCGGTCCTCGGTGAAGAGCTCGGCCTCATGGGCACGGCGGCGATCCTGATCTGCTTCATGCTCTTGGTTGCGCGTGGCTTGCGCATCGCAATGAACGCCCGCACCGACTTCGGCCAACTGCTCGCTGCGGGACTGACCGCGATCTTCGGTATCCAGGCGATCATCATCCTTGCCGGCGTCACACGGCTGCTACCGTTGACCGGAATCACGTTGCCGTTCATGTCTTATGGTGGCTCCAGCTTGGTTTCGAACTTCATCCTCATTGCCTTGCTGGTCAGGATCTCTCACCAGACAGCAGATGCGCCCGCTCCCGCCGAAACCTCGGAGATCCTCATAGGGGGACGGGGCTGATGCAACCCCAGATCAGACGAGTGGGAATAGGCCTCGTGGTCGCATTTCTAGCTGTGTTCCTCCAACTGAACTACGTGCAGATCTGGGCTGCGGAACGCATCGCAGACAACAATGCCAACGTACGCTCACTGCTACAGGAGTATGCGATCAAGCGCGGGGACATCATTACCGTCGACGGTGAGCCTGTTGCAGTAAGCGAGCCCACGACTGGGCGCCTAAAATACCGGCGCACCTATCCGGGAGGAGAGCTCTACGCCCATGTCACGGGCTTCTATTCCATCCTCTACGGAACCTCCCGCATCGAAGCCAGTTATGACGATCAGTTGCTGGGTGAAAGCGGCGTTATCACCATGCAGGACATTCAGGACCGCTTCCTGGGTTCGGGACTCAAGGGTGATGACGTTAGGCTAACCATCCATTCGCAGTTGCAAGAAACCGCAAGAGAGGCGCTCGGGAGCAATCGCGGCGCCGTCGTTGCCCTGGATCCCCAAACCGGTGATGTCAGGGCCATGTGGAGCAATCCCTCATATGACCCAACTCCTCTGGCATCCCACGATGGTGGCGTCGCCAGGGAGTACCGGAAGTCACTCGACCCAAACTCAATCGACTCTCCTCTGGTCAGCCGGTCGACTTCGAGGAGCTACCCACCGGGCTCCACCTTCAAGATCGTTACGGCTTCGGCCGCCCTCCAGTCCGGCGAGTACCAGCCTCAGTCCAGATTCCCGGATCCCCAGGCTCTCGATCTCCCTCTCACCGACGATACCCTCACAAACTTCAGCAACACCGCATGCACGGGCACAGGCGAAATCGATCTGTTCACCGCCGTGACGGTTTCATGCGACACCACGTTTGCCATACTCGGGCTCGACATTCCCGAGGAGATCCAGGCGAGCGCAGAGGAGTTCGGTTTCAACTCGCCGATTCCCTTCGATGTATCGACAGAGGCGAGCCAAATCCCCCCGGTCCCCGACGACGAAGAGCCGCTCCGGGCTTTTGCCGGTATAGGGCAAGGTAACGTTGCCGCCACCCCGCTGCAGATGGCGCTGGTCGCAGCGGGGGTGGCCAACGGCGGCGAGGTCCCCCGGCCGCGCCTCGTCAAGGAGGTGATCTCCCCATCAGGCGAGATCGTGGACAGCTTTCCCCCCGAAACCATCGGTTCGCCGTTGTCCTCGGCCAATGCCGATGCACTTACCGAAATGATGGTGTCGGCCGTTTCCGACCCGTCCGGAACCGGAGGGGCCGCACAGATCCCGGATGTGGCGGTCGCCGGTAAGACCGGCACGGCACAGACGGTCGAGGGTACGAACCCACACACCTGGTTCATCTGCTTTGCGCCTGCAGACGATCCTCGGTTGGCGGTGGCGGTGATCGTGGAGAATGGCGGTACCTTCGGTTCCGAAGCAACCGGGGGAGCGGTCGCGGCCCCTATTGCGAAGGCGGTACTCGATGCCGACCGGGCGCTTCAGGGATGGTAGCCGGGCCGCACGGGAACCAATTCCATGCGTTAATCGGCGCGCCGGGGAAAATGAGTCTCGTGAACAGTCACCAGAGCGCACACCGGAAACTCGAAAGGGGTGGTGAGCTTGAACACCCCTAATCGCACAGCCTTTGGCGGGCGTTACGAGGTCATCGAGCGCGCCGGCGCGGGCGGAATGGCCGAGGTCTACCGAGCTCGCGACGAGTTGTTGGGTCGCGAAGTCGCGGTCAAGGTCTTGAGCGAACGATTCTCCCGCGATCGGGCATTCGTCGAACGCTTTCGGCGAGAAGCCCAGGCGGTTGCCAATCTCAATCACCCCAACATCGTCTCGCTCTACGACTTTGGTTCCGACGACTCGACCTACTACATCGTGATGGAGTACATCGACGGGCGCGCTCTCGAAGACATCGTTCGCGACGATGGTCCTCTATTGCCCGAACGGGCCGCCGAGATCGCAGGTGACGTGGCGCGGGCTCTGCAGCGCGCCCACAAGGCGGGCCTCATTCATCGGGACATCAAGCCGAGCAACATCATGATGACTTCCTCGGGGGAGGTGAAGGTCACCGACTTCGGCATCGTCAGAGCCCTCAGCAACGACGGAGAACAGACCATGACCCAGGCCGGAATGGTGATCGGTACGGCCGCCTACCTTTCTCCTGAGCAGGCTCAAGGGAAAACCCTCGACGCACGCTCGGACGTCTACTCCCTGGGGGTCGTCCTCTATGAGGTGCTGACCGGGGGAGCGCCGTTCAAGGGGGACACGCCCCTCTCAGTGGCCTACAAGCACGTGCGGGAGGACGCTCCCCCGCCATCGTCGATCAATCCCGACGTGCCCGAAGGACTCGACGCGATCGTCATGAAGGCGATGGCCAAGAATCCTGACAACCGTTACGGCAGCGCAGCCGAAATGGCCGAGGACCTCGACCGCTTCCGCGCGGGTCACAAGGTGCATGCGACGCCTCTGCTTGCGACCAGCGCGGCCACCGTGGTGTCGGCCCCCCGCGGAGACACCGAGGTGCTCCCGGCCGGCGCGCCGCTGGAGCCACGTCCGGGATCCCGGCGCGCCGGGCTGTATGTGGCTGCGGCTCTGGTGGGACTTGCCCTGATTGCCCTGCTGGCCTATCTGCTATCCAGCAACTTCTTCGACGGGGGCGGCGGCGGAGGGGCACCCCAGGTGCGCGTGCCCGGCGTCGTGGGGCTGGATGTCGATCAGGCAAGGGCCAACCTGCAGGACTTCCGCCTCGAGTCAAGCGTCGAAAAGACGACGAACGAAGCGCCGGCGGGCGAGGTGATCTCCCAGGACCCAGAGGGCGGCACCCGGGTCGAACGGGGGTTCACCGTCGCCCTCACGGTCTCGCGCGGACCGACACCGTCGAACGTTCCAGAGCTCGTGGGCCTGACCCAGGAGGACGCGGAGGCCGCCCTCGAGGGCGAGGGCCTGGTGCTGGGCGACACCACGGACGAGCCGAGCGAAGAGTTCGACGAGGGCATCGTCTCGGACCAGTCACTTGACCCGGGCGAGGAGGTGGAGGAGGGCTCAGCCGTGGATGTGACGGTCTCGAGCGGCTCCGCCCTGGTCCCCGTTCCGGGCGTGGAAGGCCTGCCCGAGGCCGATGCCGTCGCCGACATCCGGGGTGCCGGACTGGCCCCTTCGGTCGAGCGGGTGTCGGACGACGATATTGCGCCCGGAACCGTCATCTCACAGTCTCCAGGGGAGGGCCAGGAGGTCGAATCCGGCTCGACGGTCACGATCGAGGTTTCCACGGGACCCGAGGAGAATCCGATTCCCGCGCCGTCCGCCACCTCGGACGAAGGAGAGGCGTTGCGCAGCCTGATCGGAGAAGACGGCGACGAGGTCGAGGCGGCCCTGGAAGGTGAAGGCATCGCGGTGGAGCAGGTCGACGCCGAGCAGGGTGCTTGCACCGGCCCGCCGGGGACGATCTGCAGCCAGGAGCCCGCCCCCGGGACCATCGTGACCGAAGGGGACACCGTGACGATCTTTGTGCGACCGCGAGGACCGCCTGAGGAGGGCGACTAGCACTCGGCCAGACGCTCCGGCCGACCTCGGATCACCTCCAGGAAGTTGGCGAGAAGCTGGGGCCCGTCGGGAGTCAGCACCGATTCGGGGTGGAACTGGACCCCCTCGACCGGCAGGCTCCGGTGTCTCAGGGCCATGACGGTGCCGTCGTCACTCCGGGCGGTCACTTCGAGAGCCTCGGGAAAGGCGCCGGGCTCGACTGCGAGTGAGTGATACCGGGTGGCGACGAACGGAGACGGCAGGCCGGCCAGCACACCGGCGCCGGCGTGTTCGACCGCGCAGACCTTCCCGTGCCTGGGACCCACCGGGGCACGCGCGATGACCCCTCCATAGGCCGCTCCGATGCACTGGTGGCCGAGGCAGACGCCGAGAAGCGGCATCCGTGCGCCGAACCTCTTTATGGCCTCGATCGATACGCCTGCGTCCTCAGGGGTACCCGGACCCGGCGAAATTACGACCGCGTCCGGCTCGAGCGCTTCCAATTCCTCCAACGACGCGTCATTTCTCACCACGACGGGCTCCGCGCCCAACGCCCCGAACGCCTGAGCGAGGTTGTAGACGAAGGAGTCGTAATTGTCGACGAGCAGGAGCCTCACGGACGAGATGGTAGTTGCTAGCAGGCGGCCCCCGAGCCGACAACCTAAGGTGAGGGCATGGGCGGGCAAACGGACATTCTCGTTCGGGACGCTGTGGTGGACGACCAGCCGGAGATCGCACGGCTTTACGTCGAGCTGAGACAGCACCACCGCCTCTTGGAGGCCCGAAGCCCCCGCTACGAGCTGGGCGACTTGGTCTGGGAATTGGAAGCACGCAGGGCGCTCCAGAACCCGGATATCCATGTGCTGGTGGCGGAGAGCGATGACGAGGGAATCGTCGGCTTCGCTAGGCTGTCGCTCGAGGAGAAGGTGTGGGGCACCTCCTGCGAAGTCCACACCTTGGTCGTGGAAGAAGCGACCAGGAGCGCCGGAGTTGGGGGCCGACTGATTGGCGCGGCCGAGAGCTGGGCCCTGGCCGAAGGCGCCAAGGGCATCCGGGTCAACGTGCTGCTCCAGAATGCCGGCGCACGCGCCTTCTACGAACGAGAGGGCTATCTGCCAATCGCCCTCCGCTACGGAAAGCCGCTGACCCCCGGCAAATAGGAGTTCGGGTTCGACGGGGCGCTACTATCGACGCTCATGCCCAAGAGCCGATCGAAGAGAAAAACCACCCAGCCGCCTCCCAAGGCCAAGCCGAAACAGTCCCCCGCCTGGGTGGGCACGCTGTTCTTCTCACTGTTAGGCCTGGGAGTGCTCCTCATAATCGTCAACTATCTGGGGGTCCTGCCAGGAGGGACCCGGCCGGTCTGGCTGCTCGGGGGCCTCGGGGCAATGGCAGCCGCTTTCGTACTCGCCACGCAGTGGCATTGAGCCATTAGGCGCCCCCAAGGCGCTACCGTCATGGTGTGAACGAAACCCTAACTACACCCGTGTCATTCGTCCACATCTGTGGACGACATTGTGGAAACCCTCGCACTTGAGGACGACAGCAGCCATTCTTCTTGCGGCGATGCTCCTCTTTTTGGGGTTTACATACGGCTTTGTACGCGCCGTCCTCGGCGCCGGGATGTTCATCGGTATCCTGTTGTTCGGCTGGAGCTACTGGAGGAACATTGGGCTGGCGCCGCCTGAGCCCGAGTTGGCCGACGTCAGCGAGTACGGCCTCAAATACGTCTGCACCATGTGCGGGCTCGAGCTCAAGGTGGAAGTTGCCGCCAGGGATCGCGCTCCGCGTCACTGCATGGAGGAGATGGAGCTGATACGCACCGGCGGTCGCCCACCACTGCGCCCGATCTAGTCCTCACACGCTGAGAGAAGGAGGTACCAAATGGCCGTCAAGTTTCTTTCCGCAGAGTGGGCAGCCGCAGTCGAGCGCGCGATGAACTCTTCTCCCGACTTCACGAATGCAGCCGCCGGCAACAACGCTCGCTTGCAGCAAGTCGTCACCGACGCACCCGAAGGGGACGACACCAGGTACTACTTCGTGCTTGAAGGGGGAAACGCCCAGCTCGGGTTGGGTGAGCTCGTCGATCCAGACGCAACGATCACCCAAAGTTACGGCACGGCAGTGGCAATCAATAAGCGCGAGCTCCCCATTGTTGGTGCGTTCATGCAGGGGCAACTCAAGGTCACTGGCAACACCATGAAACTGCTACAGCTTGGAGGGGTCGTCGGCGCCATGGTGCAAGCGATCAGCAGCGTCGACGTGCACTACGAGCCCTCGTGAGGGCTCCAGCGTTGCTCTACGGTTTGCACGCCCACGGCGACCAATCTCTGCCGCTCGCAACAAAGTAGCGATGAGCCGCACGCGACTGCACTCGGGCGCGGGGTCCGTGTCCATAAGTCGCGCGTTCGGTTGATCCCATCTGGAAAATACCGAGATACTGGCCGTTCACCGCACGCGTATTGAACCCTGACTCACAGGCGGCCACCCGAATAGCCTGGCGTTCTCGCCAGTTTGGTCCCCACGCCTTTCTGATCTGATGCTTGACACCTGCTTGCGCAACGAGTGGAGCCGCTAGGACAAACACAATGGCAATCACACATAGTAGTCCGGTGCGTACATGACCGAGCTTCTGCAAAACCGACAACCTCCCACACATAGTCCGTCTAACAAAAAACGGC
>JACDCD010000195.1 GCA_013694625.1 Actinomycetota bacterium | reverse complement strand
CGGGCGCGGTGCAGGAGCGCCTTCACCTGCCCCTCGCTGATGCCAAGCGTCAGAGCGATCTCGCGGTAGGGGAGGCCCTCGTAGTCGCGCAACACGATTGCGGCTCGATGCGCAGGCGGAAGCGAAGACAACACCGCTCGTACCCTGTCCCCCTCGGCCCTTTTCAGCAGGACCTGCTCGGGATCATCCGTGCCTGCGCCCGGTCTCTGTTCCAGAGCATCGATCGGGGTGACGTCCTGCGGCCGCCGTTTGCGAAGCCTGAGATGGTCGAGACAGACGTTGGTGGCTATCCGGATGATCCACGGGCCCAACTGGTAATGGCCGTTGAAGCGCCCGAGGGCCTGATAGACCCTCAGAAAGGTTTCCTGCGTCGCCTCTTGAGCGTCGTCGCGGTGGCCCAACATCCGGTAGCAGACGTTGTAGACCGATCGGTGATAGCGGCTGTAAATGGATCCGTAGGCGTCCGGTTCGCCGCGCTGGAACGAGAGGGTGAGATCCCTTTCCTCGTCCGAGCCCAGGACAGAGTCAGAGACCTCTACCTGCTCTTGTTTTCTCAGCGCGGCCATCTAACCTCCCGGGTGCCCCTGTGATATCGCCCAGCTTCAGTATCCCACCATCCGAAGACCGGCAACCCTCTTGCCCACATCAGTATTCGTAAGTATTCGTATGGCGGGGTGCCCTTGGATCCTCAGCAGGCTCGTCGGTCAGTCCCGCGCGTATGCCCGGCGCCAGCGTCCCGTGGCCAGGCCGTATCGGGCGCGCGCCAGGGTCGGCCGCCAATCACCCCTCGACTCGATCGCGTACACGGTGCCCCGCCGAAGGCTGAGCGCCCCGAGGGCCTCCCGGGTACCCAACTTCTGCCCCCTCCAGGCGCCGATCACGTTGCGGACATCGGCGTCCAGCCATCTGTAGAAGACCCCCGGGCGGCCCTGGGCCCGGTCGACGGCTTCTCCCCGCAGCAGGTCACAATAGAGACCCACCAGGTTCACCCCGGCGCCTGTCGCCAGCCTCAACGAGGCGTACACGCGCGGATTGACGTCGATCAGGTAGCCGCCCATGAAGTCTGCCTCGAATATGCCGTTGTAGCCGTCCAGCAGTTTGAGAAGGCGGGCTTCGACGTCCAGATCGACCGCCACCGTCCGCGCCGCGCACGCCGACCCCGCCTCCGGAGGCCACGTCCGTATGTGACGCTGGCGCACCGAGGCGATTATCTCCCCATCCCACACCAGACCCGCGACCCCGAACTCCTTCTCGCGTAGCAGGTACGGTTGCACCAAGACCTCGCCGGGCTGGCCGGCCCACCATCTGAGATGGTCCGGGCTATGGGCCACCCGGGCGGCGTGCTTGACCGTCGGTTTGATTATCACGGGGTAGTCGAGGTGATGGGCCGCTTCCAGCAGTTCGCCGGTGCTGGCGAAAAAGGTGGTGGGGGGCATGTCCACGCCGGCCTCTTCGGCCAGTCGGGCGAGCCGGAACTTGTCCAAGAGACGGGCTTCCGGCCTGTCAAGGGCGCGCAGGGCGATGTCGGTCGTCGGGAGGACGGTCAGATAAGAGTGGGCCTCGAGCTCGGCGGCGATCGCCGCGGCGTATCCCTCCGCCCGGTGGTTGGGCACGCGGATCTGCCGCCGGCAGTAGCGGGATGAGGCCGCTAACGAGACCGGGGTCGAGAACGCCACCGCAGGGTGATAACCCGCTGCCGCGAGGCCGCGCACCGCCGCGACCGACCCGGACGCCTTTCCGTAGTTGTCGTCGGTAACCAGCACCCACCGGCTGTCCTCGGGCGCGTGCGTCTTCAAGCTGCGTGAGCCGGCGGGCCCGGAAACTTTCTCGCCACCCCGTCCCCGATGGGGCGTTTCGGCGTGCAAATGGCCGGCACGCCCGAGGTGCATGCGCTACCTGAGTGACGAAGCATCGGCAGTGTTCCCCAGTCTGGTTGGATTCCTTTCATCGCACATCTTCGCCTGGTTTGGTGGGTACCGGCGAGAATGGTTTTGGAGAATCTTTTCAAGTGAAGCTTGGCACGGTGCCGATAGAGTGGTCCTATGCTTATTCTTCCTGGTCCCTTGCGTCTCCGATCCCAACTCATCCCGCAGGCTGAGGCGGATGTGTCGCGTTCAGAAACGGGAGCCTTGGATGCCTAGGGCGGTTGTCACGGGGGGAGCGGGTTTCCTCGGTTCCCATCTGTGCCGGCGGCTGCTGGGGGAAGGCTGGGAGGTGGTTTGCCTTGATTCGCTCGTGACGGGCAGCCCCACCAATCTGGAAGAGATCCCGGAGCAGGGACGCTTCACCTTCAGATCCGTGGATGTCACTCACCCTCTGGAGGTAGCGGGCGAGGTTGACTGGGTTTTCCATCTCGCTTCTCCGGCCTCGCCGCCGGATTACCTCAGGCTTCCGATCGAGACCCTCAGAGTCGGGGCTCTGGGGACCTACTCCGCGCTCGATCTCGCGCTGGCGAAGGGGGCGTCCCTTTTCCTCTCCTCCACGTCGGAGGTCTACGGAGACCCTCTGGTGCATCCGCAGCCCGAGAGCTACTGGGGCAACGTCAACCCCATCGGGCCCCGCAGCGTGTACGACGAGGCCAAACGCTACGCCGAGGCCACCACTTTCGCCTACAACAGGGTCCACGGGATTCCCATAAAGGTCGTGCGGATCTTCAACACCTACGGGCCCCGGATGCGCAGGGCCGACGGCCGGGCGATCCCAAATTTCATCGATCAGGCCCTTCACGGAGACCCTGTGACCGTGCACGGTGACGGAAGTCAGACCCGGTCGCTGTGTTACGTGGACGACCTCATCGAAGGCTTTTGGCGGTTCCTCTCCAGCGGGGGCACGGGCCCAATGAACCTCGGGAACCCGGAGGAATCGACGATCCTCGAGCTCGCCAAGCTGGTGGCCGATCTCGCCGGCAGCGGCGCCGAGGTCGAGTTTCTCGAGCGGCCGATGGACGATCCCGAGGTCCGCAAACCTGACATAACGCTCGCTCGGCGTGAGTTGGGCTGGGCGCCGGAGGTGGACCTCAGAGACGGACTGAAACGGACTATAGATTGGGCCCGCCCGAGGTGGTCCTGAGCCCTTGAACGGCGGGCGGGCCGAGACGCCGGACGATTCAGACATCGTAACTCTCACCCCTGCAGCTTTCGAGATCGTCTATCTGTGCACGGGTAACCGCTGCCGCAGCCCGATGGCCGAGGCGTGGACGAGGCATCTTGCCCTCCAGCGTGATCTCCCCCTTGTGGTTGGCTCGGCGGGGACCCTCGATCTTGGGCCGGTAGGCAGTCCGACACCCGCCCTCGACGTGATGCAGGAGGCCGGGATAGACCTCTCGGGGCACCGGGCCCGACCCTTGGCGACGGTCGAGATGGCCACAGCCGACCTCGTGATCGGGTTCGAGCGCTATCACGTCGCCGCGGCCGTGGTCGACGGGCGTGTTCCCTACGGCCGTGCATTCACGTTGATCGAGTTGGTCCGGTTGCTCGAGACCTCCGAGCCCTTCGAAGGACGGGGCTCGGTCGACCCGCATGCCAGAGTCGAGGGCGCACGGCGGGCCGTCGACCGTGCCCACGGCTCCAGGGGCGAGGCGGATCTGGGCACCGGCGAGGACCTGCCCGACCCCTTCGGCGCGCCGGCCAGTGTCTACGTGGTTACCTCGGAGCGGATCGCGGAGTTGAGTGAGCGACTGCTCCGGGGCCTGTTCGGCTAGGGCGGCTCCCCGATCGGATCAAACGCAAAGAGACCACCGGGGCTGACCCCCGGTGGTCTCTTCGAGCTCTGTGGTGCTTGTGGCTACGCTGCGTCCGGCCTGAAGGTGTTGAGGGCCGGGTCGTTCGGGGTGCTCTGCTTCACGTTGTCGAAGTGGTAGAAGCGACCGGGCTTTGCACCCTCGGCGCCGAAGCCGAAGCCTGCAGCCTGGAGCTGACCCACCGCGTCCGTGACCTTCTCGAAGCCGCGCTGCCCGCGGTTCGGGGCGCCAACGGCTGTTTCGACCTGGTCGAACTTCATGAACACCCGGTCGTTCCCGAGCAAGCCGAGCGACTGACGAGCGAGCGCGCGGTGCACGCCCTCGACGCCCATGAACTCCGCCGTGTAGGTGGCGAACTCGCCGTTCCCCATGTTGCCGAAGTGCAGGGTGGCGATGAGATAGGCGTTCACGAAGATCTGGTCGCCCACCTGCAGGGTGTTGAGCAGGTTGGTCCGGCTGGCGAAGACCGCGTCCGGAACCCAGATTCTCTTCGTGAGGGGCGTGGCCCCCAGCGACGTGAGCACGTTGTAGTGCACCAGCTCTTCGCGAGCGGCCGCCTTGATGTTGCGCTGGGTGACCTCGTCCCGGCCGAGGCCGCGCCGGAACCCGATCGTGTTGACGATTGTGGCAAGGACCTCTGCGGTTGCTGCGACGTTGATGATGTCCGTCGTGCTCTCTCCGCCATGGCCGGCCTTTGCGGCCGAGGGAATGCTGAGGAGACCGAGCCCGCCAAGAGTCGCGGCCGCCCCGGCTACGAACTGGCGCCGGCTTGCCGCCGGCTTGTCGGCCACCTGCTTCTCGATCCCCGAGAAGACGTAGTTGAGACCTTCTGTCATGCGTTTCCTCCCTAGTCTGGGACTGCCGCCATCCGAGTTGCGATCGCCCGATGCGGGTGTGCGTTTACCCTCGGGGTCGCTGCAGCCCTTCTGGTGTCCATGCTCGGGTTTAGAGAGACGCCGACAAAGCGAACGCAGCTAGAGTCCCAACCTCCCTTCGCTCGCGATGAATCTGCTGTCCGTCCCGCCAGAGACCGTCTCCCAACCGTCCGCTCCCGTTGTTCGTATCTCCGCAGGTCCGGGGATTGGATCGATTTGGGTTTTCTGGAAAAGATGGGCGGGGCCAGCGGGAAGGAGGAGCGCCGACGGTTAGGTTCCGGGAGTGAAGGGGGGGATGCCCTGGATGCGCTCGGGTCCGAGGCCCTGGTATCTGGCCCGGAACTTGTCCACGACCTCCTGCGAGACCCGATCGCAGGATTGCGAGGCGCCCCAGGCGGTGAGGATGAAGCTGTCTGACGCTGGGATCTCGTCGTAGGGGGCCGCCAGCAGGGCATTTCTCTGCGCCAGGGGCTCTCGGTCGATCACTGCCTCGATCGCGGTGATGGTTTCTTCGGACGCGTCGGGCCGGTACCAGAACACGATCTGACCGTGTTCGAGGTTGTGGACGAGCTGCTCGGGACGAAGCGGGGCGGGATAGAAACCTGCAGGGGCGGGGTCAACGTAATGCGGTCCCGAGGTAGGTGGGGTCGAGTTGTAGGGCGGATGGGTGGCCCCATCCTCGATGTGACTGCCCTGTTGACGCTTGTAGGTCTGGATTGGTTCGCAGGAAGCCTCTGAGGCCGCGACCCCCACGGGGGCGGACTCCCGGGTCCGCTCGGCGATGATGAGCCCCACCGCTCCAGCGAGCACCACCACGGCGATACCCGTCGTGATGAGGTTGCGCCGTCGAACGGCGCGCCGCTCTCCTTCCTGCCGGCGTTTCTGCGCTTCCCGCCGGTCCCGCTTTTCGGCAAGCTTTCTGCTCATGGGCTCGAAGCTAACAGCGCGCGGCGACAATATAGCGGTGCCTCCGGGTGCAGATGCTGCAGTCGTGCAGGGAGATCCTGGAACGGCGGGGCACTAGAGGATGTAGGCGAGCGGATCGGGCGTGGGGCGGGGACGGGGGTGGTAGTCGGGGGACGCATAACCCACCAGGACGAGCGCGTGCGGCTCCACCCCGGCCGGCAGGCTCAATGTCCCCTGTACCTGGTGGCGACAGAACACCGGCGCCGAGATCCAGCAGGAGGCCACCCCCGACTCGGCCAGTGCGGTCATATAGATCTGCAGGGCGGCGCCCACCGAATGCGCAAACAGGCTCCACTCTGCGAGCCTGCGCCGGTCGTCGGGGTAACTGTGCGACCTGGTCATGTCCGCGCAACAGACGGTAAGCAGCGGCGTCGACCTGAGCAGCCCCTCGGACCGGCTCAGGATGGCCTCGATCCGGTCGCGGGGGAGCCCGTCCGCATTGAGGTCGTCTCGCCATGCCTCTCCCATGTCGGCAGCAAGCTGCTTTTTGTCCCCGGGGGTTTCGAGGAGGGCGAAGCGCCACGGGGAGGAGTGGTGGGGGGCCGGAGCCTGAACCGCCAGCGACACCGCTCGCTCGACGAGATCCCGGGGGACTGCTCGATCCTGGAAAGCGCGCACGCTCCGGCGCGCCGCAACCGCCTCGGCCAGGTTCACCGGAACAGGTCCTCGCGCGAGGACCTGACGATGTCCGCCGCCGCCCCGTTGCCGAGCGTCACGGGTGCACCTCGCACCACGGCGGCACAGACCCCGAGGCGTTTACCCATGACCATCTCGGCGGCTCCTGCGATCTCGTCGGCGACGGCTATCAGGGTGGCGGTCAGGGGCCGGCCGAAGGTGTCGTTCGATCCCCGATAATCCGTCAGCGGCTCCATGCCCGCGACGCCGATGGCGACGTCGGTTTGCCCAACCCTCCAGGCACGCCCGAAGGTGTCGCTGACGATCACCGCCAGCCGAGCCCCGGTGAGGTGCTCGAGCCGGGCCCGGATCCGGCGCGCCGAACGATCCGGATCGACCGGAAGCAACGCCAGGCAATCACCCGGAACATTTGAATTGTCCACGCCGGCGTTGGCGCACACAAGTCCTTGACGCGTCTCCGAGATGACCGCGTCGCCCATGCGCCGGAGCACTCGTACGGACTCCGCAAGGGCCGCCTCCCGGCGCGTGACCCCTCGTACGAGCCGTCCCTCGGCCTTGGAGACGACCTTCTGGGTGACGACCACGACGTCACCGTCGACCCAGAAGACACCCTCCTCTCCGTCATCCACCGCTCGGTCTTTCCGCTCGCTCACCGCTCGGTCTTTCCGCTCGCTCACCGCTCGGTGTCCCGGCGGCGGCGTCGGATCAGGGCCGAAGCCGCTCCTGCGAGGACGAGGGCTGCGGCGATCCCCGCCACTCCCGCAGGGGGCGGGCCCCCTCCCTCCTCCTCTTGGGATGCCGCGACCGGCTCGACCCTGCGCTCCGGCTCCTTCGTGCGGGGGGGCTTGGGCCCGGGCCGGTCCGGAGCGGCCCGTCGCCTCTCGGCCTCGGGCTTGTCGGCGCGCTCCTCCACGGCCGGATCGGGGGAGGGTTCGGGACTCGGCTTCACCTCGGCCGGAGTCGGCTTAACCTCCGCGGGAGAAGGGGTCGGTTCGGGGTCGGCCGCCGCGCCCGCTCGGCGTGGGCTGCCCTCCCGTGTGGGTTCGTCCTCGGCGGGCTCATCCATCGCCGGTGTCGCTGAGGGACTCGGCGACGGCTCCTGGGAAGGGGACGCCACTGGAGACGGAGAAGGGGACCCGGCCGGAGACGGAGCGGGCGTGGGGCT
>JACDCD010000189.1 GCA_013694625.1 Actinomycetota bacterium | reverse complement strand
ATCGACCTCGAGCTTGCGCTCGAGCGCGTGTTGAGTGAAGGCGACGAGTGGCGATCGTGGCGCGCCCTGCGGCTGGGCGGCGACGATCCGGGGCCTGTTCCGGAGATCCCCGGTCAAGACCTGCGCGGCGCGTTTACGGGACCCTCGGGGCGGCCCTCGCCGGGAGTCACCGGGCAGATGCTCTGCCTGCTTGTGGTGCTCGGGGCCGGTGACTCGGGGCCTGCGGCTGTGGCGGGTGATTGGCTCGAAGAGGCACAGACTCCGGCGCGAGCGTGGCTTGACGCGCCCGAAGACGTGCCGGGAGAGCTCGACACACCCGCCGGCGCCAAGGTCTGGGCGACCGCCTCGGCTGCCTGTGGACTGCTGGCCGTCGGGCGCGACCCGGGGCCGCGCGCCATGGACCTCCTGCGTGGTGAGGCAGATGTTGAGGGCCGCTTCACCGGTGGTGCATACCCGACCTTCGCCGCTGCAGGCGCTTACTGGCAGATTGAAGGACCGAAAACCGAGATGGCCGAATGGGGTCTGCGATGGGTGCGTGAATGGGACGAGGAGGGGTGGGGGCCCAGGGAGCGAACCACTGCGCTGACCTTCTGGGGCGCCGCGGGCATGCCCCCTGAGCATCCTTCGGTTGAGCTGTTCCTCGAGGCGCTCCGGGATGGTACGCCTCCGACCGGATGGACGGGCGACCTCGAGCTCACACTACGCGCTCTCGAGCTCCTTACCTTCTTCGGGGGTTAGGTCTGTCGTGCCTCCCGAAGCCCTTGACCTTCCGCTCGCCGGTCCGGGTGGCGAGCCTGTGAGCTTCCCCCGGACGGTCTTGTCGCATGGCGTGGCGATGCTCCCGCCGATGAGCGTCGATTCTTCGGGCTGGTCCTTCAGGGTGACCCTCGCCCTCTCGGAGACCGGTGCTCGCACCGTAGGCGTGGTCTCGGTGGAGGATGCCTCCGCACTCGTGAGCATTGCAGGACGAAGCCCTGGGCCGGTCCAACGCACCAGGCTCCTCGATCTGGTGCGGCACATCCTGCGCTTGGACGAAGACCTGTCTCCCTTCTACGAGCTTTGTGCAGAGGATCCGGCACTGGCATGGGCAATCCAGGGTGCAGGGCGTCTGATGAGGAGCGCGACGGTGTTCGAGGACGTGGTCAAGACCATCTGTACAACGAACTGCGCGTGGTCCGCGACGGAGAGGATGGTCGAGGCCCTGGTGGAGCATCTGGGAACTGCGGCGCCCGGCGCACCAGCTTCGGGACCGTCGGGACGCGCCTTCCCGAGCCCACAGGCGATGGCGGAGGCGGGCGAAGACTTTTACAGAGACGTTGCCCGAACCGGGTATCGAGGCCGCTACCTGTTGTCGCTGGCGCGATCGGTGGCCGCAGAGGAGCTCATCCTCGAAGAGATGGGAAGCGCACCTCGGGAAGAAGTCAAGGACGAGGAGATATTGGCTCGTCTGACGGCCCTGCCCGGAGTGGGACCCTACGCTGCGGCCCACATCATGATGATGATCGGACGATATTCCCAGCTCGTCTTGGACTCCTGGACGCGCCCCACCTACGCCCGCCTGGTGGGAAAGGGCACCGTCAAGGATGCAAGCATCGTCAGGCGGTTTCGTCGCTATGGGCCTTATGCGGGCCTTGCTTTTTGGCTCTTTCTCACACGGGACTGGGTTCCCGATCCGGAGGTGGCGGTGGGGGGGACCTCTTAGCCGCTAGAGTTGACGGATCAGCCCAATAGGAGGTTCAGATGACACATGCAAGAGCGGGGCAGCCGCCCATTCTGACGGAGGAGAACAACTCAAAGAGAGAAGAGCTTCTCGGGTTGCTCAAGAAGGCGTATTTCATGGAGTTGGAAACAGTCATGAGCTACATCGCCAACTCGGTAAATCCGGACGGCGTCCGCGCACGTGAAATCGCGGAGTCCCTTGATCAGGACATCCAAGAAGAGCTCGCGCACGCACAACAGTTCGCCAATCGCATCAAGGAGCTCTACGGAGTAGTCCCGGGCTCTATGGAGTTCTCACCCGAGCAGAAGTCGCTCCAGCCTCCCGAGCGCCAGACCGACGTGATCAGCATCATTCGCGGGGTTGTGGAGGCAGAGCAGGGGGCGATAGAGCATTACAGCCACATCATCGAGTTCTGTGACGGACTCGACTGGGTCACCCAGGACATGGTCATCGACATTCAGCGTGAAGAGGAAGGGCACAGACGCTTGTTCGAAGGCTTCTTGCGCGAGTTCGAAGCGGAGGGGCACCTCTAGGGTCTACGCCACAAACCCCCACTCTGGGAGAGATATGCAGGACATCAGTCTCTGGGATCAACAACTGCAAGGGATTCTTGCCGCCGAGGGTCCCTTTGTCTCGCTTTACCTCAATACGGAGGTGACGAGCGAGGCTTCACCGCACGACATCGAGTTGCGGTGGCGCGCATTGCGGAAGCAGGCGGAAGACAAGGGGGCGGTGCAGAGTGCCCTCGTTGCGCTCGACGCTCAGATCGACGGATCGCACAAGCGCGGGCAGGGCCTTGTCGCCATCGCCAATACCGAAGAGGTGCTCCTGACGCGCAACTTGAGCCGTGGGGTTCGCGATCAGATTGCCTTCGGCGCCCTGCCCCACCTTGCTCCTCTGATCGAATGGCGCCAAGGGCATCCCTCCTACGTGCTCGTGTTAGCCGACCGAGTCGGAGCCGACATCTATGTCGCCCACGCCTATCGGAGAGGCGAGACCGTTTCGGTCGACGGGGAGAGCGGCCCCGACATAAGGAGCTCTTCTGCCGAGGAGTCGCCGGGCCACGACCAGCAGCGCGCCGAGAACCTATGGGAGTCGAATGCCGCCGAGGTTGCCGGAGAGGTCGCCGACATCGTCCGCGCCCAGGGGACCGAGCTCATTGCCGTTGCCGGCGACGTACGCGCCGTCGGATTTCTTCGCGAGCACCTGCCCGAGAAGATGAGGGCCAGCGTGCTCGAGGTGGAAGGGGCCCGGGCAAACACCTACGAGGATGTCCAGAAGGATCTCGAGCAGACTCTTGCGGCGTTCGAGGCCAGGACCACCGAGGCGGTGATCGAGGTCTTCCGTTCCGGCGGCGGACAGCAGCATCTTGCGGCGGAGGGAATCGGTGCCACCCTCGACGCGCTGCGAAAGGCGCAGGTGGATACGTTGCTGCTGGCGCCGCGCGGCGAGGACGACAGAGATGCATGGTTCGCTGTCTCAGAGCCAAGTCAAGCGGCCACAGACCGCGAGCTTCTTGCCGGTTTGGGCATAGAGGGCCTTGCGCAAGGCCCTCTGCAGGATGTACTGGTGCGCTCGGCGTACGCTACCGGGGCCAAGGTTCGTGTGGTTCCCCACGAGCAGTCGCCGTCCGAGGGAGTGGGGGCGATCCTCCGCTATCAATAGAGCGGGCGACCTGCTACGTTGCGGATTCTTTCGGGTCGCCCCGAGGTTGCCCGCATGACCGGAAGGCGATGGCGCGACCGGGGTGGCCGCAGTCAAATGCCGACGGAGCAACCCTCACCAAAGGCCCGGCCTTGCTGATACCTTGCCCTTCATGAATGAGTTCACCGATACCAAAGCTGACCTCACCCCCGCCGAAGCGGCGCGCCGGATGGCCGATGACGACCTTCTGTTGATCGACGTCCGGGAGGATTACGAATGGAACGCAGGGCGGGTACCCGGGGCGCGCCATATTCCGATCGAGAACGTTGCCTCCCAGGCTCCCTCCATCCCGAGGGACCGCCCGGTTGCCTTCATATGCCTCGGGGGTGTGCGGTCCGCCATGGTCACCAGGGCTTTCCGCGATGCCGGGTATAACGCATTCAACGTCACGGGTGGTTTCGCCGAGTGGTTCGGCCAAGGGCTTCCCACGGAACCTGACGATGCCGAGGTCGCCCCCCACTGAGCCTCCTCGCCGAGAACAGGAGATGTCTGTGAACCACTCGAGCTTGAAGTCTGCACCTCCATCCGGGATCCACGCCCGTTTGGGTGACTCGGACGCGAGCTCGGTCGCCGACCGTTTGGCTTGGGCCCACGAGCACGATGTCGCAGAACGTGTCTGGCGCAGGGACTACACGCTGTGGGGGTCGGAACCGAACGAGATCTCGGACCGCCTCGGGTGGCTAACCGTTGCCGACGACATGCGCGCCCAACTTGGTGAGTTGAGCTCTTTTGTCGGGGAGATACGGGCGGACGGATACACGCATGCGGTATTGCTCGGCATGGGCGGCTCGAGCCTTGCACCCGAGGTCTTGCGCCTGACCTTTGGAAGCACCCCGAATCACGTCGAGTTGCGCGTGCTCGACTCGACGCACCCCGATGTCGTCACCGCGGTGGGGGGCGAGCTGCCGCTGGCGCAAACTTTGTTCATCGTGTCCAGCAAGTCCGGGGGCACGCTAGAAACCCGCTCCTTCTACGCCTACTTCCGCAACAAGATCGACGATGGCGCTCACTTCATAGCAATTACCGATCCAGATACTGCCCTCGCGGATCTCGCCGTCAAAGAGGGATTCCGGCGCACCTTCCATGCGAATCCCGAGATCGGAGGGCGTTACTCGGCGTTGTCTCCTTTCGGGATGGTGCCGGCTGCGCTGATCGGAGTGGATCTCACCGGCCTGTTGAGCAAGGCGGAAGCCGCAGAGAAGGGGTCGACCTCTGCAACGCCTGAGGTCAACCCGGGTCTGTGGCTCGGAGTTGCGATCGGTGAACTGGCGCGGCGGGGCCGGGACAAGCTCACCTTCGTCGTTTCAGAACCCCTGGACAGCTTCGGCCTTTGGGTCGAGCAACTCGTCGCCGAGAGCACCGGCAAGAAGGGAACAGGCATTGTGCCCGTCGCGGACGAGCCGCTCGGCGCGCCGGACGTTTACGGAGAAGACCGCGTTTTCGCGTACCTACGCAACCGATCTGCCCCGGATCGAGAGCTCGACGAGCGCCTCGATGCTCTAGCGGGGGCCGGTCATCCCGTGATCACGGTTGAGTTTTCAGAACCCTCAGATCTCGGGGCGCAGTTCTTTCTCTGGGAGTTCGCCGTGGCGGTATCGGGCGTGGTTCTGCAGATCAACGCGTTCGACCAACCCAATGTTCAAGAGGCAAAGGACCTCGCAGGGGAGACCATCGAGACCTACCTGAGCGAGGGGCGCTGGCCGGAGGAAGATCCCGATCTCGTCCAAGGGCAAATCGAGGTGTTCGGCGCGCCGGGTCCATCCAGTCTCGATGAGGCGCTGGGTGGGCTCATAGACCAGGCCGGGCCCGGGCGATACTTCGCAACCATGGCATACCTGCCTCCCAGCCAAGATGCGGACGCAGCACTCACTTCGATTCGCAGCTCGGTCCGAGACGCTCGAAAGGCGGCAACGACGGTCGGCTACGGTCCGCGCTTTCTCCATTCCACCGGCCAACTCCACAAGGGAGGTCCGGGAGAAGGTGTTTTCCTTCAGATCGAATCGGCGGGCAGCGGGGGAGTGGAGATTCCCAACGCAGGGTACGGATTCGACGCCTTATTGCATGCCCAGGCGCTGGGAGACTTCAAGGCGCTCCGCTCCCGCGATCTCCCCGTGCTCCGGGTGCACCT
>JACDCD010000019.1 GCA_013694625.1 Actinomycetota bacterium | reverse complement strand
GCGTCTCTTTGACGCCGAACCCTGTGATGGTGGTCCACGCCCGGTTGAGATAGGTCCAGTTGCCGACAGGATCTGTCTCGAAGACGATCTCGCTCAGTTTGTCCAGCACATCGGTGCGCCGGATGATTTCGTCCGCAGACTCCATGTCCGCCTCTCGCATCTGGGCCTTGCATGCGTAGTGATCGGTTCTGGCGAGCGTCATGCCGTTCTCGGCGCAGCGCGCAGGGCTCACGGCCTGTAGCCGCCTCAGCACACACAGTAGCCCCAAAGAGCCCTGGGCACAAGATGACCTGAATCGCCCTACACTCCCCCGGCAGTCCCGCACCCTGAAGAGAGGCAAGCAATGCGCATCTGTCTGATGATCGAAGGCCAGGAGAACGTGGGTTGGGACGAGTGGGTCGCCCTCGCTCGGGCATGCGAAGACAACAGCCTCGAGGGCTTGTTTCGCTCCGATCACTACACGTCGGTCAGGGGCCAGATGGACAATGGGTCACTCGACGCCTGGGCGACGCTGACGGCACTGGGCGCGATGACCGAACGCATCCGGCTCGGGACGTGCGTCTCTCCTGCAACCTTCAGGCACCCGTCCGTTCTGGCCAAGTGCGTCGCCACGGCCGACCACGTGTCCGGTGGGCGCGTAGAGCTCGGCATAGGGGCGGGATGGAGCGAGGTCGAGCATCTCGCCTACGGGTTTCCGTTCCATGACACGAGCACACGCATGGCCATCCTGTCCGAACAGATCGAAATCGTCCATCGTCAATGGACCGAGGAGGTCTTCAGCTTCGACGGCCTCCACTATGGGTTGAGCGAGCTGAGCGCCCTCCCGAAACCGGTGCAGAAACCACACCCTCCCCTGATCGTGGGTGGTTCTGCGAAACCCAAGTCCGCCCGCCTTGCGGCCCGGTGGGCGGATGAATACAACATCCTCACTCCCTCGCCCGATGAATGCCGAGCCGCCAGAGCTCGCCTACAGGCTGCCTGGGCAGACGAAGGAAGAAACCCCGATGAGCTGCGTTTATCGGTGATGACCGGTTGCGGGGTGGCGGCCGACCGGACCGAGCGCCTCGACCGCGGCGGACGACGGCTCGACAGGACCGGCGAGTCAAACGACCCCGAGGGGTGGCTGAGGCAGGAAGCGCCCGGGCAAGTGGTGGGTACCGTGGACGAGGTCGCGGCCCACCTGACGGCCATGAAGGACGCGGGAGTCGACCGGGTCATGCTCCAGCACCTCGACCACTCGGACCTGGACATGGTCGCCTTGATAGGGCGGGAGCTGGTGCCGGCTCTGGCGTGAGGATCAGAGCCCGAACCGGTGGCAAGGCCTCTAGTGGTGCCCCACGGATTTGGCGTGGTGGCTGAGAGCGGCTCGTCCTCGCTTGTACTTGGCGATGATCTCTTTGGCGTGCCTGTGCCAGACGAAGGGTTTGGGGTCATCGTTCCAGAGCTCGGTCCAAGACGCCCGGGCAGCGTCGCCGTCTCCTCACGTCGTGGTGCGGTAGTGGAGGTGGACCACACCGTTGCCGAAACGGCGTTCGTCCAGCAGTTCGAGCTTCAGGCGAACATTGTTGGGGAGGGATTGTTTGCCGCCTCCCACCACGATGGGCGCGACGAACAGGTGGCACTCATCGACCAACCCGGCCTTGATCGCCAGGGCGGCGAGGCCGGGACCGCCCACAGTGATGTCACGTGCCGCTGTCGCTTTCATCTGCCGGACCGCTTCGGGGTCGTAGTCTCGCTCGATTCGCGTCCTGGCGCTGGATACCGTCTCCAGCGTCTTGGAGTACACGATCTTGTCGGCCGCCTGCCATATATCCGCGTAATCCTGCATGAAGGGCGGCTGGTCGGCGAGGGTGTACGCGGTCGCGGTCTCCCACTCGACCATCACCTCGTACATCCCGCGCCCGTAGAGGTAGGTGCCGACCGGCCGCTCGAGGTCGTTGACGAAGGTGTGCACCTCCTCGTCCGGCGCAGCCCAGTCGAAATTACCGTCCTCGTCCGCTATGTAGCCGTCGAGCGAGGTGATCGCCGAGTAGATCAGCCTAGCCATGGTGAGCCTCCCTTTACACATACTGATTGCATTTCGCAACCGGCCCGAAGAGCATAGGTAACTGCTCCTGTAATGCAACCAGTTGTCCGGAGGGTTCGATGACCAATGCCCGAGCGGGATGCCTACCCGGCTGGTCGTCGCAAGAAACAGTGCCGTCTGACCGCCGCCGTCTACACCCGGCTACGAACTTAGGAGACACGCCTAGCTCGTTACGTCCTTGCGGCTGAAGAGCATCGCCGTCAACGCGAAAAAGACCAGGATGTAACCTGCGTCCACGACCACCCCGCGCGCGATCCCGTCGAGCGCAATCGGAGAGCGGAACAGATCTGCGAACGCCATTGCATGGTGGCTCAGAAGATACGGATGGATTATGCGCAAGGCGGGGAGCGCATCGAGGACCTCCATGACGATATAGATGCCCACCGTCGCAGCGGTCGCTCCAGGCCCCGAGTCTGTCAACGTCGAAAACAGCAGGCCAATCGCGACCAGCCCCGCCATACCCAGCGCGATGTAGAGGCCGGCCCCCGCAACGCGCAGGAGGGCGGGACCCACCGCCAGCGTGGTGCCCGAGAGTGTGGGCAGGGGCCCGATGCCATACGCAAGACCACCGACGGCAAGCCCGGTCAGGGCAACGATCACAACGGCGGCAACCACCTGGGTCACAACCGATACGTACTTGAACCCCAGCAAGCGCACCCGGCCGACCGGCCGGACCAGGAGGTAACGAAGCGTCCCTGCGGACGACTCACCTGCGATCGCGTCGCCCGCCAGCAGTCCCGTGGCCAACGGGAGGAAGAACGGCTGAATCACGGAGAGCCCCACAAGGCTCGCAAAGACTCCGTTGATCTCCACGAGTCGAAGGAAGGGCGGCCCCTCACCTGGTTCGGGCGGTTCGGAGGTCAACACGAGCGCCACCACGATGAGAGTCGGAATGGCAACAAAGCCGGCCGCCAGGACCCAGGTTCTCCAGCGGCGCGCCGCCTTGGCCATCTCGACCCTAAACATCGCACCTCCGAGGCCCGTCCGCCTCGGCGGCCGGGCCGGAGGCGACTGGGTGGGAGCCATCCCCCTGTACCACGTCACTCGGCATGCGGAACCCATTCGTGCTCGTCCGGTTCCTCCGTGAGGGACAGGAAGGCGTCTTCGAGCCGTTCCCGCTCGGGTATCACTGCGCCGACCTGCACCCCCTGCCCCACGAGTGCGCCGTTGACCTGCGCCGAGGTCACCCCTTCTTCCAAGCGCACGCGTATCCGCGCCGGCGCGCCGGTGGAGGCGCCAAGGGTAGCGTCATCTTCCACTCCGACTCCTTCGAGCGACCTCAGGACGCCGAGCGCGGCCTCGCCGTCATCCACCTCGTAGACAACGCTTCCCGATGCTTTGCGCAAGCTGCCCGGCGCGCCCTCTGCAACCAGGCGGCCCGATGACAACACCCCAACTTTGTCGCACATGGCCTCGACCTCGGTGAGCAAGTGGCTCGAGACGAACACCGTCACGCCGTCGTCGGCGAGGCGTCGCAGCAAGTGGCGGACCTCCCTCATGCCCTGTGGATCGAGCCCGTTGGTCGGTTCGTCAAGGACCAGCAACTCCGGCGCGCCGAGAAGCGCTCTTGCTATCCCGAGACGTTGCCTCATCCCGTGGCTGTAGGCCTTGACGTGCTTGCGCCCCGCGCCCTCGAGATCGACCATCTTCAGGACCTCGTCCACCTGCGCCAACCGCCGGGCGCTGTCGTCGAGCGGTCCTGCAGCGCGGGCGAAGAGCTCGAGATTACGGCGCCCGGAGAGATAGTCCCAGAAAGCGGGGTCTTCGACGACGGCTCCAACAAGCTTGAGCGGGCCGTCGGATCGGCCCGGCGAGAACACGGGAACATCACAAACCTCGACGGTGCCCGTTGTCGGGAACACGAGCCCGAGAGCCATTCGTATCGTGGTCGACTTTCCTGCCCCGTTGGGGCCGAGGAATCCGTAGAGATCGCCTCTGTCCACCGTCAGGTTCAGGCTGTCCACGACGACCTGGTCGCCGAAGTGCTTGGTGAGATTGTGGGTGGCGAGGACGCTCAAGGGAGCTTGTCTGCGACCGCCCCAAGCGTCTCGAGGTCCACGGCGCCCGTCACGATCCAGCTTTGATCCCCGTCCTCGGCAAGCATCGCCGAGAACAGCGTTCCTTCGAATGGAAGATAGGTGCGGAGAGTTGCGGGGGGCTCCTCTGCCAGCACTGCCGTCACAGCGCTCCACCCCCGTCCGATGCGCCGGATCGGTGGACCGTCGCCAAACCATTCGTCATCCTCGAACCGTTTGCCGGAGAGCTCGGGGTGTCCGGCCAGCCATCTCTCATTCCATTTCTTGCGCAGCCAGTTTTCAACGCGGCCGGCCTTCAATGAAGTTGACGGATGCTCTTCGAGCCACGTCCGCACCTCGGCGCGGTCAAGCTCCAGACCGTGGGACCGGTGCATCGGGCCCCCGCTGCCCGAAGGGGAAGCACCCGAACCCCAGCCGGGCTCGGGGCGCGCCGGGGGCTTTACTTCTTCGACGCTTACGCCAGGAGCCGCCTTGAATTCGAACATCGACGGATCGATCGCCTCGAAGCTGACGTCGCTGAACCCGGCCGAGACGGCCGGTGCGGTTGCCCGGCGTGGATAGACCTCGAGGCGCAAAGGCACCTTCATCTCGGCATCGATCGCAAGCTCGATTTTGCCGATCAGTGTGCCTGGGTCACCGGGTGTCACGACCAGGATGTAAGCGTCCCGGCCGGCAACGGTCTCAGGATCGGTGACCGTGACCTCGGTCCCCTTGAATTCGGCGAGCAAGTCCCGAGCCGCCGAAAGGATGTCGTAGGTGGGCAGGTTCAACACCCAGTTGCGCAGCAAACGCTCGTCCCGTGGGGCCAACTCCGGATACCGGGCTTGTTTCTCCATCCATCCGGGGATCCGGTAGTGACGCGCCGCCATCCTCTCCGAGTCCCAGGTCCACGCCTGAGTTCCGTCGCTTATGAACGCTCGCTCGGAGGTCGCCCTCAGCTCGGCGATCCGGGCGCCGTCGCCCGAGAGCCAGATCCGCAGCTCGCGATCGCCGGCCGGCAGGTTCGAGAGGCCGTTGCCGGCGCCCTCCAACTCGGGAATCGCCGGTAATCCCAGGTCGAGGTGGGTATGGAAGTCACCCGACATCGGGGGTGGATCGGCCAGTGCACGGGCCATGGAGACCATCAATGTGGACGGTTGAAACGGAGGGAGGGTGGGCGCCGACAACGCCTGTCCCGCAAGACCCGAAAGAGCACCCGCCAAAGCCAGGGTGATCAATAGAGCAGGAAACCGCCAGGGCCGCCCGTGCAGGAGCATCATGGCCCTTTACTAACACCTTGGCGGGGCAAAAAGAGGCGTGCGAGGCGGGCGGAGTCAGCTTTTCGCCCAGATCTGCCGATACCCCTACCACAGCCGCGCGCCCCAAGCAAGTCGATCCAGGAAAGGGAACATGAACTCGGCCCTGTTGGTGCTCATCGTAGTCATCGTCGCACTCGTCCTGATTGCGCTGTTGATCTATTCGACGGCCAGGAGGCACCGCTCGGATGCCCTCCGGCAGCACTACGGTCCCGAATACGACCATGCCTTGCAAAACAGCAATGGGAAGACAGAGGCAGAGTCCAAGCTGCTGGCGCGCTCGAAGCGCCGGGAAGAACTCGACATACGTCCTCTCGATCCGGCGGCACGAAAACGATACAACTCCGCATGGACCGCAGCGAAAGCGGACTTCGTCGACGATCCTGACCGGGCGATTGCCAAGGCAGACGAGTTGGTGAAAGAGGTCATGAGCGAGCGCGGCTACCCGATCGACGGCTTCGAGCAGCAGGCCGCCGACGTGTCCGTCGGGCATCCCGACGTCGTCAGCCAATACCGGTCCGCTCACGCAATTGCGGTCGCAAGGGGCAACGGCGAGGCGAGCACCGAGGAATCCCGCCAAGCGATGATCCACTACAGGGCGATGTTCGAGGAACTGATTCGCAGTGCCTAACACCACCGATTAGTCCCGCCCGGTCTCTTGACTTGCGAGGAGCATCCCTCCTGGAACGGCACTCAAAGCCTGCGTGCCTGGAAGGAGGGATGCTCCGAGCACTACTCAGCGCGCCGCGCCGTGAGCCCGGCGCGCAAGAGACGTACGCCGGCAATCGCCAGCATGATTCCGAACACTTTCTGGAGCACGTTTCCCGATGTCACCAGAGCGAGACGTGCGCCGAGGAAGGAACCGGCGACCCCTCCGCCTCCCACCATCAGACCAGTCGCCACCGAGACGTAACCGCTCCGGCGATGGGCCAGCACGCCCACCACCGCAGTTGGAATGATGACCAGCAGAGAGGTTCCTTCGGCAAGTTGTTGTCCGAGGCCGAGCGCCAACACCATGAACGGCACCATCACGATCCCACCGCCGACACCGAGCAGCGCCGACATGATCCCGGTGACAAACCCGACCACGAGTATTCCCAGTCCCGCCAGAGCCATCATGGGAGCAGCAACACCACCGCCACCACGATCATCGCCGCACCGAACACCGCCTTCAGGGTGCCTTCGGTCAGGCGCGCCATGATCCGCGCACCGACCGGCGCGCCGGCCAGACTGCCGAGCGCCAGGAGGGCCGCCAGCGAGAAGCTCGCCTGTCCCCCAGCCGCGAATACGGCGGCTCCCACGAAAGCTATGGGGAGGATCGCGAGCAGAGAGGTGGCATGCGCCTCATGCTCCGACAACCCGGCGAGAGCCACCAACAACGGCACCATGAAGATGCCCCCACCCACACCGAGTAATCCGCTGGCTAGTCCTCCCGCGAGCCCGATCAGCGGAAGCGCCCATCTTCTGCCCTTGCCGTTCATCGCCCGAATGCCCATTGAATCAACCGAGCGGACGGCAGGCGAGACGCTCCGGTGGACACGCCCTCAAGCCCTTCGGCGCGCCGAGATGGGCGCCGGAGCACCCGCAGGCTCGACGCGCACGCGTGCGTCGACAATGACTGCCCCATCGGGGGACACCATGACGGGATTGCAATCCAACTCGACCACGGCGGGGTGGTTTTCGACCAGGGCGCCGATCCGGAGCAGCACGTCCTCGAGCGCCTCCACGTTCGCCTTCGGCGCCCCCCTGTAACCATCGAGAAGGGGCCAGGTCGCCAGAGACCGGACCATAGTTGCAGCGTCGAGGTCGCTCAGCGGAGCGAGACGCACCTCGACATCGTTTAGCAGCTCAACTGCAACTCCGCCTGCGCCACAGGCGACGACAGGTCCGAACAACGGATCGTGGACCACGCCCACCAGCATCTCGACACCCTCCGGAACCATCCTTTGAACCAGCCACGACTCGACCTCATGCCCGGAGCGCCGGGCCGAGCCGGCCATGTCGGCAGCCGCCCGGCGGACATCGGACGAGCCGCTCAGGTTGAGCCGGACGGCCCCCGCTTCGGTCTTGTGGACGAGCTCCGGCGCGACGGCTTTGAGCACGACCTGGCCGCCGAGCTCGTCGGCCGCCGACCCCGCTCCCTCGGCCGTCCCCGCACGACGCGATTCCGCAGTCGATAGCCCGTAGCAGGACAACAGGCGCTGGACCGCATCGGGTGTCAGCCAACGCGACCCGGCGCCCAGCGCGGTCGCCACCAGTGCGTCGGCCTCGTCACGCCTTATGTCCGGATGATCTGGCAACCGACCCTCCGGGGTGGCGAGCCATATCCCGTATCCCACCGAGAGAGCAAGTGCTCGCGCCGCATCCTCCGGAAAAGCGTACGAGGGGATCCTGACATCCCCGCCCTGCAGCTCCTCCGGAACGCCCCGCGCGGACATGAACACCGTCAGCAGCGGGATCGAGCGGGTCATCTGCGCCGCCGCGTCGCAGATGGCGCGCGCAACGTCGGCTGCGAGCGTAACGAGCGGAGGGATGAAGATGACGATGACCGCATCAACAGAAGAGTCGGATGCAACCACTTCTATGGCGCGCCGGTAGTCGGCGCCCGTGGCGCTTGCAATCATGTCGATCGGGTTGGTGACCGACGCTTCAGGGGGCAAGAACGCAGACAGCTTGGAGCGCGTCTCCCCGCCCAACTCGACGACGGCGAGGCCGCCGGCGTCGCACGTATCGGCACAAAGGATTCCCGGACCACCCGCATTGGTCACGATAGCAACGCCCTTACCGGCCGGATGTGGCTGGTTGGCGAGCAACGACGCCACATCGAACATCTCTTCGAGAGTCTCGGTCCGGACAACCCCCGCCTGCCTGAACAGCGCATCAACCGTGACATCCGAGGCGGCTATCAACGCTCCGGTATGTGATGAAGTGGCGCGCGCTCCGGCGGAAGAACGCCCACTCTTCACCGCAACGATGGGCTTGCTTCGCCCCACTCGCCGCGCCGTGCGCGAGAACTTGCGAGGGTTCCCAAAGGACTCGAGATAGAGAAGGATGAGATCGGTGCCCTCGTCCGATTCCCAGTACTGGATGAGGTCATTGCCGGAGATGTCCGCCTTGTTCCCCACCGAGGCAAATGTCGAGATGCCCAATCCCAGATCCCGGGCATGGTCGATGACGGCCAATCCCAACGCCCCACTTTGTGACAGAAAACCCACGCGCCCATGGGGGGGAAACATGGGCGCAAATGTCGCATTGAGGCTCACCCCCGGATCCGCGTTCAAGATTCCCATGCAGTTCGGCCCGATCATGCGCATTCCTGCGGCCCGACAGATGGCCAGGAGCTCGCGCTGAAGTTCAACTCCCGCCTCACCGGTCTCGGAGAAGCCGGCTGAGATGACCACCAACGCCTTTACCCCCTTTTCGGCGCACTCGCGGGCCACGCCGGCGACACCTGAAGCGGGCACTGCGATCACCACGAGATCCACCGGTCCCGGCACCTCGTTAACCGATCCATACGCGGTGACCGACTGCACGTGGTTCGCATTCGGATTGACCGGATAGATGGGCCCGTTGAAACCAGTCGCCAGAAGATTGTGAAATATCTCGCCGCCGATGGTGCCCCTGGACCGAGACGCTCCTACAACCGCAACCGTCCGAGGTGTAAAGAAGCTCTGCAGCGAAGCCACGCTCGCGAGTTGTTCGAGGTGCTCGAATCGTTCGATTCCCTCGGGCGACAGTGAGGTTACGACCTCCACTTTGACCTCACCCGGTTCCGCTCGCAAACGAATGGGGAAGCCGCTTCGGCGGAAAACCTCGATCATGCGGTGATTGGCGGCCAGTACATCCGCCTCGAGCACGGCGATACCGTTCTGCTCTGCGGCCTCAGCCAACTGCGCGAGGAGCAGCGTCCCCAGCCCCCGGCGCTGGTGTGCATCTGCCACCGCAAAGGCGGCCTCCGCCCGGTCGGTGCCGATCCGCCGGTACATAGCTTCGCCCACCACTCGTTCCTCTGAGCCGGTGGTGGCAACCAACCCGTAGCGATCCTTGTAATCGACATCGACTTCCCACGCCGCAGCCCGTTCGAGGTTTGCCGCGCCGGACCAGAATCGCAGGGCGCGCGACTGCCGGGAAAGGCCCTCCAAGAAAGACCGCACCGCCGGCTCGTCGGTGGGCCGGACCGGACGTATGCGAACCGTCGACCCATCTCTGAGCACGACATCGGCTTCCCGCGAGGATGGATAAAGCCCGGTCATGTACGCATCTTAGTTATCCGGCGCGATTGGCGGTTGTGTAAGCTCCAAACCCGCACAGGATCGGGTTGGAAGGATAGGATTCCAGGATATGATCCTAGGGGCAGGCGTCGTAATAATTGTTGGCCTTGTCATCGGCTGGGCCATCCAAATGGCTCTCGCCTTTCGTCAGGCGAGTGTTTATCAGAGTCATGTGCGCGGGCTCAGGCGCCTCGGGACAAGCGCTACCGGCCGGAGCGGCTCGAGGATCAAGGGCATCGCCTACTGCACCCTTGCCGCCGATCAGGCCGGACAAGTGGCGGGCGCAGAGATACTCCGCGGCTTAACGGTCTTCGCCCGCCCGCGGCCCCAGCCCGAGCTCGTCGGCCGTCCCCTCGAAGAGCTCGTCCGCACGGGCCCGGCCTCGACAGTGGAGCGCGCCGTCTCCGACGCCGCCACGACTCTGATCGCGCAGCGAGAGCAAGAAGGGCATCGCAAATCCGTCAACGCCTCAGGGGGTGATCCATGGACGCACTAGCACGACTTGCCGAGAGCTTCATAGGGCTGTTCCAGGAAGGAGCTGATTTCTTCGTCGCGCTTCTCACCGGGATCGTCCCCTTGCTGCTCGTGCTGTTGACCTTCGTCAACGCTCTGATCCGGTTCATAGGCCCGGAGCGAATCGACCGCTTTGCCGTGTTCGCAGCGCGGCCGGGCATAGCGTTCCTTCCATTGCGCTACCTGGTGCTGCCGGTGCTCGCAGTCTTCTTCCTGACTAACCCGATGGCTTACACGATGGGAAGATTCCTTCCCGAGCGTTACAAGCCGGCCTTTTACGATTCCGCAGTGTCGTTCGTGCACCCGCCTCTAGGCATTTTTCCCCATGTCAACCCCGGTGAGCTGTTCGTCTATGCGGGTATCGCAGCCGGATTGACGAAGATCGACCTTCCGCTCGGAGATCTCGCCATTCGCTATCTGCTCGTGGGACTCGTGGTCATCCTCATCAGGGGGATAGTGACCGAAGCCATCACGGCGATCATGATGGGCCGGCGCACTAACGATGGAGATTCTGAGGATTCGGTCGCAGGGGCGCGGGCATGAAGGGGCTCACCGCATTGCTCGAGCGCATCGGCCGGAGTGTCGGGGGCATCGTCGGGGCTCTCTATCAGGCAGGCCGCGACGCCGTAGAGACCGTGCTCCGAAACGTCCTTCCGTTCATGGTCTTCATCTCACTGGTCATTGGGATCATCAACGCTTCCGGCATCGGCGACTTCATCGCCGAGACGCTTTCACCGTTGGCATCGAGTGCGATCGGGTTGATAATCCTCACGGTCATCGTCGCCCTGCCGGTCCTCTCGCCACTGCTCGGCCCCGGTGCCGTCATCGCCCAGATCATCGGGACGCTACTCGGCTCAGAGATTGCAAGGGGCAACATCCCGCCTCAGTACGCGCTACCTGCGCTGTTTGCCATCAATCCTCAGGTGGGTTGTGACTTCATCCCCGTAGGGCTGGCATTGGGTGAGGCCGAGCCCGAGACGGTCGAGGTAGGAGTGCCTGCGGTGCTCTTCTCCCGCATGATCACCGGCCCGGTAGCCACAATTCTGGCCTACTTCGCGAGTTTCGGCCTCTACCCGGACAACTAGTGCACCTGCACTAGGATGGCCATGGCGCTCACAGAGGAGGACTGGATATGGCGGAGTATCGCTCGGTTAAGATCGAGGCCGGCCGAGGGGGTTGGGGCGGGCCACTCGTCATAACGCCCACTGAGGACAAGCCTCTCATCTACAGCGTCACGGGTGGGGGTATCCACCCGGTCGCTGCCAAGATAGCGGAGCTCACCGGGGGGGAGGCGTTCGACGGATTCAAGAGCTCGGCAAAATTCGAGAAGATCGCCTGTGCGGTGATCGATTGTGGCGGGACGGCACGGGTCGGCGTCTACCCGATGAAGAAGGTCCCCACGGTCGACATCTACCCGACTTCCCCTGCGGGCCCGCTGATGATGTTCATCAAAGAGGACGTCTTTGTTTCGGGCGTCGGGCCGGACCAGATAAGACCGGCATAGTCCCAAGTCGCGTGCGGTACTCGACCGTCGTGACATCAATTGGCCCGCTTTTAAGGGAGTTTCTCGCCGAACGAATCATCGTGCTCTTCAATGAGGACGCTCCCGAGGAGCTATGGGAATTCGCCGTCATCCACCGGCCGGACGGCACCTTCGAAGAGGTGAGGCCGGGTGACCTCGTGTGTTTCGGCTCGCACGATCCCATAAGGGTCACCGCGGTGGGCGAAGTAGCAAACGAGAACATTGCGGCTCTCGGCCATGCCGTGTTCAAGTGCAACGGCAACGATGAGGCGGAGCTTCCGGGCGATGTGTGCCTCGAAGAGGCTCCCTTGCCGGAGGTCGAAATCGGCCAGACGATCCGGATCGAAGCCGGGGATTAGCCCGGCCACCGGGGGCGGGAGTCGAGGCTGTTGCGTCCATCCCGGCCGAGGGGCCCCGCCTCCTAGCGCAGGATTTCGATGAGCTCACTGGCCACACGGACAGGTTTGCTCGCGACGCGCGGCAGCAGCGACCGGATCGCGGCCGGCTCGGTCGTCATCTCGCGCAAGACCCGCCATGGCTTGGTGACGATGCGCCCCCGCATCTCGCCCACGTAGCCGGCTACCGGGTGGTGGTGACCCCAGGTCTCGGTCGAGCACTGCAGGCAGCGGATCTCGTGCAATGACGAGCCCACATAGTGCAACTCATGAGACGTTTGACGCCCGCAGTTCTGACACATCAACGACGACTTAACCTTCACAACCCCACCCCTTCATCTACGGCGCCCTGACCAGTGACGCGGCTAGAACCACGTCTTCCGGGAAAGTGATCTTGATATTGCGGGGATCGCCTTCGACGACTTCGACCGGAACCCCCATTCTCTCAACTGTGGAAGCGGTGTCGGTACCTTCGAAGCCCGCAGCCTTCGCCGCACGGAAAGCCTCGAGCAGTACGGCCGCCTGGAATACCTGAGGGGTTTGCGCACACCACAGGTTTTCCGTCGACCGCCACCCTGAGGCGCCGTGATCTGTCACGCTCACCAGCTCCTCGTTCAGGGGGACGCCACAGATCGCTCCCCCGCCTTTCCGAGCCCGGTCCACCAGCGTGGCCAGGGAGGCGCCGTGGTAGATGGGGCGCGCCCCGTCGTGGATGAGAACGATCTCGATCTCTCCGCTCTCGATACGATCTGCAAAGTGCTCGACAGCGCCGGCCTCGGATGCATGGCGACTGGGTCCCCCCGGGAGGATGCCATGCACGACGCAGCCCGCATCCGCCAGCACTCCGGCGCACGCCCCGAGCTCGCCCGGAGCGGCCACGACATAGGTCTCGTCCACCTCAGGGTGATCGATGAAGGGCCGTACCGCCCGGGCGATCACCGGCAGCCCGTCAAGATCGAGATACACCTTGTTGACTGCGTGCCGGGCGCGCGCTCCGCTCCCTGCGCCAAGGACCACTGCGATGGTGCGACCCATGTCATCCCTCCACGCCAAGTATCGCACGCTTGCCCCCTGTTGGGGTTGCTGTTAGGTTCCAAACGTGAGTTGAGCTGAACAGATGTGAAACTCCCGCTGTCATCAGACGGGTTCCGCCGAGGCACCAGAGGGACGCTGCGACCATGGACCACCTGGGATGAGGGGCTCCAATTCCGGATACCTGCACCGGCGCGCCGAGATCGGGGCGCCGATCCGCATCGGCCTCATCGGAGTCGGCCAGATGGGCACCGGCATCGTCAGCCAATGCTCCCACCTGCCCGGCATCGAGATCGTGGCGCTCGCAGACGTCGACCTCGAACGAACGACCCGGGCGCTTGCCCGAACCGGCGTCCCCAACCCCCTGCGGGTGGAGGACGCCGATGCCGGGGTGGCCGGGGTTGGCGAGGGCCGCACGGTAATCACCTCCGACTCCGAGCTCATCCCCCACCTTCCTGTGGACGTGGTGGTCGAAGCCACGGGTGTCCCCGAGGTGGGTGTCCGGGTCGGGTTGGCCACGGCCTTCGCCAACAAGCACCTCGTTTCGATGAACGTCGAGGCCGATGTCACGGTCGGCCGGCTCCTGCGCCGGATGTTCGCACTCTCGGGAAACGTCTACACCATCGGCGCCGGCGACGAGCCCGCAGTCGCCTGGGGGCTGGTCGATCTCTGTCGCACCATCGGCCTCGAGGTCGTCGCCGCCGGAAAGGGCAAGAACAACCCACTCGATTTCAGGGCCACCCCTTCCAGCGTGCGCAAAGAAGCAATGGCCAGGGGAATGAACCCGCGCATGCTGGCGGCGTTCGTTGACGGAACCAAGACGATGTGCGAGATGACCGCGTTGGCCAACGCAACTGGGCTGTCCCTGGACGTGCCGGGGATGCACGGCCCCATGGCCAACACGGCGGATCTTGCGACCACCTTCTGCCCCTCGGAGGACGGCGGAATCCTGTCACATCGCGGTGTGGTGGACTATGTGACGGGAGATGTCGCTCCCGGCGTGTTTGTAGTCGTCACCACCGACGACGCCGACGTTGCCTCTGACCTCCGGTACCTGAGCGTCGGGGCCGGGCCCTATTGGACCCTTACCCGTCCCTTCCATCTCGCCAACCTCGAGATTCCGGTGAGCATCGTCGAAGCGATCAGAGGAAACCGAGCCACCCTCGTCCCCGAACACCACATGGCCGAGCTCGGGGCAACAGCGAAACACGACCTCGCGCCCGGGAATCTCATCAGCGGTATCGGAGGCGAAGAGGTATTCGGCTTCGCCTGGCCCGCCGACCAGGCGCGCGAGCGCAATCTTGTGCCGATGGGACTCGCAGAGGGCGCAACGGTTATCAAGCAAGTGGCTCAAGGGAGCGCTCTTACGTTCGATGATGTCGAGGTAAACGAGACCAGTGTCCTGGCCAAGGCCTGGCACATGCAGGAGCATCTCGAAACCTTCGGCCTCGAGGAGGTTCCGTGGGAAACGTTGTCGAGCTGAACCGCGAGGAAGCCACCGAGCTTCTGACCACGATGTGGACCATCCGCCGGTTCGAGGAGGCCGTCGACGATCTGTTCGCCCGAGGGCTCCTGCACGGGACGATGCACCTGTCAATCGGACAGGAGGCAAGCGCCACGGGGGCCATAGCGGCGCTCGAACAAGGCGATTACATCACCAGCACGCATCGCGGTCACGGACATTGCATCGCCAAGGGTGCAGACGTGACGCTGATGCTCGCAGAGCTGCTGGGCAAGGAGTCCGGTTACTGCCGGGGCCGCGGTGGGTCGATGCACATCGCCGACCTCGATGCCGGGAATCTCGGCGCTAACGGAATCGTGGCAGGCTCGATACCCATAGCCGCAGGCGCCGCTCTCGCTCTCAAGCAACGAGGCTCCGACCGAGTCGTCGTGTGTTTCTTCGGAGATGGCGCCGCGAACGAAGGCGCCTTTCACGAAGCGCTCAATATGGCGGCGATATGGAAGCTTCCCGTCATCTTCATATGCGAGAACAATCACTATGGAATGTCCATGGCGTGGACGAAAGCCGTTGCGATCGACCGGTTGTCGCGGCGCGCCGATGCCTATGGGTTTCCCGGTATGACAATCGACGGCAATGACGTCATCGCCGTCAAAGAGGCCACCGAACGAGCGGTGAAGCGGGCACGCTCCGGCGAAGGCCCGACGCTGATCGAATGTCTGACCTATCGTCACAAAGGACACTCCAAGAGCGACCAGAACCTTTACCGCACGCGCGAAGAGATCAAGGAATGGCGCGACAAGGATCCCACCCAGCGCTTTGCACGCGTCGCCATCGATGCCGGGCTTATGGATGCTGCCACCGCAGAGGATATCGCCGAAGAGGCCGAGCAGAGAATTGCACGCGCGATCGAGGAGGCGAGGTCGGGGCCGGATCCCACTCTTGTCGGCATCGAGGATGAGACATATGCCTGAGGCGCGCTCCATTACCTACGCGGAGGCGATAAGGGAAGCGCTCGACGACGCAATGGCCTCGGACGAATCGGTGTTCTTGATGGGAGAGGACATCGGGGTCTACGGGGGGGCGTTCGGCGTCACCACCGGGCTTCTCCAGAAATATGGGGCCGACCGCGTGCGCGACACGCCCATCTCCGAAATCGGCATAGTTGGAATCGCGGTCGGCGCCGCACTCGTCGGGATGAGGCCCGTGGCGGAAATGCAATTCTCTGACTTCACCGCCAACGCTATGGACCAGCTCTGCAACCAGGCAGCGAAGCTTCACTTCATGTATGGAGGCAAGGCCCAGGTACCGATGGTCCTCCGGGCGCCGACGGGCTCGGGCACCGGAGCGGCCGCACAACACTCGCAGTCCATCGAGTCGTGGCTGGCCAACGTCCCCGGTTTGAAAATCGTCATGCCCTCGAACGCAGCCGATGCCAAAGGTCTGCTGACGGCGGCGATAGCGGACCCCAACCCGGTTGTGTTTCTGGAGCACAAGCTTCTCTACAAGACCAAGGGCGAGGTCGAGGTCGGAAGCTACAGTGGCGGCCTCGGCAGCGCCGTTGTGACGCACGAGGGCAGGGACGTCTCGATCGTGTGCTGGTCCGCCATGGTGCACAAAGCGCTGGCCGCGGCGGGCTCGCTCAAAGATCAAGGCATCGACGCCGAGGTGATTGACGTGCGCACGCTCCGTCCACTGGACCGCAGCACGATTGTGGGATCGGTATCGAAAACCGGTCGTCTTCTCGTTGTGCACGAGTCGCCGCTCACCGGCGGCTTCGGCGGTGAGATCGCAGCGACTGTCACCGAGAGCGACGCGTTCGACTTCCTGGAAGCTCCGGTGAAGCGCGTGGCCGGCCTGGAGACACCCATCCCCTCCAACCCCGAGCTCGAGAAGGGCGTGGTTCCGCAGGAAGAGGACATCGTGAAGGCCGCCGTCGAGATTCTGGCGGGGTAAGGGGCCCTCGGGGTGCGCGAAATCGTCATGCCCAAGTCGTCGATGACGATGACCGAGGGCGAGATCGTCAAGTGGGTCGTCGCCGAAGGAGACGAGGTTCAAGCCGGTGACCCGGTGGCCGAGATCATGACCGACAAGGTGGAGATGGAGGTCGAGGCACCCGAGGACGGGCGCATGGGAATCCTCGTGGAGGCGGGCCTGACCGTCGGCGTCGGCACCACCATCGGCGTGATCCTGGCCGACGGAGAACAAGCCCCCGCACCCGCAGCGGCCCCCCCACCCGCCACACGCGAGGATCCTGCCGTCGCCGAGTCCTCCGGGGCCCCTCCGACCGGCCCCCCGGATGCCCCTGGCGCCGAGGAGAGGCCGAATGAGTCCGACGGACGTCCGCGTGCTTCACCTGCGGCTCGCAAAATGGCAAGGAATCGAAACGTCGACCTCTCCGCCCTGCGTGGTTCAGGCCCCAAGGGCCGTATCACCACCGACGATGTCGCCG
The DNA here is from genome assembly GCA_013694625.1 of Actinomycetota bacterium. Lineage (GTDB taxonomy): Bacteria > Actinomycetota > CADDZG01 > CADDZG01 > WHSQ01 > JACDDL01. The sequence goes on along the minus strand of JACDCD010000019.1, from coordinate 4,991 downwards.
CGGCGGGCGACCCGGGGGCGCCCGAGGGAACCGGGACTCCACAACATGACGAAGGCGGCATGCGCCGAGAGCGCCCCACCGGGGTGCGCGGCGCAATGGCGCGCCGAATGGGGGCAGCAGGGTCGATTCCTCAGTTCACCCTCTTCTCCGATGTCTCCTTCGCCTCGGCCGACCGGGCGCGCCGGGAGCTCTCCATGGGCTGGGACATCCGCCTCAGCGTCACCCACCTGATAGTGCGAGCCACAGCCCTCGGCCTCCAGAGACACGTCGAGCTCAACGCCCATTGGGCCGATGGTGCCATCGAGCGGTTCGCCGATGTCAACATCGGCATCGCCATGGCGACCGAGGCCGGTCTCATCGTCCCCGTTCTCCACGGTGCGCAGAGTGCCGGCCTGAAAGCCACCTCCCAGCGCGTGGGCGAATTGGCTCAGGCAGCGCGGCTGAACAGGCTGCGTCCCGACGAGATGACTGGGGCCACCTTCACCGTCACGAACCTCGGGGCGTTCGGCATCGACATCTTCCAGCCGGTGATCGACCCCCCGCAGGTGGCGATCCTCAGCGTCGGGCGCATGCGCGGTGACGCAGGACGGACCGTGACCCTCGGACTCGCAGCCGACCACCGGGCGGTGGACGGCGTCCAGGGGGCGCGGTTCCTCCAGCACCTCGCCGAGCTGATCGAGCGCCCCGACCAGAAGTTGCTGAGCTAGCCGAGCTTCTCCCGAGCGACGCTTCGGCGCGCGCCATGGGCAACCCCAGATCGACCCGCTCTAGCTCGCGGCGGGGCCTGTTTGACTTAAACCTCTTTACACTGTAGAAAACGTTCTCACCCGGTCTGCAGGGGTGGTTTCCCCTAGATACCCAGGAGAACAGATGAGGACAGTTGACTCCCCCGCGCAGGGCCAGTGGGCACTTGGTTTTCGGGAGCCGTTGAACCCCGCCGAGCTGGCCAAGCGGGAGGACGACGGCCTCAACGTCCGGGCTCGGATCGAAGGCATCTATGCCCAGGGTGGGTTTGGCTCCATCTGGCCCTCCGATCTGAGAAACCGGTTTCGCTGGTACGGCCTCTACACCCAGCGTCCCGAGGCGGACGGCTACTTCATGCTCCGGATCAGGATTCCGGGGGGCGTATTGACGTCCGGTCAAACCGACGTGATCGGTGCCATCTCGCAGAGGTACGGCCGCGATGTGGCCGACGTCACCGACCGTCAGAACATCCAGCTTCACTGGATCCGCATCGAAGATGTCCCGGAGATATGGGGCCGGCTCGAGGCCGTGGGCCTCTCGACCACCGAGGCCTGTGGCGACACGCCACGAAACATCCTCGGTTGTCCCCTCGCAGGCATCGATGCATCGGAGGTGGTGGACGCCTCGGCGGCTCTCCGTGAGGCGAATGCACAGCTCGTCGGCAACCCCGAGTTCTCGAACCTGCCGCGCAAATTCAAGATCTCGTTGTCGGGATGCTCACACAGGTGCGCCCAGCACGAGATCAACGACGTCGGCTTGGTGGGCGCCCTCAGCCAAGAGGGCGAGCCCGGCTTCGACCTCTGGGTCGGCGGGGGGTTGAGCACCAATCCCATCTTCGCCTCTCGTCTCGGCGTCTTCGTGGGAACCGAAAACGTGGTTCCCGTGGTGCTGGGGGTGACGTCGGTCTTTCGCGACTGGGGTTACCGAAAGGCGCGTAATCGGGCGCGCCTCAAGTTTCTGGTGCAGGATTGGGGGCCCGAGAAGTTCCGGCACATGCTGCAGAATGAGATCGGCTTCGTGTTGCCAGATCTCGACGAAGCAAAGGGGGTGCCCGCTTCGGCGCACCGCGAACACGTTGGGATCTGGCCCCAGAAGGACGGCCGCAACTATGTTGGGTTCGCATTGAAGGCCGGACGTATCTCGGGGCATCAACTCCGCGCTCTGGCCCGGCTCGCGAACAGCTACGGTCACGGCCGGATCCGCACGACGACTCAACAAAAGATGGTCATCCTCGATGTGGCTCCCGAGCGAACTCAAGAGCTCGTCGACGAGCTCCACGTACTCGATCTGCCCACACGTGCAAGCAATTGGCGCAGAGGAACCATGGCCTGCACCGGAATCGAGTTCTGCAAGCTGGCCATCGTCGAGACCAAGGGGCGCGCCGCTGAGATCTACCAGTATCTCGACCGAGCAATTCCAGGCTACGAGGACGAGATCCGGATCAACGTAAACGGATGTCCCAATTCCTGCGCCCGCTTTCAAGTCGCAGATATCGGCCTCATGGGCTGCCTGGTAACGGAGAAGACCCACAACGGCACCGCGGACAGCGGCACACGCAGGGTAGAAGCCTTTCTGGTTCATCTCGGGGGACATCTCGGTGAGGCGCGTTCCTTCGGCCGCAAGGTCAAAGGTGTCAAGGTTCTCGCGTCGGAGGCCGGGCCCTACGTGGAGACACTCGTTCGCCGCTTCCGCGCCGGCCGAGCCGAAGGGGAACCCTTTGCAGCATTCGTAAATCGCCTGTCGGATGAGGAGCTTCAGCGCTTTGGTTCCAAGCCGCCGGCCAGCCGGATGACGCCTGCGCCGGCGGCACTCGCCCAACCTCGAGCTTCGTAGTGGGCGGCCGGATGACCTCACCTTCTCGAAGCAGGGATCGGAGCGCCCCTGCCAAGAGGGCGGGTTTCGCCGCCCCACAATGGGATTACCCGCGCCTCGAGAACGCAGAACCGATCGAGGTCATCAGGTGGGTGGTGCGCACCATCGAAAGACTGGCGGTCGCAACCTCTTTTCAATCATCGGGGCTGGTTATCCTCCACCAGATAAAGACTCTCGAGCCCGGTATCCCGGTTCTTTTTCTGGACACCGGGTTCCACTTCGATGCGACACTCGAGTTCCGAGACCACATTGCGAAACAATGGGGCCTCAACATCGTCAACCTGAGGGGAGAGCACGGCTCTCCCGGCCGCCAAGCAGAGCTGTACGGTCGCGACCTCTATCGCCGCGACCCGAACACGTGCTGCGCGATAAACAAGGTCGAACCACTCCAGAAGGAGCTCGAGGGGTACGACGGATGGATCTCCGGGCTGCGCCGCGATCAGTCGCCTCTGCGGGCCCACACCCCCATCGTCGAAGCCCAGCTGCTCCCGTCGAACAACGAGATCTTGAAGATCCACCCCCTTGCCAACTGGACAAAAGACGACGTGAACGGATACCTGGCGGAGCATGCAATACCCACCCACCCACTGCTGGAGCAGGGCTATGCCTCGGTGGGGTGTCAACCCTGCACGGCTCCACTTGATCCGCACGAGCGCAACGAGCGCGCCGGCCGGTGGTTGGGCTTCGACAAGACCGAATGCGGAATCCACTCCTTCGGCAAATCGGGAGGGGCGCGTGAAACCGAGGCCGAGCAGTGACCATGCGAGCCGTGCCCTTTCATTGCCCTTATTGCGCGGAAGAAAGCATCGAGCCGGCAGACGACAAATACGGCTACTACTGCTCCTCCTGTGACCGTCGCTTCGAGGTGCGCTTCGTAGGACTCGGCGCGCCGTGACGGCCTCTGCACAGAGTTACCCCGGCAAGCGTTGCGTGTGCCGGCATCGCCTGGACTTCTGCGATCAGACCTGCGTCGCCGGCATGCTCAAGACGAACTTTTATATGTCGGCGCTCAACTTGACCAATCGGAGGACATTGGTCGTGGGGGCCGGAAATGTCGCCTTGGAGAAGATAGAGGGGCTCTTGGTGTGCAACGCCTCAGTGAGGGTCGTGGCGCCGGAGGCGCTGGACGAAGTAAGAGACCTGGCGTCATCCGGCTCCCTCGAGTGGCGCCAACGCCCGTACAGAAGCTCGGACTGGGACGGATGCTGGCTGGCCGTTGCGGCAACCGCCGACACCGAAACCAACATACGCGTTTTCGAGGACGGGGAGGCACAGCAGAAGCTGGTCAACGTGGTCGACGTTCCGCCTCTGTGCAGCTTCATATTGCCGGCGATCGTGAGAACCGGACCCATCGCAATTGCCATCTCGACGGCAGGAGCAAGCCCTGCCCTGGCCAAACGAATGAAGGGAGAAATCGGCGCCCTCTTCGGCCGCGACTACGCCGAGCTCGCAACCTTGCTGAACGAGGCCCGCGGCTGGGCAAAGAGGGAGCTGCCGACCTATCGCGACCGCAAAGCCTTCTTCGAATCCATCGTCACCGGCGATCCCGACCCCATCCAGCTGCTGAGGCAGGGAGACCGAGACGGTGTGCGCGCCCTCATCACCAGGGCGAAAAGGCGCGCTCTCACCGACACCGGAGAATACCGGGCCCCGAGGCGGCAAAAAGGGACCGCCGGGAAGGGTTTTGTCTCCCTGGTGGGCGCCGGCCCCGGAGACCCAGGGCTGTTGACCGTCGCGGGCAGCCGCCGGCTGAGTCGCGCCGACGTGGTCATCTACGACCGCCTCGCCCACCCGGACCTGCTCGATCTTGCGCCGCCTCAGGCAGAACGGATCTACATGGGCAAGAGCCAGGGCCGTCACAACTTTGAACAACGGCAGATAAACGAGCTGTTGAGAAAACATGCACAGGAGGGTAAGCGCGTCGTGAGGTTGAAAGGCGGCGACCCTTTCGTTTTCGGGCGTGGCGGCGAGGAGGCCGGCTTCCTTGCCGGGGCCGCCATCCCGTTCGAGATCATCCCCGGGATCAGCTCTGCGGTAGCGGCTCCCGCCTACGCGGGCATCCCCGTCACCGATCGCCGGCACGCGTCTTCGGTTGCCTTTGTCACCGGCCACCGGCATCCCGACGACTCGGATGTGGATTGGGCAGGACTCGCCACCTCTGTCGACACCCTGGTCATCCTCATGGGCATGCACCAGCTTCCCGCCATTGTGAGCACCCTGGTGCGGCATGGCAGGGGGGCCGAAACGCCTTCGGCGGTGATCCAGTGGGGAACCACCGAGCGGCAGGAGACGGTCACCGCCCCCCTGAGGCGGCTGCCGGAGGCCGTCGCCGCGGCCCGCCTGGGGCCGCCGGCGATCATCGTGATCGGCTCCGT
>JACDCD010000161.1 GCA_013694625.1 Actinomycetota bacterium | reverse complement strand
GCGCAACTTGCCGCCCAGGCCCCGGCGGCTCAGGCAGCACCGGCCTCGGCCCCCGCGGCTGCGGGCGCCCCGCCCCAGCCTGCCGCTGCCGCTCCCGCCGGCGGCGGAACCGTCACGGATGCCCCTCCGCGGGCCGAGACCCTCGGAGTCAGCCATGGAACCCCTGCCGGCAACCGACTTCGGCCCGAGGACTCGGTAGCCAGCGACGCCCAGTTCGAGGCGCAACAGGCGGTCTACAGGCGCCGCAAGCTGATCGACGATCTCGTCTCCTCCGGTGTTCCCGCCGTCAGCGCGACCGAGACCGAGCGACGAGGGTCTGGTTTCCTTGCGCTTCTCTACCTGATCATTCCCCTGCTCGCCGTTGTTCTGCTGCTCGGTGGCGATACGGGCTCCTCCGGCGAGGAGGCACCACCCGCAGACGGCGGCGGCGCCCCTGCTCCCTCCGGCGATGCCCAGGTTGTGGCCGAAAACCTGGCCTTCGACACCGACACGCTCGAACTGGCCGCGGGCGAGCCGCAGACGATCAGCTTCGACAACCAGGACACTGAGCCTCACAACATCGCCATCTACGAGGACGCCGATGCCGGGACCGCCCAGGAAGGGGCGCTGTTCGACGGGGAGGATGTCGCGGGGGGTACGAGCGTCGCTTACGAGGTCGACCCGCTCGACCCGGGCAAGTACTACTTCCACTGCGACATCCACCCCAGCATGGCCGGAGATGTCGTCGCCGAAGGCGGCGGCGGAGGTGGGACAGGCGGCGGAGGTGGGACAGGCGGCGGAGGAGGGCCAGGCGGAGGAGCCGGCACGGCGGACCCCGGATAGCCGGCGGATTCAAACTCCGGGACGGGCACAAGGGCCGGACAGGTATTAGACTGTCCCGGCAGCTAGTGAAAACTTTCACAAGGCTCCCGACTTCGCCGAAGCGTCACGGCGAGAAGAGAGGTTAGGCCCTTGTCGACCGAGGTCGACGTCGCAGTCGTGGGAGGGGGGCCCTCAGGGGCGGCCGCTGCACACCTTCTGGCATCCCGGGGCCACTCGGTCATCGTGTGCGAGAAGAAATCGTTCCCCCGGGAAAAGACCTGTGGGGACGGGCTCACCCCCCGCGCCGTCAAGATGCTCGAGGTCATGGGCCTGGGCGCGAAGCTGGATACCTGGGAGAAGGTCAAAGGTTTGCGCGTGCATGCCTCGGGCCGGACGCTGGCCCTCCCCTGGCCGGAGCTCGACGACTTTCCCGGCTTCGGGCTGGTGAAACCGCGCCGCGAGCTCGATCAGATCGTGCTCGACAATGCGGAGGTGGCCGGCGCCAAGGTGCTCTACAAGACCCAGGTGGTCGAACCGCTGTGGGATGACGGCGTGGTCCAGGGCGTTGTGGCGAAGCGGGATGGCGACACCGAGACCATCCGCTCGAAGTGGGTGGTCTGCGCCGAGGGCGCTGCGACCAAGTTCAGCCGCCTGCTCGGACGGGAGCGCGACCTCGGTTATCCGATGGGACTCGCGATCCGGCAGTACTTCCGCTCGCCGATGGAGCACTCCGGCTGGTTCGAGGCTTATCTCGAGGTCCGTTCCGGCCCCCGGGCGCTGCCGGGCTACGGATGGGTCTTCCCGGTCGGAGACGGAACCGTGAATGCCGGCGTCGGCCTGCTCTCGTCCTACGGCGGGTGGCGCTCGGTGAACCTCCATGATCTCCAGAACAACTTCATATCGATCCTTCCGGCCGAATGGGAGGTCAATCCCGGCACCGTCTGCTCGAAACCGCGCGCCGGCCGGTTGTTCATGGGCGCCAGCGTGTGGCCCCCGCACGGCCCCGGCTTCGTGCTCACGGGCGATGCCGCGGGAATGATCAATCCCTGCAACGGCGAGGGCATCGCCTACGGCTACGAGACCGGCCGCATCGCCGGCCGCCACCTGGACGAAGCCCTCCGAGGGGGGTCGTCATCCTCCCTGGACGGCTACACACGCGAGCTCGAGGACGTCTACGGGCCCTACTATCGCCTCGGAAGAAAGTTCGTCGCCATGCTCGGTCACCCGGTGTTGATGGAGAAGTTTGTATCCATGGCGATGCATTCGAAGCCGGTGATGAGCTTCGCGTTGACTATGTTGGGAAACCTGGAGGACGAACGTGTTCACGGAGCCGGGCAGAGAGGGATGAAGTTCATGAAGAAGCTTGCGGAGCTCAAGCCGTGACGCTGTCGGCGTACCTCCCCATCCTGCTCCTGATCATTATTTCGACCATATTTGCAGTTGCATCCATTTTCGTCTCATCCAAGCTGGCGCCGAGCAGGTGGACCTTCGCCAAGCGGCTCCCGTACGAGTGCGGAATCGTTCCCGAGCAGAGCGATGAACGGGAGCGTTTCCCCGTCAAGTTCTATCTCGTGGCGATGCTTTTCATCATCTTCGACATCGAAACCGTGTTTCTCTACCCGTGGGCGGTGGTTTACCAGGAGCTCGCCGTCTTCGGGCTCATCGAGATGGTTGTATTCATCGTGATCCTGCTTGCTGCGTACGTGTATGTGTGGAGGAGAGGAGGGCTCGAGTGGGCGGAGTAAGCGACACTCTTGGAGCCAACTTCATGACGACCAAGCTGGACAAGCTCGTCAACTGGGCGCGTCGGTCTTCGCTGTGGCCCATGACTTTCGGGCTTGCCTGTTGCGCGATCGAGATGATCGGCACGACCATGCCGCGGCACGACCTCGCTCGCTTTGGAATGGAGGCCTTCCGGGCGTCGCCGCGTCAGTCCGATCTAATGATCGTCGCGGGGCGCGTGTCTCAGAAGATGGCACCCGTTCTCCGTCAGGTTTATGACCAGATGACGGAGCCCAAGTGGGTCATCTCAATGGGCGTGTGTGCATCCTCCGGCGGGATGTTCAACAACTACGCGCTGATTCAGGGAGTTGATCAGATAGTGCCCGTCGACGTCTACGTGCCGGGTTGCCCTCCCCGCCCCGAGATGCTCATCGACGGGATAATGCTGCTGCACGATCGGATCATCAACGGGGATTACGAGTCCATGCGGGTTGCCGCCGAGTGAGCAGATCGGCAGGCCGCTTGGATACAACCGACGAGCAGATATGGGTCGAACCCGGTGAGTGGGCCGCGCGCGCCCTTGGCCTGAAGGAAAGGGGCTGGACTCTGACGGACCTTGCGGGCCTCGACACGATCGGGCTACAAGGGCGGGGAGCTTTCGAGGTGGTGGCGCAACTTCTCCACCCTGAGCTGAAACGACGCCTCATGGTCCACGTTCCGGCGCCGGGCGAGCCCCCGATGGTGCCCTCGGTTGCAGACGTCTGGCCCGTTGCGGATTTTCCGGAACGCGAGGCCTACGACATGTTCGGAATCCGTTTCGAGGGTCACCCCAATCTCACGCGCATTCTGATGCCGGATGAATGGGAGGGTTATCCCCTTCGTAAGTCCTACGGTGTCGGCAAGGTGGCCATCGAGTTCATCCCCCAGCCGATGATGCAAATTCAGAGCGCCGGTCAGTCTCCCAAGCCGCATGAATCGGACACCGACGTAGACCGGCTGGGTCAGCCCGAAGAAGAGGGAATAGGGGATCACGAAGCGGCCATGAGACGGGCCCCCTTTGCCCGCGCCGCGGGGGGCGAGACCGGAGACGATGCCGCACCTGCTCCTCATCTGACACCCTCGCCGAAAGGGGAGGCCCGCTCGTGAGCATTGCGGAATCGGTCATCCGGACGATCGAGGACAAGGGTGCAGGGGCCTTCGTCGAATCCTATGACCCCGCCGAACAGAACATGATCATCAACATGGGCCCGGTTCATCCGTCGACTCATGGGGTCCTCCGTCTCGTGCTCGAGCTATCGGGTGAGACCGTGCTCGACTGCAGACCGGTGATCGGCTATCTCCATACCGGGATCGAGAAGGAGTGCGAGGACCAGACCTGGCGGGGCGCGGTGACGGCGGTGACCCGGATGGACTACCTGGCCCCGTTCCATAACGAGCAGGCCTACTCGCTGGCCGTCGAGAAGCTGCTCGGCCTCGAGGTCCCACCGAGGGGCAAGTACATCCGCACCCTTATGTCCGAGTTGGGCCGGTTGTCGTCCCACCTCGTGTGGTTCGGAACGTCAGGGCTCGACATGGGGGCGATGTCCGCCATGTTCTACGGGTTTCGTGAACGCGAGCTGTTCCTCGACTTCTACGAGATGGTCACCGGGCTACGCATGAATCACGGCTTCAACATCCCGGGTGGCGTGTGGCAGGACCTGCCCGAGGGGTGGGAAGAGGTGTGCGACAGCATCGTGTCGATCATGCCCGGCCGGATCGATGACTACGAGTCCCTACTTACCGAGAACCCCATATGGCTCGAGAGGACCAAAGGCGTGGGCATCATGAGCACCGAGGACGCGGTGAGGTTCGGCGCGACCGGCCCGATTGGCCGGGCGGCCGGACTGGACTGGGACCTGCGGCGGGACATGCCCTACGAGGTCTACGGAGAACTGTCGTTCGATGTGCCCGTGGCATCCGAAGGCGATGTCTACGCGCGCTATCAGGTGCGGATGGCCGAGATGCGGGAATCGGTCAAGCTCGTCCGCCAGGTGATGGAGAAGATGCCAGAGGGCGATTACAAGAACATGGACCCGAAGATCATGCCGCCGCCCCGCTCCGAGATGAACCGCTCCATGGAGGCCGTTATTCACCATTTCAAGCTCGTTACCCAGGGTTACACGGTGCCCGCGGGTGACGCATACGCGGCAGTCGAATCGCCGCGCGGCGAGCTCGGCGCCTACATCGTGTCCGACGGCGGCACGGCTCCGTACCGATGTCACGTCCGTGATCCGTCTTTCATCAACCTGCAATCGCTTGCGTCGATGGCCAAAGGTGGACTCGTTGCGGATCTGATCGCAGTGATTGCCTCGGTGGATCCGGTAATGGGGGGCGTCGACCGGTGACCACCCCTGCGCCGAACCCGTACGAACAGAACCGAGTACAGCGTGAGCAACAGGGGCGCGCCCCCCGGGACGAGAGGGAACGGGTGTTCGACGACGAGTTACGGGCCAAGGCGGCCGAGATCGTCGCCAAGTACCCGAATCCCCGCTCGGCTGTGTTGCCGCTGCTCTTTCTGGCCCAATCGGTCGAGGGCTACGTGACCGAAGCGGGGATGCGGGAGGTTGCCGAGATACTGGGTCAGACACCGGCCTCGGTCCTGGCCGCCGGCAGCTTCTACTCGATGATCAAAAAGGTTCCCCAGGGCGACTATCTCATCTCGGTGTGCAGAAATATCTCGTGCACGCATATGGGTGGCAGAAAGCTGGTGGCTGCCGTCGAGGAGCGGCTGGGGATCGCCGACGGCGAGACGACGGCCGATGGAAAGTTCACGCTCGAGACCGCGGAATGTCTGGCGACCTGTGACGGAGCGCCGACGATGCAGATCAACTACGAGGACTTCTACAACGTCACGCCGGAAAGCCTGATCGAAGCCGTCGACCGGCTCGAGTCCGGCCAAGAGGTAAAGAGCAAACGCGAAGAGCCTGTGAGAACGGCCAGGGAGATCGCCTACGAGACGGCAGTCGTAGGGATCTACAAGAAGATGGGCGAGGACATGCAGACCCGCACCACCGGGGGAGAGGTGCTGCCGCCGGACATGGCACCCGGCTTCCGTCCGCGCGAGCCCGGAACCATCGAGGGCGGAGGCCCGGGGGAAGGGCGAGTGTCGGGTGGCTGAGGAAACGCGGGGCCGGCTCGGCGGGACCGCAGAAGAAGCGCGGGGCCGGCTCGGCGGGACCGCAGAGGAAACCCGCATCGTCAAGCGGCGCATCCATGAGTACCCGGACGACTCGTGGACGATCGAGCGCGCCCTCGACGACGGCGCTTACGAGGGCGCCAGGAAGGCCATTACGACGATGCAGCCCGACGGGGTCATCGACCTGGTCAAAGCCTCCGGATTGCGCGGGCGCGGCGGAGCCGGCTTTCCCACGGGCGTCAAATGGAGCTTCGCCCCCAAGGACGTTTTTCCGAAGTTCATCGTCGTCAACCACGACGAGGGGGAACCCGGCACATTCAAGGATCGAGAGCTCGGCGAGAACGATCCGCACCAACTCATCGAAGGCATCATCATCTCCGCCTGGGCGGTTCAGGCGGCCAGGGCGTTCATCTACTGTCGCGGTGAGTTCGCGCTGGGGTCTCGCCGTCTCGACAAGGCCATTTCGGACGCGTACGAGCGGGGCTTCCTCGGCGAGGGGATCTACGGATCGGATTTCGATCTCGAGATAGTTCTGCATCGAGGCGCCGGTGCCTACATCTGCGGCGAGGAGTCCGCACTCCTCGACTCGCTCGAGGGCTTCCGGGGTCAGCCGCGCCTGCGTCCCCCGTTTCCTGCGGTCAAAGGGCTCTACGGCCAACCGACGATCGTCAACAACACCGAGACGCTCGGCAACCTTCCCGACATCGTCCTGAAGGGCGCCGACTGGTTCCGGCAATGGGGCACAGAGAAGTCGCCCGGCACCAAAGTGTTGTCGGTCTCGGGCCATGTCAACCGGCCCGCAAATTACGAAGTGTCGATGGGAACTTCACTCGCCGATGTCCTCGAGCTTGCCGGCGGCATGCGCGAGGGCCACACCTTGAAGGCGATCATCCCCGGTGGGGCCAGCGCGCCGCTCCTCACCTCAACCGACATAGCCATGGACTTCGAGTCACTCAAGGACGCAGGATCGATGCTCGGATCGGGTGCGGTCGTGTTCATGGACGAAACCACCTGCATGGTCCGCAACGCGCTGGTAACGACCGCGTTCTTCGAGCACGAGTCGTGCGGGAAGTGCACTCCGTGTCGCGAGGGCACGTGGTGGGGCGTGAAGGTCCTGGAGCGCATCGAAGAAGGTGACGGGCGCCGGGAGGACATGGACCTGCTGCTCGATATCTGCGACGGTATCGACGGACGAGCTTTCTGTCCGCTCGGGGATGCGGCCGCATGGGCTCTTCGCTCCAACGTCAAGCTGTTCCGCGAGGAGTTCGAAGAGCACGTATCCCTCGGGCGCTGTCCGTTCGAAGATGAGGAGCGAATACTCGTCGGCGCCAACCAGGGCGGTGGCTCAGGGGAAGCAGGTGTCATGCCCCAGCCCGCTGCGGGTGTTCCCTCGGACGCGGATACGCAGTCATGAGCTCAAACGGCGGCGTGAAAGTAACGATCAACGGACAGACCGTCGAAGCCGAGCCCGGGCGCCTCCTCATCGACGTTGCCGAGGAGATGGGGATCTTCATTCCCCGCTTCTGCTACCACCCCGGGATGAAATCCGTGGCCGTCTGCCGTATGTGCCTGGTCGCCGTCGAGGGGATGCCCAAGCTCGTGCCCGCCTGTGCGATTCCTGTGGCCGCCGACATGGAGGTCAACACGGTGGATGAGCAGGCCGTGGATGCACAGAAGGGCATGCTCGAGTTCCTGCTCATCAACCATCCCCTCGACTGCCCCATCTGCGATCGCGGCGGCGAGTGCCCCCTCCAGGATCAGACCTACGCGCACGGGCCGGGCTCGAGCCGGTACGTCGAGCCCAAGCGCACCTTTGAGAAGGCGCTCGAGATTTCCGATCTGGTGGTGCTCGACCGCGAGCGTTGTGTGCTGTGCTGGCGTTGTGTCCGCTTCTCCGATGAGATTGCGGGCGACCAGTTCATCCAACTCGTCGACCGCGGCCCCGGCACCCAGATCCTCACCTTCAACGATGAACCGTTCGACAGCTACTTCTCGGGCAACACGATTCAGATTTGTCCCGTGGGGGCGCTCACGAGCAAGCCGTACCGGTTCGTGTCCCGTCCCTGGGACCTGGTCTCGGCGCCGAGCGTCTGCGCCTACTGCTCGGTCGGGTGCCCGCTCACCAACGACGTGCGCGGCGGCCAGCTCGTCCGGACCCAGGCGCTCCCCAACGAAAACGTCAACGACTTCTGGACCTGCGACAAGGGACGCTTCGGTTACCACTACGTCTCCTCGGAGGACCGGCTCGCGTCGCCGCTTATCCGCAATGTCAGGCAGGAATTCGAACCGGTAAGCTGGGGCCAGGCCGTCGGCGCGGCAACCGAGCCCCTGTCCCGGGGCCGGCGGGTCGGAGTCATCGCGGGCGGCCATCTCACCACCGAGGACGCCTATGGCGTGGCGCGCCTCGCGAAGAGGACGATCGGCACTCCCCATGTCGACTCGCGGCTGCAGGATGCCGGCGCACCGTACGAGCTCGCGCTCGAAGTGAGCGATGCCGCAGGATCGACGGCCACCATCAATGACCTCGAGTCGGCGCGCACGATCGTGTGGGTCGGGCCGGACCCGAAAGAAACCCTGCCGGTGCTCTACCTCAGGTTGAGACAGGCGTGGGGGGACCACAACACGAAGGTGATCGTGATCTCGGCGCGCCGGATCTCCCTCGACGGATTCGCGACTCACGTCGTTCGTTGCGATCCAGGCGGTGAAGCACTCGCCCTACAGGGTCTCATGGACGGATCTGAGCTTCCGGCAGCGAGCGATGTCGGCGACCCCATGGTCGTTTGTTGGGGCCCGAGCTCTCCGGGACGTGACGAAACGGGCATATTCGGGGCGGCGATCGAGCTCGTGAAGGTGAAGGGCGCCAAGCTCCTGATGTGCCCGCCGCACGCAGGGTCCCAGGGGCTCATCGACATGGGTGTGCATCCGACGCTCGACGCCGGCTACAACCCGGCGCCCACGCCGGGGCTCGATACGCGCGGGATTCTTCAGGCGGCGGCCGACGGCGAGCTGGACACGCTCCTGCTGGTGGGCGCCGACCCGATAGCGGATTTCCCCGACTCCGAGCTTGCGACCCGGGCGCTTGCAAGCGGCGTCTTCGTTGTGGCCGTCGAGATTCTTCCGACCGAGAGCCTGGCCTATGCCGACGTCGTGCTCCCGAGCGCTGCCTATGCGGAGCGCGAGGGGACCTTCACGAACCTCGAGCGGCGCCTGCAGAAGCTCCAACCAGTCCTGCCCGCTCCGGGCTCCGCGATCGAGCCGTGGAAGATCTGCGCCCGGCTTGCGGCCGCCCTTGGGGAGAACTGGGGGCTGCCGGACTTCGACGACGTGTGGAGGGCGATCAACGCGGATGTCCCGTCGCACGCCGGTCTCCAGGCCGATCACCTCCGGAATCAGCCCGTCACCCCGGCCCCCTACTACGAGTCGGGCTTCGAGGGCGAGACCCCCGGCGGGACGAGGGTTGCGGGCCCCGGCGGCCAATACCCACATGGTCACCGGGGCGGCTCACCGTTTCAAACCGGCCAGAATTGGCCATTGTCGTGGGAGCTTCGTGCGTTCGAAGCCAAGCAGCGCCCCGGGCTTATACCGTCGGTTCCTGCCCGAAATGGCCATGGGGCTCCGGTGGTGCGCGCGACCACACCCCCTGCTTCCGCAGCCCGAGCCCCGGGGCGTTTCGCGCTGTACTCGGGTCGTCTCATCTACGACGAGGGCACCATGGTGTCCCGCACAACCGCGCTCAGGGCTATCCAGAAGAAGCCGTTCGTCGAGATGCACCCTGAGGACGTCAAGGAGCTCGAGCTGTCGGACGGCGATTCCGTAGTGGTCGAGTCTGATGGCGGCGCGGCCGAGCTCAGGATAATCGTGTCGGATATCGCGAAAGGCGCGGTCTTCGTCCCCTACGACCAGGAGGGACTGCGCGCCAACCGGTTGATACGCGGCGCCTCTCCGACGGTGGCGTTGCGCAAGCCATGAGTGCAATCCTGGATTTCATCGGCGTCGGGTTCATAGTTGCGCTCGTAAAGGCGCTTGTCGTTTTTGCGGCGCTGTTGCTCACGACCATCCTGGTGGTGTGGTTCGAGCGCAAGGTCATAGCCGACATGCAATCGCGGGTGGGCCCCAGCCGCTGGGGGCCCTTTGGTCTCCTGCAGACTCTGGCCGACGGCATCAAGCTGTTCTTCAAAGAGGACTTCCGCCCCCAGGGGGCCGACAAATGGGCCTATGCGCTCGCCCCGGTGCTCGCCATGGTGCCCGCAATACTCGGTTTCGCGGTAGTGCCGGTGGGCGGTGTGCTCGGCTTCGGAGACACCAAGGTTGGCCTCGTCGGGAGCGACCTGAACGTCGGCATTCTCTACTTCCTCGCGATGGGGTCGCTCAACGTCTACGGAATCGTTCTCGCCGGTTGGGCATCAGGCTCGAAGTACCCGCTGCTCGGAGGCATCCGGTCGACCGCACAGCTCATCTCCTACGAAACCTCTCTGGGGCTGTCGCTCGTACCTATCGCCCTCGTCGCCGGAAGCTTGTCCACGGTCCAGATCGTGCAAGCGCAGGCCGGGACCGTCGGCAACGTCACTTTCTTCGACGGCATTCCCATCCTCGAACAGGTCAGCTCCCTCTTCAAATTCATTCCCAATTGGTTCATCTGGTCGCAGTGGCCCGCGTTCGCGATCTTCTTCATCTCTGGGATCGCAGAGACGAACCGCGCCCCCTTCGATCTGCCCGAGGCGGAGAGTGAGCTCGTCGCCGGTTATCACACCGAGTACTCCGGGATCCGTTTCGCGCTGTTCTTCCTGGGCGAGTACGTGCATGTCGTGCTCATCTCCGCAATGGCGGTCACGCTGTTCTTCGGCGGATGGGATGGACCAATTTTCCCGTTCCTGTCGTGGCTGTGGCCGCTCATCTGGTTCACGCTCAAGACGATTGCGTTCGTCTACCTGTTCGTGTGGCTCCGCGCGACCATGCCGCGGCTGCGCTACGACCGCCTGATGTGGCTCGGCTGGAAGCGCTTGATCCCTGCGGCGCTTCTCTGGATCATGGTGACCGCGGTGGTCAACACGGCCGGTATCGACCGCGGCGTCCGGCTGGCGGTATTCGGCGCGCTGTTCCTGCTGGTCCTGGGTTTTGTGATCCGGGGCGACCCCAGACAGAAGACCGCGGTGAGCCCGCAGAGGAGGGTTTCCAGTGGCACTGCCTGAGATCCTGGGCGGCATGAGGGTCGTGGTCAAGAACGTGTTCAAGCGCAAGGACACGATCGCCTACCCCGAAGTGCGCCGCAGGCCATATCCCCGGTTCAAGGGGCGGCACATTCTCGACCGCCATCCGGATGGTCTCGAAAAGTGCATCGGCTGTGAGCTTTGCGCCGGCGTGTGCCCCGCCGACGCCATATTCGTTGTGGGGGCCGAGAACTCCCCCGGACAGCGGTTCTCGCCGGGAGAGCGTTACGCACAGATCTACCAAATCAACTACCTCCGTTGCATCTTCTGCGGCTTGTGCGTCGAGGCGTGTCCGACCGAGGCGCTGTTGATGACAACCGAGTTCGAGCTGTCCAGCTATTCGCGCGCCGAATCCATTCTGACCAAGGAGCAGCTGATCGTCGATGAACCCATTCGGCGTCACTGGCCGACCACAAAAGAGCTTCCTCCTGATGTCAACGTGCTCGCAGAGATGGCAAAGGCGGGCTACCAGGCCAACGATGAGACAAACGTCGCCGACGAGCACTCCAGGGCCGCTGCCGGCACCGGGTCGAGCCAGTCCGGGGACGAGGCCAAGAGATGATCGCGCTGATCATCTTCGGCGCCGTCTTCGTCTTCGCCCTCGGGTGTTCGATCGCCATGCTGTTCGCCAAGAACGCAGTACACACCGCCCTGTTCCTGGTGGGGAGTCAAGTCGCACTCGCCGTTGCCTTCCTGCTCCAGGGCGCCCACTTCGTTGCGGCGGTGCAGATCATCATCTACGCAGGCGCCATCATGGTGCTCTTCCTGTTCGTCGTGATGCTACTGGGCGTCGACCGCTCCGAGGTGCTCGTCGAGCCGTTGCCGGCACAACGACAGCTTGCCCTGGCCCTCGGCGCTCTATTGGCCGCCGGCATCACCTATATCGCGCTGACAAGCGTCGACCTCATCGGAGCCGACCGGACTCAAGACCTGGCGGCCATCAACAGGAATCCGGGCAACGTCCTGGCGGTGGCCAGAACCCTGTTCAGCCGCTATCTGCTGGGGTTCGAGGCGACCTCGGTCCTGCTCGTTGCAGCCATTGTGGGCGTGATGGTTCTGGCGCGCCGGGTCGACTCGGTTACGGCCTTGGGCGCCGAGGCCCCTTCTTCGGAGGAGCGTGAGGTCGCATGACCGAAGTCGCGCCCGGCTACTATCTCGCCCTCGCCGGATTGATGTTCTCGATCGGAGTGATCGGCGCCCTCGTTCGACGCAACGCGATCGTGATCTTCATGTTCATCGAGTTGATGCTCAACGCCGTCAATCTGATGTTCGTGACCTTTTCCCGCATACGGGGGAGCGTCGACGGTCAGATTCTCGTCTTTTTCGTGTTGGTGGTCGCCGCCGCCGAGGCCGTGGTCGGACTGGCCATCATCCTCGTGATCGTGCGCCGCAGATCATCCGCCAACGTCGATGACGTGAGCCTCCTCAGGTGGTGAGGTGATGGGCGTCCAGGGGGAGGTCGCCGCGGGCTTCGAGCCCGTATTGGCGCCTTTGATCATCGGCCTCCCACTGGCCGGCGCAGTCGTTCTCCTGATCTTCGGCAAGCGCATCGGGCGCCTTTCCGGTGTACTCGCATGCGGGACGATCGGTCTGGCTGCGGTGGCGGGACTACTCAACTTCATCGCACTGCTCGGCGCGCCGGAGGAGTCCAGGAGCACTACGCAGCATCTCTTCGACTTCATCTCCGTGGGCCGATTTCAGACGGGTGTGGACCTGCTGCTCGATCCGCTGTCGCTGGTAATGGTCATGGTGGTGACCGGAGTGGGGACGCTCATCCACGTCTACTCGATCGGCTACATGCACGGCGACCCTCGCTACCCCCGTTTCTTTGCGTACCTCAACCTGTTCGCCTCGTTCATGCTGCTGTTGGTTCTTGCCGACAACCTCCTGCTGCTCTACGTTGGGTGGGAGGGGGTTGGCCTCTGCTCCTATCTGCTGATTGGCTTCTGGTTCGACCGGCCCTCGGCTGCGGCCGCCGCCAAGAAGGCATTCCTGGTCAACCGCATCGGTGATTTCGCCTTCTTGATCGGCATGTTCGTCCTCTTCGGCGCGATCGGAAGCTTGACGATCGGGCAGATCAATGAGGCGGCCGGTGCTCTGAGCGCCGGAGTCGCGACGACGGCAGCCCTGCTGTTGTTCGCCGGCGCCACGGGCAAGAGCGCTCAGATCCCGTTGTACGTGTGGCTTCCCGATGCAATGGAGGGACCGACGCCGGTGTCCGCTCTGATCCATGCGGCCACCATGGTCACCGCCGGTGTCTACATGGTTGCGCGCTTTAGCCCGGTCTTCGAAGCGTCCGGGGGTACTGCGTTGACCGTCGTTGGTGTGATCGGCGCCGCGACGGCCTTGTGGGCTGCGCTGATGGCCTGCACGGAATACGACATCAAACGCGTGCTTGCCTACTCGACCATCTCGCAGCTCGGCTATATGTTCCTGGCCCTGGGTGTGGGCGCCTATTCGATCGCCGTCTTCCATCTCGTGACCCATGCGTTCTTCAAGGGCCTCCTGTTTCTCGGGGCCGGGGCGGTCATGCACGCTCTGGACGGCAACACCGACATGCGCCACATGGGCGGACTGCGCAGGCCAATGCCGATTGTGGGCTACACTTTCATGGCCGGATGGCTCGCCATCACGGGTGTCATTCCCTTCGCCGGCTTCTGGTCCAAGGATGCGATCCTTGCCGCAGCGTGGGTCGAGGGCAACTACGTGCTCTGGGGGGTGGGCGTGTTCACCACCCTCCTTACCGCCTTTTACATGTCGAGGTTGTACCTCCGGGTGTTCGAGGGCCCTCTCAGGACACCCGAGGGCACCCATGCTCACGACGCCCCCCTGACGATGGCGATCGCACTGGTGCCACTCGGTGTGCTCTCAGTGGCAGGGGGAGTGATCAACCTGCCGGGCCTGTTGACGCTCGAGCATTTCCTGGAGCCGGTGGTCGGAGAGTCACTCGCGCCGGAAGGTGCCCTTGCGTTTATTCTCTCGGGCATTGCGCTGGTGGTGGCGGTTGCCGGGATCATGCTGGCTCGTTCCATCTATATGGCGTCCGGCGCCGAGGCGCGCCGAGCACGCTTTGTTCGTCCGATGGCGCCGTTGGTCAACGGCGCCCGCCACAAATTCTATGTGGACGAGATCTACGGACGCTTGATCGTTCTTCCCGGTAAGAGGTTCGCGCTGTTCTGCGCCGACGTGCTCGACCGCAGGGGGATCGACGGCATCGTGAACGGAACCGCTACGCTGATCGGCCGCACGTCCCAGGGATTGCGTCACATTCAGACCGGCTACGTGCGCAACTACGCGGCGACGTTTCTGCTTGGTGTTGTAGCAGTGTTTTCTTTCCTGATCCTGCGGGTGGTCGCCGGATGAACGATCTGCCCTTCCTCGACCTCACGCTCTTCCTGCCGCTGGTGGGCGCGCTCGTCATGGTGCTTATCCCTAAACGTTGGGAAGCTCTGCTGCGACTTGCGGCGCTCGTGGTTACGACAGCGACGTTCGTTGCCTCCTTGGGGGTTTTGGCCTCCTTCGAGTCCGGCACGCCGGGCTTCCAACAAGTCACGGAGTTGAGCTGGATCCCGGAATGGGGAATCGGCTACATAACCGGTGTCGACGGAGTCAGCCTATGGATGATCATGCTGACGACCTTCCTCATGCCGCTGTGCATCCTGACGTCATGGACTATCAAGACCCAGGTCAAGCCGTACTTCATCCTGCTTCTCACGCTGGAAACGGGCATGCTCGGAGTCTTCTCCTCGCTCGACATGTTCTTGTTCTACGTTTTCTGGGAGGCCGTTCTGGTGCCCATGTACTTCTTGATAGGCATGTGGGGCCACGGACGACGTGTCTATGCCGCGATGAAATTCTTTCTCTTCACGCTGGCAGGCTCGCTGTTCATGCTGCTGTCAATTCTCTACCTCTATTTTGCCTCACAGGGGAGTGCGGCGGCACCCACTTTCGATTACCGCTCTCTGGTGGGGACGCCGTTGGCACTCGAGGTCCAGATCCTGTTGTTCTTGGGATTCTTCGCTTCGTTCGCAGTCAAGGTGCCGTTGGTGCCGCTGCACACGTGGCTCCCCGATGCGCATACGGAGGCTCCCACCGCGGGTTCGGTCATGCTGGCTGCGGTCCTTCTCAAGATGGGGGCCTACGGACTGATTCGCTTCGGGATCGCATTCTTTCCGGACGCGGCGCGCCTCCTAGCGCCGGCGATCATCGCTCTTGCGATTGTCGGGATTCTCTACGGGGCGTTGATCGCAATCGTCCAACACGATGTGAAGCGCCTGGTGGCGTATTCGTCGGTGGCGCATCTGGGTTTCGTCGTCCTTGGGTTGTTCGTCGGAACGATCCAGGGAATGAGCGGCGGGATACTCCAGATGCTCAATCACGGCCTCTCGACAGGCGCCCTGTTCCTGCTCGTTGGGGCGCTCTACGACCGCCGCCACACCCGGGAGATCTCGGAGTTCGGAGGGCTTGCACGCTCGGTGCCGGTGCTGGCCGGCATCTTCCTGATTGTCGTGTTGTCGTCGCTCGGTCTGCCCGGACTCAACGGATTCGCCGGTGAGTTCCTCGTGCTGCTGGCCACCTATCAGAGCTACGGGTGGTGGGTCATTCCGGCGACGTTCGGCATCGTGCTCGCCGCCATCTATCTGCTGTGGGCTTACCAGCGCGTCTTTCACGGAGCCGTCTCGATCGAAGCCAACCGCAATCTGGAGGATTTCCGGATGCGCGAGTACGTCATGTTTGTACCGTTGGTTGCGCTCATTGTCGCCATCGGTGTCTACCCGAAGCCGTTCCTGGAGCGTATCGAACCATCCGCCAAGCAGATCGTGAGGCAGCTGAACGACGCTTCGGTGATCCCGGAGACGCGTGGTCTGGCGGAGGCGCCGTAAATGGAGCTGGTCAATGCCTGAATTCACCCCGCCACAGGTTCAGCTAGCAGGAGTTGCTCCCGAGATCACACTGCTGGTCTCTGCGTTGATTCTCCTGATCGTCGACACGCTCATCGGCGAACGCCCCAACCGCTGGTTCCTGCCCGTCATGGCCACGGCCGGCCTCGTCCTGGCGGGGGCCTTTGCCGCATCCACGTGGGGCGACAACGAGCTTCAACTCTCGGGTGCCATCGCCCTTGACGGTTTTGCGTCGTTTGTGAAGATCAGTTTGGCCGTCTTCGGTCTCCTCACCGTCTGGGTGGGGCGTGACTACCTCGTGCGCGACGCATTGGAGGATTCCGAGTTCTACGCGTTGGTGCTACTGGCCGTGGCCGGGATGATGCTGATGGCTGCTGCGGCCGACCTCATCATCATGTTCCTGGCGCTCGAAACGTTCTCGATTGCGCTGTACGTCCTTGTGGCGTTCAAGAGCGGGTCACTGACCAGTCAGGAATCGGCGATGAAGTACTTCCTGCTGGGCGCGTTCTCCTCGGCCTTCTTTCTGCTCGGGATCGCTCTCACCTACGGCGCAGTGGGATCTACCGCCCTTTACGGAGGCCGTGACCCGGTATCGGAGCCGGGAATCGCATCCTTCTTGTCGACCAGTCCGACCGCGAACACCGGCCTCCTGGTGCTGGCCACCGGATTTCTGATCATCGGGCTCGGCTTCAAGATCGCGGCGGTTCCGTTTCATGCCTGGACTCCCGACGCCTATCAGGGGGCCCCTTCACCGATCACCGGATTTATGGCGGCCGGGACAAAATTCGCCGCCTTCGCTGCCATTCTCCGGCTCTTCGACGCAACGCTGTTCTCCTTGCGCGCCGAGTGGCGGCCCCTTGTGATTGCAATCGCCGTGGCGACGATGATCATCGGCTCTGTGCTCGCTGTTGTGCAGGATGACATCAAGAGGCTCCTCGCCTATTCGTCCATTGCCCACGCTGGTTTCATCCTCACCGCAGTCATTGCTGCGAACGACCGTGGTGTATCGGGGGCGCTGTTCTATCTGGCGACCTACGGACTGGCGGTGTTGGGAGCTTTTGCGGTTGTGTCGGTTGTATCCGGGCAGGATGAGGCCCGGGTGCGCCTGGCGGGATATAAGGGCCTCTTCTTCGACCATCCTGCGTTGGCCGTGGCGCTCACCCTATTTCTGTTGTCGCTTGCCGGCGTGCCCGTCACGGCCGGTTTCTTTGGCAAGCTGGTGGTGTTCGGCGCAGCCGTCCAGGCCAGCTACTCGTGGGTCGTAGCGATAGGAGTCATCACCAGCGCCATCGCCGCCTTCTTCTATCTCAAAATCATGGTGCGGATGTACCTGGAGGAGAGTGAGGGCGAGTCGTCCCCGCTGCCCATCGGGCGCCTGGCAGCCGGCGTCATCGCCATAACGGCGGTGGCGACGATCGGCTTTGGCGTCGTGCCGGGACCGCTGCTGAGAGCGGCCGAAGATGCAACGATGTTCTTTCAGCCGGCGCCAGAAACCGGACAAGCACCGCTAGGAGGTTGAGCCGCCACACATGAGCGTCCAGGAGCTTGAGCAATGGGTTGACTCGGCGGCAAGATCCGCAGAGCAAAGGACACTGGCCGAGCTGTACCGGGGGACTCTGTTGGGGGTGGCGGCAGGCAACGCGCTGGGCATTCCGGCCGAAGGGCATTCCCGGCGCAGCGTGGAGCGCAGCTTCCACGGTGGTCCGACAGAGGTGGACCCGTCCGAGCTCGCCACATCGTGGGACGACGACCTCGCCCAGACCGCCGTCCTTGCGGAGGCGTTGCTCGAGGGTGAGCTGGATCTCGACGATCTTGCCCGCCGTTTCGTGGCGTGGGGGAAAACCAACGGCCGGGGGATCGGGCATCTCACATCGGAGGTCCTGGACCAGCTCACGGGTGAGGAATCGGCATCGAGTGCAGCGCGCGTCGTGTGGGAACGCAGGCCGCTCAGTTCGGCGGGGAACGGAGCAGTCATGCGGTGTTCCCCGGTAGCGCTTCGGTGGAGAACCTCTGGACGCAATCTCGTCAGGGACGCTCGCGCGAGCGCGTTGGTGACCCACTACGACCCCCTGTGCGAATGGTCGACCGTTGTGATGAGCGTGACGCTCGCCCTCATACTGTCGGGCGCGCCGGTGGACCTGAATGCGCTCGCCGCTCACATCGATGCAACCGGGGCGCCGGATGAGGTTGCCACGGCGATTCGCGCTGCCGGCCGCGGCGGGCTCCGGGGGTTCGAGCTCGATGACCCGATGGATATGGGCTACACCATCAAGGGGATGCAGGTGGGGCTGTGGGCCGCCACCCAGGCGGACCCCGACATCGAAGCCGCGCTCACCGAGGTGGTGGGTGAGGGCGGTGACACGGACACGAACGGAGCGATCGCAGGGGCCGTGATGGGGGCGCGACGGGGGGCGGGCGCAATTCCAGGCCGCTGGCTCGACAACATCGCCGGGACGGATCGCTTGGCGGAGCTGGCCGACGCTCTCTTGGAGAAAGCCGGGCATTAGCCGCTTCGCCGGGCGCGTCAGAGCAGCAACGCCGGAGAGGAAGGCAGCCCATGTTCACCACCAGACCGGAGCTACGTGGGACTTTCGGCATGGTGGCGTCGACCCACTGGCTGGCTTCCGCCTCCGGGATGGCGGTGCTCGAGGCAGGGGGTAACGCTTTCGATGCCGCAGTTGCGGCAGGCTTTCTTCTGCAGGTGGTCGAACCACACCTCAACGGCCCCGGCGGCGAGGCGCCCATCGTCGCCTACGACGCCGCGGTCGGCGCACCGTTGGTGGTGAACGGACAGGGCCCCGCCCCGGCGACTGCTTCGATAACCCACTTCTCCGAGCTCGGCCTCGACCTGGTACCGGGGACCGGCCTTCTCCCCGCGTGCGTGCCCGGAGCTTTCGACGCATGGATGGTTCTGCTGCTGCAATGGGGAACCCTGCGGCTCGAGGAGGTCATGAAATACGCCATCGGGTATGCCGCCAACGGCTATCCGGTGGTCCCGGGCATCACCGAGGCGGTCGCGAGCGTCCGGCATCTCTTCGAAGCCGAGTGGCCCGACTCGGCCGGAGTCTATCTTGCACCTCAAGGCGCGCCGCGCCCGGGGACGTTGTTCAAGAACCCAACCCTGGCCGCGACCTATGCGCGCATCGTGGCGCAGGCCCAGGCCCTCACGAATGATCGTGAGGGGCAGATCGAAGCGGCGCGCAACGCGTTCTACGACGGTTTCGTGGCCGAAGCCATCGAGAATTACTGTGCCGGGCGGGAAGTGATGGACACCTCGGGAGAGCGCCACAGTGGTCTCTTGACGGGCGGGGACATGTCCCGGTGGAGAGCCTCCATCGAAGCTCCCGTGACGTTCGACTACCACGGCTACACGGTCTGCAAGACGGGCCCGTGGGGACAAGGGCCTGTGTTTTCTCAACAACTGTCGCTGCTCGATGGCTTCGATCTGACGGCCATGGACGATGTCGAGCTCATCCACACCGTGGTTGAGTGCGCCAAACTGGCGTTTGCTGATCGCGAAGCCTGGTACGGCGACCCGGCGTTTGTCCGTGTGCCCGTCGCCGGCCTGCTCGACGACGGCTACGCTTCGGCGCGCCGGACATTGGTTGGGGATGAGGCATCGCATGAGCTGAGACCGGGTACACCGGACGGACGCGCCCCCCGCCTTCCTCCCGAGACACTGTGGCAGGGCCGTGGGCCAGGCGCCTCTGCCGAACCGTCGATTGCCCCGCGTCCCGACCGGCCGGGCGACACCTGCCATCTCGATGTGGCCGATCGGCTCGGCAACCTTGTCTCGGCCACTCCAAGTGGCGGGTGGCTGCAGAGCTCCCCGGTGATACCGGGCCTCGGTTTCCCCCTCGGGACGCGTGCGCAGATGTTCTGGCCCGTGGAAGGGCTGGCCAACTCGCTCGAGGGCGGCAAACGCCCTCGCACCACGCTGACTCCGTCCCTGGCGCTGCGCGACGGCGAACCCTACCTGGCCTGGGGAACACCGGGCGGCGATCAGCAGGACCAGTGGACGCTCGTGTTCTTCCTTCGTCACGCACTCCGGGGTTTCAACCTACAGGAGGCCATCGACGCGCCCACCTGGCACACCGAGCACTTCCCGAGCTCGTTCTATCCCCGCACGGCCTACCTGAACCGGTTGGTGATCGAAGAGGGATTCGGCCCCGGCGTGGTCGAGGGACTGAAGGCTCGAGGACACGATGTGGTGGTGTCGGAGCGGTGGTCGTTGGGACGCCTGAGCGCCGCAGGCCGCGACCGCTCCGGGTTATTGAAGGCAGCGGCCAACCCGAGGGGAATGCAAGGTTATGCGGTGGGCCGATGAACGGCGCGCCGGATCTGCACGTTCTCTCGGACGACCGAGCCCTCGGGTTCACTCACGCAGTCGACTGCTCGGAGCTCGGCCTGGCTGGCCCCCCTCTTTACCAGTGCCTTCGCACGATTCAGTCCGGGACAAGGGGACCGGCCGCCTTGGCTAGGGGCCCCCCCGCTCATGTCCGGCCCGGAATCAGTCAAGACCTTCGCCCAGCCCCTCCCGCAGCAACAGCTCGGAGGCGAGCCCGTAGTCGAAGCGCTCCCCGGTCCACGCGGTCAGGGCGGTGTCGGAGTCGATGGCGGCCCGAGCCGGGCATGGAGACCGATGAGCTCCTCACCCCCGGGAACCCGGGTCACCGGCGCCTGCGGGATGGGATCACCCCCCGGACGTGAGATTGCGACCGCACCGTGTGGCCCAACCGTCAGCCCGAAGCCACCCTCGTGCACCAGACGGTGATGGAAGCGCGCCCCAAGACCGACCTCCAGCATCGTCTCACCGAGTGCCACGAGCGCATCCGCCCTCAGCGCCGCCCCCGTGGGCCGCTCCACCCCAACGCCCACAGGTGTTTCCGCACAAACACCCTCCCGTCCTGAAACCGAACCGGGCCCCCGATGTTTCCGCGGGAACACCCTCACGTCCCTGAAACCGCACCGCCCCCCGGCGTTTCCGCGGAAACACCCTCTGAAACCGAACCGCCCCCGGCGTTTCCGCGGAAACACCCTCACGTTCCGGAACCGAACCGGCCCCCGATGTTTCCGGGCAAACGCCCTCCCCGGTGTGAACCCACCGGCTTGACCCAGGGACTCGACCGCCAGCTCCAGGGCCCGGAGCAGCACCGCCCCGTCCTCGGGACAAAGGCGGGCCTCGATCACGAGCATGCCGTCGTCGTCATAGCGGTGGTGGAGATAACGCCGGGCATGACGACGCTCGCCTTCCCGGGTCCCGACCGTCTGTCTGCACCTGCGGTAGAGGCGCACAAAGGTCTCGGTCTGGGCCCCGGTCGAGTGCCGTGCCCACATCAGCAGGGTCTCTTCGGTGTCCCGGGTGGCGATCCGGGTGAGCGCCCGGACCTTGGAGTAGCTGAGCTCGCCGTGCCCGAACGCCTCGGCTATGCGGGCGAGCTCCGGGAGCCTTCGGGCGACCCGGACCTGCTCCCGGGCCGCCTCGGGTGAGATCCCACACCTCCACCCGAGCCAGTGGGCACACGACTTGGTGCCCCACCCGGCCCAGCCCTCCCGGGCGTCGAACTCCGCCACCAGCAGCAGGTAGCGGCAGGTGGCTGCATTGATGTGACCGGCGAGCGCGGTGATCTCGTCTTCGGTCCGTTCGAGCGGGACCTCGCCCGCGTCCCCGCAGACGACCGGGACCGTAACCGGGGCGTGCACCATGCCATCCTCCTGAGAGCTATGGCGGGCGCGGACCGCTTGTCGAACGTACGTTCGTATTCTACCCCATCGGCCCGACAGGAATAGATTGCGAGTTCGTCTGCAGCCACCCGACTGGGGCCACTACCGAAGGCTCGCCCTCGCCTAGGAGATAGTTACCCGGTGCCGGGCGCCCGCCCCATGCCGTGCTCCGACCTGTAGGTTGCTGCAACCTCTTTGAGTTGCGTTCTGATGCCCCGGTAGGGATCTCCGTCCGGCAGGTATCGCTTGGCCGCTTTGGCCACGAAGGTGTAGTTCGGATCGCACACGTTTGCAACCGGGCTCTCGGAGATCTGCGTGACGAGCTGGTAGGCGTCCAACGGGTCGAACCCGTAGTCGGATGCCAGCCAGGTCACGAGATCCCAATGCGAAATGCGGAAAGCATCTTCTAGCGGGCGCGCCGAACCCGTCGAGATGATGTAGTCGTCATTCTCGATGCGCGGCCATGCCGTCATGACCCCCTTTATGAGCTCGATTGCAATCACCGTGTTCATTGCACCCTCGACCGCAACTCCGCAGCTTTCACCTTCCCCCTGACGGTAGTGGCCGTCCCCGATCGAGAACAGCGCACCTTCTACATTCACGCCCAAATAGCAAGTGACTCCGGCACGCATCTCCGGCGTATCCATATTGCCACCGTGCTCGGCCGGCACCAGCGAGGAGCGCGCTTCGAGCGATGCCGGCGCCACTCCAACCGTCCCATGCATCGGGTCCATCGGAAGCTCCACCGAGTACTCGCCGCGCACTGCCCGAAAGGTCAACGTCCGATCCCGCGCATTTACGCCATAGATCCAAACGATCTCGGGCAGGGGGACTTGCAACGTCGGATTGTGTGTAGTCGAGGTGAGGGCCCCAAACAACGGCAGGGTGGTGGACGCGGCCCAGTCCCTCGCGGGCTCGATCGAAATGAAGTGGATCGCCAGCGTGTCACCCGGCTGTGCGCCATCGACGTAGAAAGGCCCCGTCTGTGGGTTGACGAAGGGAAACTCGCAGACCTTGCTGACGAGGTCCTCGGGAGTACGGACTTTTCCGGCGAAGGCGTCTTCGGTCCACAGCTCGAGCAGGTCACCCGGCTTGACCGAGCGGACGGGCTTGACGCCGCCGAAAGTCCACGCGAACTCGCTGGGATCGGGACGATAGCTGACCACCTCCATCAGACGACCCCCTCCTCGATGAAGACCTTGCCCGTGTCATCGATACGTTCGCGTTTCCTCGCGTACAGATAGGCCATGTAGATCAGTCCGGCCAAATACCAGAGTCCGACGATCGGTCCGACCAAGGACAGGGGATAGGTAAGCTTTGCGATGAACTTGAACGCAGGGATGCCGACTGCGGTGAGCCATGCCGGCACGAACATGACGATGCCGATCAGTGGAACGATTCCGTGTTTGAACACGCTGAACTCGTCTCTTTGTTCCCGCAAGAAAAAAATCATGCATGAGATGTTCACGGCTATGTAGATCAGGATGATCACAGCGGTCAGAATCGTGGCGATCAGCAGGAACGCAGGAAGCACCCCGTACTTGAAGCCGAGCCCCAGAGCCACGATCACCCCGAGGATGAACTGTGCCCACACAGCGACCACCGGTGAACGACGCTCGTTGTGCACCTTCGCCAGCGAGGACGGGAGCAGGTGGATCCTTCCCATCGCATACCAGGTGCGCGTAGCGGCGTTGGCTGCGGCGTTCGAGTTGGCGATTGCGGAGTTCGCTACGGCCAGAAAGACCAGGATCCACCCGATTCCCCAAGCCTCACGGGCAAGTCCGTCCCACGGGTTTGCGTTCGCGAAAGCCGCAAAGCCCTCCATTCGATCCGGTCCGTAGAACACCGCGGCCGCATAGGTAGTGAAGACGTAGAACAACCCGATGCCCAGCGCCGAGTACACGACCGCCTGTCTGATGGTGCGTTTGGGATCGCGCGCCTCCTCCCCAAGAGGGGCGGCGGCCTCGAAGCCGATGAAGGCGAGGATCGAGAAAATCGACGCCGCGAAAACGCCACCGGCCCCCTCGAAGCCCGTGACCGTGGCCTCTGAGAGGGTGAACACGCTCGCGGTGTTGTCCCCTCCTGAAATCACAATGAGCCATACGGCGAGAGCCGCAAACACGATGATCTCCAAGAGACCGAGCGCCGTGCCGGTCTTGGCGCTGATTGTGATACCGAGGTAGCCGAGCACGAAAACGATCACGGCGGCGACGAGCGCCCATATCCACCACAGGTCAGCAGACCACCCAAGCTCTGCGCTCAGTGTCCCCGCCACGACGTTGCCGAAGATCAGAAAGAGCAGCGGCGCGCCGAGAGGCTCCGCAAATGCATAACCCCACGCGACCAGGAAACCGGCTGCCGGGTTGATGCCGCGCGCAACATAGGTGTACATGCCGCCGGCGGAGGGAAGGTGCCGAGCCAGCTCGCCTATACAGTAAGCAACTGACAGACAGCCCACCAGGGCAACCAGAACCGCAAGGGGCAGGGCGCCACCCGCAAAGCCCGCGCCCACGATGATCGAAAACGCCACGGCTGCCGCCGGCGCCATGTGCGTGATCGACTGAAACAGGACCTCGGTGAGGCCGATGGCGTCCCGAGCCAATCCTTCCCTCGGAGCCGGTCTCCCAGTAGCTTCCCCCACGCCTCCTCCTTAACCGCCCGGCGCCTGGCGCCGGGCTGCTTTTTGCCGCTCCCCAGATGACGGTCCGCTCCCCAAGACGGCTCAGTGTATAAATTTCGGCTGCCGCACGCCCAGGTCTCTGGCTTCGGCCGAGGCGATCCGCCTTCGGACCCGGTTCGGTCAAGGGTGGGCAGGCTCCCGCCAGCGCCGGGGAGCGATCAGTCCCGCTGCCTTCTCGGGCCCCCATGACCCCTGTCGGTAGGGCTCTACCGGGGGTGGATCCCGTGTGATCCCCTCCAGGGCATGCCACGCAGCCTCGAGGGTCTCTGCGCTTGTGAACAAGGTGCGGTCGCCCAGGAGGGCGTCGTGGATCAACCTCTGGTACGCATCCACGAGCTTGGAACCTGACGACGCGTCGTATGCGAAGTCCATGCTTGCCGGCGCCAACGAGAACGACGGCCCTGGTCTCTTGGCCACAAATCCGAGTGAGATGCCCTCCGTGGGAGCGAGCTCGAGGGCGAGGTGGTCGTAGCCGAAGCCCTCCGGAAGATCGCCGAACATGGTGTGTGGAGGTTGCTTGAATGCGAGCGTGACCGACCATCGCTCTGCCGCCAGCCGTTTCCCCGTTCTCAGGAAGAACGGCACACCGCCCCAGCGCCAGTTGTCGATTGCGACGCGGGCGGCAAAAAACGTCTCCGTCTGCGAATCCGGGGCGACTCCCGGTTCGTCCCTGTAGCCCTCGTACTGGCCCCTCACGACGTCCTCGCTCCCCAGAGGCTGGAGGCAGCTCATCACCTTCGTCTTTTCCGCCATGAGGTCGTCGGCGTCCAGCCGGGCGGGGGGTTCCATCGCCACGAAGGTCAGGACCTGAAAGAGATGCGTGACGATCATGTCCTTCATCGCCCCGATGTCCTCGTAGAAGCGGGCCCGGGTGCCGATTCCAAGTGTTTCGGGGATGTCGATCTGGACGTGATCGATGTGACGTCCGTTCCACACTGGCTCGAACATTCCGTTGGCGAACCTCAGGGCCAGGATGTTCTGGACGGTCTCCTTGCCGAGGAAGTGATCGATCCGGTAGACCTGGGATTCGTCAAGGACCGCGTGAACCTCGGCGTTGAGCTCACAGGTCGCCTCCAGGTCACCTCCGAAGGGCTTCTCATAGACAACCCGCGCCCGATCTTTCAGGCTCGCCGCCCCAACCGCCGCCGTCAGGGAGGGGTAGGCAGATGGCGGCACTGCGAAATAGAACAGCCTCCGGGGTGATCCCCCCACCTCGGCCTCAGCGGCGCTGATCGCCTCTGTCATGGGACCTGTGTCACCAGGCTTGAACTGCCCGGAGGTGTAGCTGAGCCTGCCGGAGAACTCGCTCCACGCGTCCTCCGGTATGTCCCCGATGGAGAACTCCTCGATCGCCCGGCGCGCAAGGGCCCTGAAGGCGCCGGTGGTCAGGTCTTCTAGCGAGTTTCCGATCACCCGGAACCTGCGGGGGAGCAGCCCCTCCCGGCCGAGGCCCCAGAGGGCCGGCAGGAGGCTTCGCCGGGCGAGGTCACCGCACGCGCCGAAGATCGTGATGACGTGATCGGCAGGAACAAGGTCGTCGGGCACAGGGTCGCCTCCTTGTTTGCGGGGGCCATTGGGACGTAGCGGGATGAAGGCCGATGACGGTAACCCTATGGTCCGGCGCGCTGGGCCACCGCGTCCGTGGAGCGTTCACGAGAGGGCAAAAAGCCTGCGCAGGGCACGTCCGTGGTAGTTTTCGCCGTGTATCTAGGACGCTGCCCAGGGCGGCCAGAGGGAGACCGGCCCCGGGACAGATGGGTCCAATCCCAGCCAGTGAACGTGTTCGGCGCGACCAGGGAGCGTTAGGCATAGTGGCCCGTAGTTATTTCAGCCAATACCTGACCATCGGCTTGTTCCTCGTGGTCAGTGTCGGGCTTGTCATGGGAACCCTTCAACTGGCGAGGCTGCTCCGCCCAAATGTCCCCTCGTACGAGAAGTACACGACCTATGAATCCGGCATCGACCCGATCGGGCAGGGCTGGGCCCAGACCAACGTGCGTTACTACATCTTCGCCCTGCTGTTTGTCGTCTTCGACGTCGAGGCCGTGTTCCTGTTCCCCTGGGCGATCGTCTTCGAGAGGTTGGGGACCCAGGCCTTGATCGAGATGGTCATCTTCATTGCCATCCTGGCCCTTGCTCTGCTCTACGCCGTCAAGAAGAAGGTGCTCGATTGGCTGTAATCGAGAAGGTAAAGCTCCCCGGCCCGGCTTCATGGCTGCTCAACTGGAGCCGTAAGTACTCGCTGTGGATGATGCAATTCGGCCTCGCATGTTGCGGGATCGAGATGGGTGCGGCCATCGCAAGCAAGTTCGACATCATCCGCTTCGGGGTGATCCCGTTTCCGGCATCACCCCGCCAGGCGGACCTGTTGGTGGTCGCCGGGACTGTGACCGACAAGATGGCGGCGCCGATCAAGCGCGTTTACGATCAGATGCCCGAGCCCAAGTACGTCATCTCGATGGGCTCCTGCGCCAATTGCGGGGGCCCCTACTGGGATTCGTACGCGGTGACCAAGGGTGTGGATCAGATAATCCCCGTGGACGTCTATGTGCCCGGCTGCCCACCCCGCCCCGAGGCGCTCCTGCAGGGAGTGATCCGCCTGCAGGAGAAGATCACGAATGAGAACCCGACGGAAAAGTGGAAGGGTCACGAAACCACCGTGCCCTACATTCCCGAGCCCGGTCTGGCCGGGGGTGCCTGAGCGTGACAAGACCGGGCGCAATCACCCCCCCGGAGGCACTTGACAGGGTCGAAGAGACCCTGGGGCCGTGGGTTGAAGAGCACAAGTTGAACTTCGGCGCAGTCGATTTCATCTGCAAGCCCGAGAACCTCGTGCGGGTCATGAGAAGGTTGCGCGACTCGGAGCACCTCGGTTGTGTCTTCTTCACCTTTTTGTCGGGAGTGGATCGATCGGAGCTGGGCGAAGGCGGCGGCGGGCTCGAGGTACTGATCCACGTTTACTCTCCCGAGTTCGCCATCCACGTCACGGTCCATGTTCCCGTCGACCCCGCAGCCCCGGAGTGTCCGAGTATTTCGGGAATCTACAAAGGCGCGTTGTGGCACGAACGCGAAACGCACGAGATGTTTGGGATCCTGTTCCCGGGCCATCCTCATCTGACGACCCTGTACCTCCCCGAGGACTTCGAGGGACACCCGATGCTCCGGTCGTTCAAGCTGCCGACGCGCGTGGTCAAGGCATGGCCGGGGGCAAAAGACCCCGAAGAAGCCGCAGCCGGAGGCCGGTAGATGGCGATGACGACAGAGGGCCCCAAGCCGGCTTCCCGAGGTGCAGGCGCCGAGGGCCGGCTCCAGACCGAGGAGATGATCCTCAACGTCGGGCCGCAGCACCCCGCAACGCACGGCGTCTTCCGCCTGCTTGCCACGATCGACGGCGAAATCCTGATAAACGCCGAGCCTGTGATCGGATACATGCACCGGGGATACGAGAAGCTCGTCGAACAGCGTGATTACCGTCAGATAACAAACCTCGTGTCCCGCATGGATTGGTTGTCGGGAATCAACAACGAGCTGCCTCTGGCTATGGCCGTCGAGCAGCTCATGGAGATCGAGGTGCCGCCCAGGGCCCAATATCTGCGCGTAATCCTGTGCGAGATGAACCGCATCCTCAATCACCTGATGTTCTTCGCCTCGTTCGGCGCCGAGCTCGGGGCTATCACGCCGACCTTCTATGCCTTCCGTGAGCGCGAGGACATCCAGCGTGTCATGGAAGCCACGACCGGCGGGCGCATGCACTTTGGGTTTTTCCGTCCGGGAGGGCTCAAGGAAGACGTCCCCAGAGGGTTCGTTGACGAAGCGCTGAAGGGGGTCCGCCAGGTCATCGAGCGTCTGCCCGACTACGAGAATCTCCTGGTTGGGAATGAGATTTTCAAACAACGCACGATCGATGTGGGCGTGCTCGACAGGGAGGCGGCCTACTCTTACGGCGTAACAGGGCCGATTGCGCGGGGGTCCGGCATCGACATGGACATCCGTAAGGACGAGCCCTACCTCGTCTACGACAAGTTCGACTTCGATGTCTGCTCTGCGCCCAACGGCGACTGCTTCGACCGTTTCTGGGTTCTCGTGGGCGAAGTCGGCGAGTCGGCCCGCATCGTCGAGCAGGCGATCGAGGATCTGCCGCCGGGCCCCATCATGGGCAAGGTACCGCGCGTGGTCCAGGCGCCGGCGGGTGAGGTCTACGTTCGCACCGAGAATCCGCTCGGTGAGCTGGGGATGTATCTGGTTTCGGACGGCGACCGGAGGCCTTATCGCCTCAAGATCAGGACACCCTCCTACAGCAACGTTTCTGCGCTGTCGCACGTATTGGCGAACACCTATGTGTCCGACATGATCGCCATCCTCGGTTCCTTCTTCTTTGTCTTGGGGGACATAGACCGCTGATGTTCGATATCACGTTGGCAACCTGGCAGATACTCGTCATCAAGGTGCTCGTCATACTGACTGTGGTGCCTCTCGGCGCTCTGGTGGGCGGATATGCCGAGCACAAGGTCATGGCCCATCTCCAGCACCGGCTCGGTCCCATGTATCCCGGCGGATGGCACGGCTGGGCGACGACCTTGGCCGACGGAATCAAGTTCCTCCTGAAGGAGGACATCATCCCGGCGGCGGCCGACCGCAAGGTCTTTTCGTTTGCTCCGGCGGCGATCATGGTGCCGATAATCATGACCTACCTGGTGATACCTATCGACAGGAACCTGGTGATCGAGGATCTCGATGTCGGGCTCTTCTACCTTCTCGCAATCGGGTCGCTGTCCACCATCGGGCTGCTCATGGCCGGATGGTCGAGCGCCAACAAGTACGCCTTGATCGGTGCTCTGCGGTCGGCCGCCCAACTAATCGCATATGAGCTGCCGATCGTCCTGGCTGCTGCGGTCGTCGCGATGCTGGCGGGGTCGCTTTCCCTGATCGACATCGTCGAGGCGCAGAATTTCCCCTTCGCCGTCTGGCCCCCCGGCATCGGCCTGGTCGCGTTCCTGTTGTTCACCATCGGAGCCGTAGCGGAGATGACCAGGGTCCCGTTCGACATGCCGGTGGCCGAATCCGAGATCATCACGGGACCGTTCACCGAGTACTCGGGGATGCGCTACATCTTCAGCCACATGTTTGCCGAGATGGGGCACATGGTCGCGTTCGGGGGAATTGCGGCGACTCTGTTTCTCGGGGGCTACAAGCCCATCGTCCCCTTGCGGATTCTCGAGTTCATCCCGGGTGTCTTCTGGTTTGCCGGCAAGACCATGTTCATGATCTTTCTGTTCCTTTGGATCAGGCCAACCTTTCCTCGAGTGAGAGAAGATCAACTGCAGAAGTTCGCATGGAAGTTTCTGATCCCGGTGGGCCTGGTGCTTATCCTTGCTACGGGGGCGTGGGTCCTGTATGTCTGACCGCTTAGGGGTGCAGTGGCACTAGATCAACGAAGACTCGAAAAGGCGCGCAAGCCCGGATTCGGTCTGGGGCTCCTGAAGGGCATGGGGGTCACGCTCAAGCACCTCTTCAAGCACAACACCGTGATCCAGTACCCGGACGAGAAACAGGACCTCTCGCCGCGTACCAGAGGCGTTATTGCCCTCAAAGAGGAGAACTGCACCGTTTGCATGCTGTGCGCGCGTGAATGCCCCGATTGGTGCATCTACATCGACTCGCACAAAGAGCAGCTTCCTCCCAAGCGCCAGGGGGGCCGCCCGCGCAAGAGAAACGTGCTCGACCGCTTTGCGATCGACTATGCCCTGTGCATGTACTGCGGCATATGTGTCGAGGTCTGCCCCTACGACGCTCTGTTCTGGAGCCGCGAGTTCGAGTACGCCGAGTACGACATTCGCGAGCTCACCCACGAGAAGGAAAAGCTCTCGGACTGGATGGATTCGGTCCTCCCGCCGCCGCCCCTGGAGATAGGCGCCGAGTACCCGGGATCTCCCACCCCCGCTCCGGAGTCACCCGCCCCCGCCGCAGCGCCGCCCGCAACAACTGCGCCGGCGCCGGCGGCGGATAACGCCGGCGGGACGGCCGAACAA